>CANJSX010000035.1 GCA_947477055.1 Sphingomonadaceae bacterium | reverse complement strand
GCCGAAGAACCAGAACAGGTGCTGGAACAACACGGGATCGCCGCCGCCGGCGGCATCGAAGAAGGTCGTGCCGAAGTTGCGATCGGTGATCAGCATGGTGATCGCCGCGGCCAGCACCGGCAGCGCCAGCAGCAGCAGGAAGGCAGTGACCAGCACCGACCACACGAACAGCGGCATCTTGTGCAGGGTCATCCCCGGCGCGCGCATGTTGAAGATGGTGGTGATGAAGTTGATCGCGCCCATGATCGAGGCCGCACCGGCAAGGTGCAGCGAGAAGATCGCGAAGTCGACCGCCGGCCCGGTCGAGCCCGAGGTCGAGAGCGGGGCATAGGCGGTCCAGCCGATGCCGGCGCCGTTGCCCGTGCCGCCCGGCAGGAAGGGTGAGGCCATCAACGAGCAGAAGCCCGCCACGGTCAGCCAGAACGAGATATTGTTCATCCGGGGGAAGGCCATGTCGGGCGCGCCGATCATGATCGGGACGAACCAGTTGCCGAAGCCGCCGATGATCGCGGGCATGACCATGAAGAACACCATGATCAGGCCGTGCGCAGTGATCAGCACGTTCCACAGATGGAGCGTCTGATCGAAGCTCGGGTTGGTTTCACCGAACCAGTGGGCGAAGGTATCGAGGTACTGGATCCCGGGATGGGCCAACTCGAGCCGCATCATGCCGGAAATGGCGCCACCGATGATCCCCGCGAAGATCGCGAAGATCAGGTACAGCGTACCGATGTCCTTGTGGTTGGTCGACATGAACCAGCGAGCGAAGAACGCCGGCTTGTGATCATGATCGTGATGCCCATGCCCGTCGTGGTCATGCGCCTCGGGGGCCTGTAAGTGTTCAGCAGTGGTGGCCATGGTGCGAATCTCTTGGCTCAGGCGGCGGGCGCCGGGGATGCGGAAGCGGCGGGGGCCGGAGCGGCAGCCTCGCCGGTGGGTGCGGCGGGCTCAGCTGCCGGAGCAGCGGGCGCCTCGGGGGTGCCGTCGATCTTGCCGCCCGACTGGGTCATCACCCAGGCGTTGAACTTATCGCGCGGCAGGGCCTCGACCACGATCGGCATATAGCCATGGCGCGCGCCGCACAGTTCAGAGCACTGGCCGTAATAAACGCCTGGCTCGTTGATGAAGAGCACCTTCTCGTTGATCCGGCCGGGCACGGCATCAAGCTTGAACCACAGCGAGGGCACGGCGAAAGCGTGGATCACATCGGCGGCGGTGATCTGCAGGCGGATCGGCTCACCGGCGGGAACGACCATGCGGAAGTCAGCCGCGAGCTGGGCGGGTTCGCCATTGGCAATCGCCTTGTCATCCGGCAGCATGTTCGAGATTACCTCGATCCCGCCATTGTCGGGATAGCTATAGGTCCAGAACCACTGGTTGCCGGTAGCCTTGATCGCCAGCGCCTGTTCCGGCGCCGGCTTGAACTGCTTGGCCAGCAGGCTGATCGAGGGGACCGTGACGGCGACGAGAATCAGCACCGGCACGAGCGTCCAGATCACCTCGATCACCGAGTTGTGGCTGGTTTTGGACGGAACCGGATTGGCGCTCTTGCGGAAGCGGATCATCACGTAAAGCAGGAGCCCCAGCACGCCGGCGGCAATGACCACTGAAAGCCAGAGCAGGAAGGTGTGGAACGGCTTGGCCGTCTCGCCGGTCGGCGAATACTGGGTCTGCACGTCGAGCCCGCCGGGAACCGGCATGCCCTTGCCCAGGGTCGGCTTCATCGGGGTGTAGCCACCCGGGGCAACCTTGAAGTGGGGATCGTTCGGATCGATCGCCGGCGCGACGGCTACCGCAGCAGCTGGGCTGGAGACCGCGACCGGGGTGGCGGCATCGCTCGCCGCAGCGGCAACCGGGGCCGCTTCGCTGGCCGTCGCGACCGGAGCCTGAGCCAGGACCTGAGGCGCCGCGAGCAGTGCCAGCGACAGGCCCAGAGCCTTGACCGTCTTGCCCAATACGCGGGCATGTTCGCCAAAATTCATCGTCTTCACGCTTTCGCTTTCCTTTCGCGACGGAAGAATGCGAGCCCCCTCCGCCTGCCGGGAGGCCGGATTTGGCTGCGCCTATACGCGCGCTTGCGGGGCACCTCAAGCGCCTCTAGGGGGTTTTTTTGGACATATCGGCAGCAACGGCGCGCGTCGGAGCTTCGGCGCGACTGCGATGCAGCAACAGGGAACGAAAAATCATGCAGGATGAAGAGGTTCTGGCCGAGTTCCGGGCAAGCAAGGCATTGCTGGAAGGCCATTTCCTGCTCTCCTCCGGGCGGCACTCGGCGCACTATCTACAATGCGCGCGGGTGCTGATGGACCCGATGCGCGCCTCGCGCCTCGCCACCGCACTCGCCGCGCGAATCTCGCGCGAGCTTCGAAAGGAGATTACCAAGGTGGTCTCGCCGGCGATGGGCGGGGTGATCATCGGCCACGAGATGGGCCGTGCACTGGGGGTCGAGGCGATCTTCGTCGAGCGCCCGACCGGCAGCTTCGAGCTGCGCCGCGGCTTCACTGTCGAGCCGGGTGAGAAGCTGCTGATGGTCGAGGATGTCGTCACCACCGGGCTGTCCAGTCGCGAGGCGATTCTGGCGGTGGAGGAAGCCGGCGGGGAGGTGATCGCCGCGGTCGCGCTGGTCGACCGTTCAGGCGGAGAGGTCGATCTCGGCGTGCCCTTCTTCGCGCTCACCGCGCTGAGCTTCCCGACCTATGCGTCTGACGAGCTCCCGCCCGAACTGGCGGCGACCCCGGCAACCAAGCCGGGCAGCCGGGCCAAGGCCTGATCATGTCAGCGCTGCTCCAGCCCGCGCGGCTTCGCCTCGGCGTCAACATCGATCACGTTGCGACGATCCGCAACGCGCGTTGGACAAGCAGGGGGGGCGGCGAACATCCCGATCCGGTCCGCGCTGCGGCGCTGATCGCGCAATATGGCGGCGACGGGATCACCGCGCACCTGCGCGAGGACCGCCGCCACATCCGCGACGAAGACATCGCCCGCATCCAGGCCGCAACCAACCTGCCGCTCAACCTCGAAATGGCGGCGACCGACGAAATGCTCGAGATCGCGCTGCGCCACATGCCGCACGCCGCCTGCATCGTCCCCGAACGGCGCGAGGAGCGCACCACCGAGGGCGGGCTCGACGCCGCCGGGCAGCACAACCGGCTCGTCCCGATCATCTCGGCACTGCGCGATGCCGGGATCCGCGTCTCGCTGTTCATCGCGCCGGAAGAGCGGCAGATCGAGGCGGCGATGCGGCTCGGCGCACCGGTGGTCGAGCTGCATACCGGCGAATATGCCCATGCCGAAGGCGAAGCGCGCGCGGTCGAGCTGCGGCGCATCGCCGACATGGCCGCGCTCGCCGCCAAGAACGGCATCGAGCCGCACGCCGGCCACGGGCTCACCTATGACAACGTCCAGCCGATCGCCGCGATCCCGCAGCTGGCCGAACTCAACATCGGGCACTACCTGATCGGCGAGGCGATCTTCTGCGGGCTGGAAACCAGCGTGCGGCGGATGCGCGAATTGATGGACGCGGCGCGGTGATCCTTCGAGACGCGCTTTCGATACGCCGCTGTGCGGCTACTCAATCGCTCCTCAGGATGAGCGGAGTTTGTAAAACCATACCCGCTCATCCTGAGGAGGGACTGAGCAAGGCGAAGGCCCGTCCCGAAGGACGCACCCTATGATCATCGGCATGGGCTCCGACCTCTGCAACATCGAACGGATCCAGAATTCGCTCGACCGGTGGGGCGAGCGCTTCGAACTGCGGGTCTTTACCGAGATCGAACGCGCCAAGGCCGCCCGCCGCCCCTTCACCAAGGCTGGCACGCTGGCCAAGCGTTTCGCCGCCAAGGAGGCCTTTTCCAAGGCGGTAGGCACCGGTTTCAAGGCCGGCGTGTTCATGCGGGACATCGGCGTGGTCAACGCTCGCTCGGGCGCGCCGACGCTGGAGCTGACCGGCGGCGCGGCGGCGCGGCTCGAACTGCTGGTGCCGGACGGACACACGGCGGTCGTTCACCTGACGCTCACTGACGACCACCCATGGGCGCAGGCCTTCGTCGTGATCGAAGCGAGGCCCCTTTGAGCAAGACAATTGACGGACCGGGGACACCGTATTCGGTGTCCCCTCAGTCAGCGCCGGGAGAAGGGGACACCGAATACGGCGTCCCCGAGCCCAAGGAACAGATCGACTGGCTGGGCGAGTTGCGCGGGCTTACGCTGATGCTGCTGGCGGTGCTGGCGTTTCACAGCTTCATCGCCAAGCCCTTTTACATCCCCAGCGCCTCGATGGTCCCGGGGTTGCTGGTCGGCGACCGGCTGGTGGTGTCGAAATATCCTTATGGCTGGAACTGGGCCTCGGCCAGCTTCCATGTGTTGCCGCGCGGCAGCTGGCGGATCTTCGGGGGCACGCCCGAATATGGCGACGTGGTGATCGTGGTGCCGCGCGGCAGCCGCGAGGATTATATCAAGCGCGTCGTCGCTCTGCCGGGCGACCGGATCGCGGTGGTGGACGGCCAGATCGTGCTCAATGGCAAGCCGGTGTCGCAATCGGTCGAGCCGCCGGTGCAGGTTCCGGTCGATGCCAACGACCCCTGCAGCGCCTATGAATACGCCAGTGCCAAAGTCCGCCTCCCATCGGGCCGCGAAGTGTGCGAACTGCAATCCTATCGCGAAACCCTGCCCAATGGCGCCTCCTATGTGGTCATCGATTTCAAGGACCAGGAGTTGGATAACATGCGAGAAATCCGCGTGCCGGCAGGCCATGTCTTCCTGATGGGCGACAACCGCGACAATTCTTCCGATAGCCGCGCCAGCCTGGCCCAGCAGGGCCTGGGCGGACCGGTGCCGCTCTCGGACGTCGGCGGGCGGGCGGAATTCATCACCTTCTCCTTCGACGGTTCGGAAAGCTGGAACCCGCTCACCTGGTGGTCGGCCTTGCGTTCGGGCCGTGCCTGGCGCAGCCTGCGCCCGCCGCTCGAACAGGGGACCGCAACGCAGTGAGGAAGAAGACCGAGGACGTCCCACCCGCACCCTACCGCGCCGGGCCGACCGATATCGTCGATCCGCTGCTACGGACCGAAGCCAAAAAGGCGATGGTCTGGATCGGCATCGCCGGTCTGGTGGCGCTGGCGGTGGTGCTGGCACAACCGCTGCTGGTAATCTTCGGCGGCATGGTGTTCGCCGCGATGATCGACGGCGGCGCACGCCTGCTCGGCCGGCTGCTGCCGATCGGGCGCGGCTGGCGGATTGCGCTGGTGCTGCTGCTGGGACTGGCCTTCCTGCTCTGGACACTGCTCTATGCCGGCAGCCAGATCGCCGAACAGGCCGCCGCGCTGCCGGCGACGATCGAAACCCAGACCATGCGCGCGCTGGCCGTAGCGCAGGCCCATGGATTCAAGGTCAATCCCGAGGCGGTGATGAGCATCGCGCGCGAGGGCCTCGGCGGGGTCGCGCAGCTGACCCGGGCGGTCGGCGGGGTAATCGGCGGGGTCACCACCGGTCTGCTGATCGTGGTGCTGGGGATCTATTTCGCGGCCGAACCGCAGCTGTATCGGCGCGGCTTTGCCTGGATGCTCCCGGCCGACAGCCGCGACTATTTCCACGGCACGGCCGAGCTGATGGGCAAATCGCTCCGCCGGCTGCTCGCGGGGCGCATGCTGGGGATGGCTGTCGAAGGCTTTTCCACCTGGCTGCTGCTGGCGATCTACGGCGTGCCGATGGCCGCGCTGCTGGGCCTGCTGACCGGGATGCTCGCCTTCCTGCCCAATATCGGTGCCCCGATTTCCGGGCTGATCATGATCCTGGTCGGCTTTTCCGGCGGCACTAACATGGGGCTGTTCTGCATCGGGGTGTACATCGTGGTGCAGACGGTGGACGGCAACATCATCGTGCCGATGGTCGCCAAGAAGACGGTCGACCTGGCCCCGGCGCTGGTCATGGGGGCGCAGCTGATCATGGGGGCGCTGTTCGGCATTCTGGGCCTGGCGCTGGCCGATCCGATCGTGGCGATGATCAAGATCCTGCTCGAACGCCAGTCGGCCCGGCGGCAGGACACCGGGATCGACTGAGCGGATGGCGCGCATGTTCCTTTACGTCGTCGCTTTTCTGGTGGTGCTGGCGATTGCCGGGCGGATTGCCTACAGCTTCTATCCTGTGCAACTCACCCGCTTCGCCTTCGAGCCGGGCGGCAAGATCGAAGCGCTGCCGCCGCTCGCCGCCGATGCTTATGACAAGCCGGAGATGTGGTCGTCCCGCCCCGACCGAGGCAGCCGCGATCCCGCCCGCTGGATGCCGCAAGGCGCCGCGCCCGGCGCGCCGGTGCAGGCTGCGGTGTTCTTCGTACCCCCCACCAGCTACCTCAAGCCGGCACACTGGAACGGCCCGCTGGACGATGCCGATGCGCGGCGGTTTGGGGACATGATGAGCCGCGCGGTGGCGAGCGCCTTCAACGCCGCCCCGCAGCTGTGGGCCCCGCGCTATCGTCAGGCGAGTTTCGGCACCTTCCTCTCCGACAAGCCCGAGGCGCAGCAGGCGCTCAACCTGGCCTATCGCGACGTGGCGCAGGCCTTCGACGCTTTTGTGGCGAAAGCACCGAAGGATCTGCCGATCGTGCTGGTCGGCCACAGCCAGGGCTCGTTTCACCTCCGTCGTCTTATGACGGAAAAGGTCGCGGGCAAGCCGGTCGCGGGCCGGATCGCGGCGGTCTACGCCATTGGCTGGCCGATCTCGGTGCCGCACGATCTGCCGACGATGGGCCTCCCAGCTTGCGATGCGCCGGACCAATCCCGCTGCCTCGTCAGCTGGCTTTCCTTCGCAGAGCCTGCCGACACCGCGATGATGCTTCGCGCTGCGGTGCGCCGCCCCGGGCTCGATGGGCAGCCGCTGGCCGGCAGCACCTTCGTCTGCACCAATCCGCTGACCGGACGGAGCGGGGGCAGCGCCCCGGCCAGCGCGAACCTCGGCACGGCCATGCCCGACGGCACGATCGAGCATGCCACGCTCAAGCCCGGCGTAATCTCCGCGAGCTGCGCCGCCGACCACACGCTGCGGATCGGCGCGCCGCCGGAAATGGGCCCCTATGTGCTGCCGGGGAACAATTACCACGTCTATGACGCGCTGCTGTTCTGGGCGAACCTGCGCACCGATTTCGCTCGGCGGGTGGCGGCATGGAAGCCCTAGTCACCACCTCGGCGCTGGAGTTTCGCCCCGCCCTGTCGCAGGGCGGAGCACTGCTCGGGCTCGATCTCGGCACCCAGACCATCGGCACCGCCTTCTGCGACGCCGGCTGGCGCTTTGCCAGCCCGGGCAAGACGATGCCGCGCGGCAAGTTCGGCGCGGACAAGGTGGCGCTGGCCGAGCTGATCCGCGAACGCTCGATGCAGGGCATCGTCATCGGCCTGCCGATCAACATGGACGGTTCGGAAGGCCCACGCAGCCAGTCGAGCCGGGCCTATGCCCGCAACCTCTCCGTGCTGGGTCTGCCGATCCTGCTGTGGGATGAGCGCTGGTCCACCGCCAGCGCCGAACGCGGGTTGATCGAACAGGACATGAGCCGCGCGAGGCGCGCCAACCGGATCGATTCCGCCGCGGCGGCGGTGATCCTGCAGGCGGCGATCGACGCGCTGACGGGGGGGGCGGTCTAACCCACCAACGCCCCGCGCCGCGCTTTTGCTTCCATCGCTACCAGCAAGCTGCCCGCACCTTCCGCCCGCCGCCACAGTGCATCGCGAGCACTCTCGTCCGGCGCGATCGAGGCCAGGGCATCGAGCGCGGTGAGCCGCATCCGGTCGCTGGGATGGCGCACTGCGAAGCGATGCGCGAGGTCCACCGCCTCATCCCCGCCCAGACCAACCGCGATCCGCAGCCAGGCCTCGCTCGCCCCGCGGCTAACAATGCCGCCGACCCGGCCCGCCTCCACATCGAAGCGATACTGATCGAGCCAGCCCTGCGCCCCGTGGGTGTGCATGATGTTGATCGAGACCGAGAGCGAATCCGCCGGCAGCTGCAGGTGGACGTCGCGGTGAGCGCGATAGAGCATGATCTTGCCCTCCTCGAGCCGCGACCGTTCGGCAAAGTGCAGATCGACCGGCTCGCCGCTCTAGCCGGCGACCGCCTCGTGATCAAAGGTGTAGTAGTCGCTCCAGTAACCGGGACCGAAGTAGCCGAGGGTCAGGAAGCTGAAATTGTGATCATGCGGCAGGCCGAACGAGAAGGACGTGCCGCCGCTGGCCTTGAGCATATTGTCCTCCGCCGCCGGCCACATGTTGGCCCGCAGGAAGAAGCCCGCGCCGGGAGCGGAGAGGACAATGCATTGCGGGCCGTAATTGTCGGGCCGCTCAAACTCGCGGTGACGGGCGGCGAGTTCCTCTACCAGCAGGTCGCCGAGGAAGTCCCGGTCATTGCCCAGCCGCCGCAACTGCCCGGCGGCATGGGTCAGGCTCTCGTCGTCGCGCGGCTCGAAACCGGTGGCCCGCAGCGCATCGACGCATTCGTCGAGCGTAGCGACCTGTGCGTCGTCGACCGGGATGACCTGAGGCATCAGCCAAGCTCCTGAAGTTGCGGGTGGGCGGTGATCAGCCCGGCGCGTAGGCTCCGGGCGGGCTCTGCGAGCGGGTCGCCGGCGCGGTTAGCGAGCTGGCCAAGCGCGGCGAAGCCGGTGGCGGTGTCGAGCCCGAGGCACTGGCGCAGCGCTTCCCAGCGCAGCCCTTCGCCCCAGTCCTCCAGCGCGATGCCCGCCAGCTGCGGAGCGGCATCGGCCCGGCCCATGCGTCCGGCCAGCGAGACCATGAACTCCAGCCGGCTTTCACGCACGTCCCCGGCCGACTGGTGAATCAGCTTACCGGTAGCGAGATCGTATTCGCGGGCCGGACCCGGGTGTTGGTGACGTCGAACCAGTCGCAGCGATACCAGGCGGCCGTCGACCCGGTCTACCGCGAGCGCCTGGCGACTACCCTCGCGCGCAATCACCTTGCCGGGCACCAGTTGCGCCACGCGGCAGTGAAACTCGACTTGTGCGGCCCCCGCCGGTCGCGCCTCGATCAGCGTCGCTTCGGCCCTACCAGCCAGGATGTGATCCCAGCTATCGGCGGGCGAGAAGTTTACCGCGACCGGGGCAGGCCGAGTCGCCAGCGCCGCGCCGTCAAGCGCGACCAGCATCAGCGAGACTCGCTCCGCCTGGGCCAGCATAATGTTAGATACGGCGCCGTCGGTGAAATGGCGCATGGCGACATGACCCAGCCGGTGGCGAGTCATCGCGGCCACCACGGTGGCGTTGAAATCATCGACAAAGGCTCGCGCCGAAGGATTACCATCCTCGAACAGGGCCGCAAGCAGCGGGCATTCCGCAATCGAGCGGCAGGCCGAAAAACCCGCCAGTTCGGATTGCAGTTCGGCAACATCCGTGCGGGCACGCCAATCGCGCGCCGCGGCGATCAACGCCGCTTGGGCGGCGCGCTGCGGCGCATCGTCGTGCCGCAGCGCGCTCAGGTCAGGACCGATATGCATGGTCGCGCCTCGCCCGTTGTCTCAGACGAGGCCCCGGGGATCGAACGCGTCGTAAATATAGGTCATCAGGATTACCAGCGTATCATCCATCAGCGCGGATTGGGCATGTTTGAGGCTGCCAAAGACACCGGTCAGCGTATCGAGATCTGGCAGTGACGAAACGTCGATCTTTGGAAATTTCATGGCTCTTCCCCAAGCTGTGCCGGGCACGATTGCCCCGCCCGGACATGATCGCGGGCGGGGGCCGCAGATCGAAATTAAAAGATTGTAATCGGCAACCTATCGCGGCAGGGACTCGGCATGGCCGAGCCATCCGACCCAAATATCACTCCGCAAAACATGGCGTTCGACCCGGCGAAGGTCGGCCGATTCATGGCGGGTGCCGGCCATTCCGGCTGGTTGGGGATGCAATACCACGGCCACTGCAACGACTGGATCGAGCTGGCCCTGCCCTGGCGGGAAGACCTGGTCGGCGTGCCCGAATCCGGTCTGCTCGCCTCTGGCCCGATTATCACCCTGATGGATATGGCGACCTCGATGTCGGTGTGGCTGCGACGCGGCACCTTCGGCCACCAGGCAACTATCGACCTGCGGATCGACTATGCCCGCGCCGCCCGGCCGCATCGCAAGGTGATCGGCCGCGGCGAATGCTATCGCCTCTCGCGCTCGATCGCCTTCGTCCGGGGCATCGCCTATGACGACAGCCCGGACGACCCGATCGCCAGCGTCGCCGGGACCTTCATGGTGATGGACGGGGCATGACTATGGACGGGGA
The DNA here is from genome assembly GCA_947477055.1 of Sphingomonadaceae bacterium. Lineage (GTDB taxonomy): Bacteria > Pseudomonadota > Alphaproteobacteria > Sphingomonadales > Sphingomonadaceae > Novosphingobium. The sequence continues at coordinate 7,954 of CANJSX010000035.1, read as the reverse complement.
GTGGGCATGAGCGCGCTGCATATTCCGCTGCCGCCCTATGCAGTGAACATGGGGATCGAGCTCGATCATCTTGAGGGTCACATTCCGATCCTCGGCTGTGACTTTTCTACGCGTGTTCTGGGTCGGCCCGGGCATTTCCACGGGGGAGCGCTGGGCGGACTGCTCGAGATGGCGGCGCTGGCCGCGGCGCGCGAGGAGCTGGCGCTGCGCGGGGCGGTGCCGCGGCTCAAGCCGGTCAACATTTCGGTGCAATATATGCGCGGCGCCATCGACGTGCGCTGTTTTGCGCGGGGGCATGTCGAGCGCGCCGGTCGGCTGCTGCTCAATGTCAGCGCGGTAGCCTGGCAGGACAGCCCCGATCGCCCGGTGGCGACCGCTTGGCTGAATGTGATGATCGCGCCGGACTAGGTCCGGATTACGACCACCAGACCTGCGGATTCCGGGACTCCAGCTCCGGTTGCAATGAGAATACGCGCAGCATCGGCGCGGGCACGGTCGAGGATAGCGGCGGGCACCCCAGCTTCATGTGCAATGAGGTCGGCCGAACCGAGCCAGCGTGCTTCGCGTAATGTAACGTCTTCGGGATCGGATGAGCGCAGGCGAATCTCGACGACGCCCTCCTTCTGGCCTTCCGCTCCATCAAGCCAGTCTCCGATCCTGCCCACAGAATTCGGGTCCAGCAGATCGAGCACCCCACCCGCAGTCAGCGCGGCATCGAGCGCACGGCGGCGTTCTCCGGCATCGGGCAGGCGCGCGCGCAAGGCACCCCGAGCGGCACCGAGCGCATCCGCCAGCGCACCCAGCGTGGTCGGTAGCAATCCCTCCAGCCGCAGCCGCAGCGCCTTGGCCAGACCCGCCGAAGCCCCGCCGGTGCCGATGGCGAGCAGCACCGGCGAGCGATCGAGGATCGAGGGTGTGGTGAAGTCGCACAGGTCGGGCCGGTCGACGCAGTTGACGAGGATGCCGCGCCTGCGCAGTCGCTCGACGACGAGTTCGGGATCAACCTGCGCCACAAAGGCCAACCGCGCTTCGGCCTCCTCACCACAGACCACCCCACCGGCCCGCTCGACCAGCCGCCGCTTCGCCTCTGCCGCCTCCCCCTCGCCCAGCACGATCACCGGCTGGCCGGCGACGCGATGAAACAGCGGGAGTGACGCGATCATTCCAGCCAGTCCGGCACGCGCTCGGCGGCGGTGATCACTTCGGGCAGGATGCGATCGGCGACGACCGCGAACTTGTCGCCATCGACCATCACCTCGGCGACGAAGCCGCGGCTGTTGTAGCTCGAGGCCATGGTCGCGCCATAGGCCCCGGCGGTGCGGAACACGGCGAGGTCGCCGGCCACCAGCGCGTCCATCTCGCGGTCCATCGCGAAGGTATCGCCGGTTTCGCAGATCGGTCCGACGATATGCGCGGTCATCCGCTCGCCGGTGGGCTGCACTGCGTCGAAATCGTGCCAGGCGCCATACATTGCCGGGCGGGCGAGATCGTTCATCGCCGCATCGACGATCACGAAGGGCGCGCGGTTGGAGCTGCGCTTGACCCGGATCACCCGGGTCAGCAGCACCCCGGCATTGCCCGAGATGACGCGGCCGGGCTCGAACATAAGCGTCACGCCCCAGTCCTTCGTCACCCGGGCGACCATCGCGCCATAATCCGCCGGGCTGGGGAAGACATCGCCGGCCTTGTAGGGCACGCCCAGCCCGCCGCCGAGGTCGGCATGAGTGACCGAACAGCCGGAAGCGCGGATCTCGGCGATCAGCTCGCCGAGCTTGATGAAGGCCTCCTCCAGCGGAGCGAGGTCCGCCAGCTGGCTGCCGATGTGCACTGCAACCCCGCGCATATCGAGCCCGGGCAGCGTGGCGAGTCGGGCGTAGATCCCGGAGGCGCGGTCGATCGGGACGCCGAACTTGTTCTCGGCCTTGCCGGTCGAGATCTTGGCGTGGGTCCGCGCATCGACATCGGGATTGACCCGCAGCGCGCAGGCCGCGCGCAGCCCGCGTTCCTCTGCCAGCACGGCGAGTTCCAAACCCTCTTCCTCGCTCTCGATATTGAACTGGCCGACCCCGGCTTCGAGCCCGGCGATCATCTCGCGCGCCTGCTTGCCGACGCCGGAGAAAACAATGTCCGCCGCAGGCATGCCGACGGCCAGCGCGCGGGCCATTTCCCCGCCCGAGACGACATCCGCCCCCAGTCCCTCGCGCTGCATCAGCTTGAGCACGGCGAGGTTGGGGTTCGACTTCACCGCAAAGGCGATGTGCACCTTCGGCAGCGCGGCGAGCGCTTCCTTGAACACGCGCACATGGCGGGTGAAGGTGGCGCGCGAGTAGACGTAAACGGGAGTGCCCACTGCATCGGCAATGGCGGTCAGCGGCACGTCTTCGGCGTGGAGCACGCCGTTCCTGAGTTCAAAATGGTCCATGGTTCTCTTCGAATTGCGGTAAATTCAGCCTTCGGGCGGCAGGTCGAACGGATCGTCCGTCCGTTCTTCGGACCGTTTTCGCAGCTCCACGCTGCGCTCGGGCGCGGTCTGGATCGGAGGCTTCAGCAGTTCGGCCGAGGTCAGACTTTCGGCCCGGCCATAGGGCGCGACGGGCAGCGTCTGACCGGCGATCGGCTTGAGATCGGTCTTCACCCCGCAGGCCCCCAGGGCTAGCAGCGCACCGATCGCAACCACACCGCGCATAGTCATCACTCCAGTCCCAGCGCCAGGCGCGCCTCGGCGATGCGCAGCCTTACCTGCTCGGGCGCGGTTCCGCCATAGCTGGCGCGCGCCGCGACCGAAGCCTCGACCGAGAGCGCAGCGTAAACCCGCTCATCAATGCGCGGATCGATCAGCTGGAGGTCCTTGATGGTCAACTGGTCGAGCGCGACGCCCTTCTGCTCGGCCAGCTTCACCGCATTGCCGGTGATGTGATGGGCCTCACGGAAGGGAATGTTCGCCTGCCGCACCAGCCAGTCGGCCAGATCGGTGGCGGTGGCATAGCCCAGCTCAGCGGCCTGGCGCATCCGCGCGGTGCGGAATGTCGCACCTTCGACCATCCCGGTCATCGCCGCGAGGCACAGGGTCAGCAGGCCCGCAGCCTCGAACACCGGCGGCTTGTCGTCCTGCATGTCCTTGGAATAGGCCAGCGGCAGGCCCTTCATGGTGATCATCAGACTGGTCAGGCAGCCGGCGATCCGCCCCGAATGGCCGCGGACCAGCTCGGCCGCGTCGGGGTTCTTCTTCTGCGGCATGATCGAGCTGCCGGTCGAGAGACTGTCGGGCAGGCTGACGAAGCCGAACGGCTGGCTCGCCCAGATGATCAATTCCTCGGCAAGCCGCGAAAGATGCAGCGCGCATTGGGTGGCGGCCATCAGATAGTCGAGCGCAAAATCGCGGTCAGACACGGCATCGAGGCTGTTGCGGGTCGGCCCGGTGAAGTCCAGCGCCTTGGCGGTCATCTCGCGGTCGATCGGGAAGCCCGTTCCGGCCAGCGCCACCGAACCGAGCGGGCACTGGCTCATGCGGGTATGGGCATCGGCGAAGCGCGAGCGGTCGCGCGCCACCATTTCGTAATAGGCCATGAGGTGATGGCCGAGCGTGACCGGCTGAGCGGTCTGCAAATGCGTGAAGCCGGGCATGATGCTGGCGGCATGCTCGCCCGCGCGGGTGACCAGCGCGACCTGCAGCGCGCCCAGCGCTGCGTCGGCCTGGATGCAAGCCTCACGCACCCACAGGCGGAAATCGGTCGCGACCTGATCGTTGCGGCTGCGCGCGGTGTGGAGCCGCCCGGCGACGGAGCCGATCAGCTCGGCCAGCCGGCTTTCGGTGGTCATGTGGATGTCTTCGAGGTCCCAGTTCTCGGGCACCCCATTGGCCTCATACTCAGCCGCCACTTTGTCCAGCCCGGCGGCGATTTCGGTCGCATCTCCGGCAGAAACGATGCCCTGCGCGCCCAGCATCGCAACATGCGCCTTGCTCGCCGCGATGTCCTGCCGCCACAATGCCTTGTCGAACGGGATCGAGGCATTTATCTCGCGCATGATCGCGCTCGGCCCTTCGGCAAAGCGTCCGCCCCACATTGTATTGGAACTGCTGTTGCTGTCGTCCCGCTCGCTCAAACCCGTGATCCTCGGCCTCGCCATGCTGGCTGCGGGGTGCGATAGGCAAAGTGGCGATGCTGCGCAACCGCAAGCATCCGAGGCCGCTACGGCAAGCGGCGGCAGCGAGGCGCTAACCGGCAGCTTCGATCGCAGCCACAAGGGCAGTGCCGTGCCCGATATCACGGTGAAGGACGCGGCCGGCAAGCAGCTCAAGCTCGCCAGCCTGAAGGGCAAGCCGTTCCTGCTCAACCTCTGGGCCACCTGGTGCGCGCCTTGCGTCGCCGAAATGCCGATGCTCGATGCGTTGGCCAGCTCGGGCAAGCTGAAGGTGCTTACGGTCAATCAGGACATGGGCAGCTCCGACAAGCCCGCCACCTTCTTCGCCGGCAAGGGTTTCAAGGCGCTCGAGCCCTGGCTCGATCCGGAGAACGAACTGTCCTTCCATTACGGTACGGGCACGCTGCCGACTTCGGTGCTGTATGATGCGAACGGCCGCGAAGTCTGGCGGCTGGTCGGCGGGCATGACTGGACGACGCCCGAGACCGACAAGCTGCTGGCGGAAGGGCAGTAAGGTCTGTTTCGATGCGGCTGAGTAGCCCCTCCCCAGCGGGGAAGGGCATTGCGGTTCAATCCTGGCGGGACTGTATCTAATCAGTTCCCGGTCAGGAAGGCGACCAGTGCTCTGACCTTCTTCTGCCGCCACTGCGGCAGCGGCGCGACCAGCCAGTAGGCGCGGCGGCACGGCTCGATCGGTCCTGCTTCGGCCAGCCGTGCCTGATCGATCCACCCTTGCGCGAGCTGCGCGGGAACCCGGGCGCGGCCCATACCCGCAGCGGCAGCAGCAATCGCCAGTCCGGCATCCCCGACCGACAAGCGCGGTTCGGCTTCGTCCTCACCTTGCGGCGCGGGATCGCCGGGCCAGGCGATCCAGTCGCCCGCGCCGACGGTGACTCGTTCGGCGCTGCCCAGCGCCACGCCTTCAAGATCGTCCGGCCCCTCGATCCAGCGCACCGCGAGATCGAGATTGGCCTCGGTAAAGTTGGTCATCTCGCCATCGACCAGCACGAAGCGGACCTCCGGATTGGCCTCGCGAAAGGCGGCGAGGCGCGGGGCAAGCCACACGGCGAAGAAATCGCGCGGGCAGGCGATGGTGTAGACATGGCTCGACTGGCCAGCCTGCATTGCCTGCACCGCGTCCTCGAAATGCAGGAAACCGGTGCGCAGCGGGCCGAGCCCGGCATTGGCCTCTTCGGTCAGCTCCAGCCCCTTGCTGGTGCGGCGAAACAGCACCACCCCGAGCAGATCCTCCAGCGCGCGGATCTGCTGGCCGACCGCCGCCGGCGTCACCGCCAGCTCATCTGCGGCGCGAGTGAACGAGAGATGCCGCGCCGCCGCGTCAAACACGCGCAGGGCGTTCAAGGGCAGATGCGTGCGCTTCATGGCGCTTCCCTATGGGGAGAGGGGCATTTGGGCAAGTGTTGTGGGCTGCAGAGCGCCCTAGCCCGCCGTCGCCGGAGCAGCGAGCGGGAAGAAGGGGATATCCGCCGTGACCAGTTCACCATCGTCGCGGCCGAAGGTGTAATTGCCCTCCATCGAGCCATGCGGTGTGCCGAGCGGGCAGCCCGAGACGTAATCGTGGCTCTGACCCGGCTGGAGCACCGGCTGCTCGCCGACCACGCCTTCGCCTTCGACATAGTTCACCATGCCGCGCCCGTCGGTGATCTTCCAGTAGCGGCGCAGCAACTGCACGGTGTGGTCGGAAACGTTCTCGATGCGGATATGGTAGACCCAGAACCACTTGCCCGCCTCGGCCTGCGATTGCTCGGGCAGGAAACTGACCGCGACCCGGACGGTAATCCCGTCGGTCATCGCTGCGTGCTGGAAGAAACCCTTCATGCCGGCAATTTAGCGACGAATCGGCCGCTCGACAATGGCGCTATTTCGCAGATGCGAAGGCGCGCTACACCCCGGCCTTGCGCAGCGCCTGGTCGAGATCCTCGATCACATCCTCCGGATCCTCCAGCCCGACATTCAGCCGCACCATCCCGTCACCCACGCCCGCTTCGGCGCGGCCTTCGGGGCCCATGTTGTTATGGGTGGTGGAGGCCGGGTGGCAGGCGAGGCTCTTGGAATCGCCGATGTTGTTCGAGATGTCGATCAGCTCGAGCGCGTTGAGCAGCGCGAAGGCCTGGGCGCGGCCGCCGTCGAGATCGAAGCTGAAGATGTTGCCGAAGGCGTCCATCTGCTTCGCGGCAATCTCGTGCTGCGGGTGGCTCGGTAGGCCGGGGTGTAGCATGCGCGGCACCCGAGTTTCGAGGAAGCGGGCGACCAGCATGGCGTTTTCGCTCTGCTTGTGAGCACGCAGCGCCAGCGTTTCGAGGCCCTTGAGCACGACCCAGGCGTTGAACGGCGCGGCGATCGGCCCGGTGTTGCGCTGGAACGGCATCAGCACATTGTTGATGAACTCGGCCGAACCGCAGACCGCCCCGAGCATGACCCTACCCTGGCCTTCCATCAGCTTGGTCGCCGAATAGGCAACGACATCCGCCCCGAATTCGAGCGGGCGCTGCAGAGCTGCAGTGGCGAAGGCATTGTCGACCACGCTGGTGATCCCGCGCGACCGGGCGAGGCCGCAGACGAATTCGAGATCGACGATATCCATCGTCGGATTGGCCGGGGTTTCGAAGAAAAACACCTTGGTGTTGGGCCGGATCGCGGCCTCCCACGCGGTGTTGTCGCGGGCGTCGACGATGGTCTTCTCGATCCCGAAGCGCGGGAAGAGATTGTCGACAATCCAGCGGCACGACCCGAACGCCGCGCGGCCGGCAACGATGTGGTCGCCGGCGGAGAGCTGGCAGAGCAGCGCGGTGGTCATCGCCGCCATGCCGCTCGCCTGGGTGCGGCAGGCTTCGGCGCCCTCCATCACCGCGATGCGCTCTTCCAGCATCTGCACGGTGGGGTTCTGGAAGCGTGAATAGACCATGCCGGTCTGCTCGCCGGCGAAGCGCGCGGCGACGGTCTCGGCATCGTCGTAGGTGTAGCCGCTGCTGAGGAACAGCGCCTCGCTGGTTTCGCCCTGCTCGCTGCGCCAGGTGCCGGCGCGCACGGCCTGGGTTGCGGCACGCCATTTGCTGGTGATCGAGCGGTCTTGTCCGGTGGTGCGTTTCATGGTGTTGCGGCTTTAGGCAAGCGCAGGGTCAGGGGCAAGCATGACCTTGCCGCCGGGCGGGCCACTCGGCTATCGCAGGGCCATGCAGCTGCGTCGCCTTCCCGATCAGGACCCGCTCAGGTGGTGCGCGGGAATCGCGATCCTGTTCCTCGCGCTTATCTGGTACCGGCTTGGCATTCCCTCGCGGATCTATTTCGACGAGGTCCATTACGTCCCCGCCGCGCGCAAGCTGCTCGAGCTGAAAAGCGCCAACCCGGAGCATCCGCTGCTGGGCAAGGAGCTGATCGCTGCAGCGATTGCGCTGCTGGGCGACAAGCCGCTGGTCTGGCGCCTGCCCTCGGCGCTGCTCGGGGCCTTTGGCCTGTTCGCCTATGGCCGGGCACTGTGGTGGGCGAGCGGGCGTTATGTGGCGACGCTGTCCGGCATGTTCCTGCTCGCCACCGGCTTTGCCTGGTATATCCAGAGCCGGATCGCGATGCTCGACATGGCGATGGCGTGCTTCTTCATGATCGCGCTGTGGATGTTCGCAGCCGCAGTGGCCCGGCCCGCGCAGGGGCGCTGGCGGCTCGCCATCGCGTGCATCTGCTTCGGGCTGGCGCTGGGGGCCAAATGGTCAGTCGCGCCGCTGATCGGCCTTCCGGGGCTGCTGTTTCTAGGCCTCAAGCTGAAGCACTGCGGACGCCGCTTCCTGACCGCGCG
>CANJSX010000034.1 GCA_947477055.1 Sphingomonadaceae bacterium | reverse complement strand
GTTCGCGTCACGCCAAGAAGAAGAGGTAAGCGCCAATGGCTCGTTCCGTCTGGAAAGGCCCGTTTGTGGACCTGCACGTGCTGAAGAAGGCCGAGGGTGCTCAGGAACAAGGTAACCGCGCCGGTCCGATCAAGACCTGGTCACGGCGTTCGACGATCCTGCCGCAGTTCGTCGGCCTGACGTTCAACGTCTACAACGGCCACAAGTTCATCCCGGTCTCGGTCAACGAAGACATGGTCGGCCACAAGCTCGGCGAATTTGCGCCCACGCGCACGTTCCCAGGGCACGCTGCCGACAAGAAGGGCAAGCGCTGATGAGCAAGGAAAAATCTCCGCGCCGCGTCGGTGAAAAAGAAGCCCTGTCAGTCGGCACCACGATCCGTGGTTCGGCCCAGAAGCTCAACCTGGTTGCGGCCCTGATCCGCGGCCGCCGGGTCGAAGAGGCGATGAACATCCTCTCCTTCTCGACCAAGGCCATGGCTGTTGATGCGAAGAAGGTGCTCGCTTCGGCGATCGCCAACGCGGAAAACAATCACAACCTCGATGTCGATGCTTTGGTTGTCGCCGAAGCGAGCGTCGGCAAGTCGATCACCATGAAGCGGTTCCACACGCGCGGCCGTGGCAAGTCCACGCGCATTCTCAAGCCGATCAGCCGGCTCCGCATCGTGGTCCGTGAAACCTCTGACGAAGCTGGGGAGGCCTGAACCATGGGTCACAAGAGCAATCCCATCGGCCTGCGCCTCCAGATCAACCGGACCTGGGACAGCCGCTGGTACGCCGAAGGCAAGGGCTACGCGAAGCTGCTTGAGGAAGATCTCAAGATCCGCAAGTTCGTCATGGAAACGCTGCCGCAGGCCGCGATTTCCAAGGTGGTGATCGAGCGTCCGGCCAAGCTGTGCCGCGTTTCGATCTATGCGGCGCGTCCCGGCGTGATCATCGGCAAGAAGGGCGCGGACATCGAAAAGCTGCGCTCGCAGCTGGCCAAGATGACCAGCAGCGACGTCAAGCTGAACATCGTCGAGATCCGCAAGCCGGAAATCGATGCCAAGCTCGTCGCCCAGGGCATCGCCGATCAGCTGATCCGCCGTGTCGCCTTCCGCCGCGCGATGAAGCGCGCGATGCAGTCGGCCATGCGTCTTGGTGCCGAAGGCATCAAGGTGGTTTGCGGCGGCCGTCTCGGCGGCGCCGAAATCGCCCGGGTCGAACAGTATCGCGAAGGCCGTGTGCCGCTGCATACGCTCCGCGCCAACATCGATTATGCCGAAGCCGAAGCGCTGACCACCTATGGTGTCATTGGCATCAAGGTGTGGGTCTTCAAGGGTGAAATCCTTGGCCACGATCCCATGGCGCAGGACCGCCTGATGATGGAAGCCCAGACCACCGGTGTGCGTCCGGCGCGCGACGACCGCAGGAATTAAGCCATGCTGCAACCGAAAAAAACCAAGTTCCGCAAGGCCTTCAAGGGCCGGATCAAGGGCGACGCGAAGGGGGGCACTGACCTCAACTTCGGTTCCTATGGCCTCAAGGCCATGGAGCCCGAGCGTGTCACCGCCCGCCAGATCGAAGCGGCTCGCCGCGCGATCACGCGCCACATCAAGCGCCAGGGCCGTCTCTGGATCCGCATCTTCCCGGATGTGCCGGTGACGAAGAAGCCCGCCGAAGTCCGTCAGGGCAAGGGCAAGGGTGCGATCGAATACTGGGCTGCCCGCGTCAAGCCGGGCCGGATCCTGTTCGAACTCGATGGCGTTCCCGGTCCGCTCGCGGCGGTGGCGTTCCAGCGCGCTGCCATGAAGCTGCCGATCAAGACCAAGGTCGTCGCCCGCCTGGGTGACACCAGCCACCTGGGAGCCGTATGATGGCCAAGAAGATCGATGATCTGCGTGCCCAGACGGACGATCAGCTGTCCGGCGACCTGGCCGAACTGAGGCGCGAGGCATTCAACCTGCGCTTTCAGGCGGCGACCAGCCAGCTCGAGCGTCCCGCGCGCATCAAGGAAGTGCGCCGCGATATCGCCCGTATCAAGACGCTGCAGGGTCAACGTACCCAGTCCGCAGCGAAAACGTCGGCAAAGTAAGGAGCCCACGAGATGCCCAAGCGTATCCTGATCGGGACCGTGGTTTCCGACAAGACCGACAAGACCGTCGTGGTCAAGGTCGAGCGCAAGGTGAAGCACCCGCTCTACGGGAAGATCATCCGCCGCTCGAAGAAGTATCACGCGCATGATGAAGACAACGCCTGCAAGCCCGGTGAGGTCGTCCGCATCGAGGAAACCCGTCCGATGTCCAAGCTGAAGAGCTGGAAGGTCATCGAGCGGGTCCAGATGGGCAAGACTGCTGCGGTCGAGGCCGACGTCTGAGTTAGGCAACAAGATTTGGAACTGCCGGGCCAAGGTTAACGAGTGTCCCGGCAAGCCAGTGAGAAGGAACCGGATCTATGATCCAGATGCAATCCAATCTCGACGTCGCAGACAACAGCGGCGCGAAGCGCGTCCAGTGCATCAAGGTGCTGGGCGGGTCGAAGCGCCGCACTGCCGGCGTGGGCGACATCATCGTGGTGTCGATCAAGGAAGCGCAGCCCCGTGCTCGCGTCAAGAAGGGCGACGTTCACCGCGCGGTGATCGTCCGTACCCGCAAGGAAGTGCGCCGCACCGATGGCAGCGTGATCCGTTTTGACTCGAACGCCGCTGTGCTGATCAACAAGAACGCGGAGCCGATCGGCACGCGCATCTTCGGCCCGGTCGTCCGCGAACTGCGTGCCCGTGGCTACATGAAGATCATCAGCCTTGCGCCGGAGGTGCTGTGATGGGTGCCGCGAAGATCAAGAAGGGCGATAGCGTCGTCGTCCGTTCGGGCAAGGACAAGGGCCGTTCCGGCACCGTCCTGCAGGTCCTCCCCAAAGAGGGCAAAGTGCTGGTCGCCGGCGTGAATGTCGCCGTGCGTCACCGCAAACCGAGCCAGACCAATCCGCAGGGCGGGATCGACCGTCGCGAAGCGCCGATGGCGATCAGCAAGGTCGGCCTGGCCGACCCCAAGTCCGGCAAGGCCACCCGCGTCCGTTTCGAAACCGGCAAGGATGGCAACAAGGTCCGCATTGCGGTCAAGTCCGGGGAGAAAATCGATGGCTGAGAAGTACGTCCCCCGCATGCGCCAGCGCTATGACGAGTCCATCGCCCAGGCGATGATCGAGCGCTTCGGCTACAAGAATGCGATGGAAGTCCCCAAGATCGAGAAGATCACGATCAATATGGGTGTTGGCGAGGCGAGCCAGGACAAGAAGAAAGTCCAGACTGCCGCCGCCGAAATGGAGCTGATTGCTGGCCAGAAGCCGGTGATCACCAAGGCGAAGAAGTCGATCGCACAGTTCAAGCTGCGCGAAGGCATGCCGATCGGCTGCAAGGTTACCCTGCGGCGTGAGCGCATGTATGAATTTCTCGATCGCCTGATCACGGTCGCGATGCCCCGCATCCGCGATTTTCGCGGCCTCAACCCGAAGAGCTTCGACAGGCGCGGCAATTACGCGATGGGTCTCAAGGAGCAGATCGTCTTCCCAGAGATCAGCTACGACCAGATCGAGAAGGTGCGTGGGATGGACATCATCGTCACCACCACTGCCAACACCGACGATGAAGCGCGCGAGCTGCTGCGTCTGTTCGGTTTCCCGTTCCCGGCTGAAGCCGAAGCTGCTCAAGCGGCCTGAGTTAGAGAAGAGAGCTTAAGTCCATGGCGAAACTGAGTTCGATCAACAAGAACGAGCGGCGCAAGAAGCTCGTGAAGCAGTATGCGGGCAAGTATGCCAAGCTGAAGGCGGTCGCTGGCGACAAGTCGCTCGACGAAACCGAGCGCCTGATTGCTCGGCTGAAGCTGGCCGAAATTCCGCGCAATGCGAACCCCACCCGGGTGCGCAATCGTTGCGCCACCACCGGCCGCCCGCGCGGCTATTATCGCAAGTTCGGCCTGTGCCGCATCGAGCTGCGTGATCTTGCCAATAAGGGCATGATCCCCGGCGTGACCAAGTCGAGCTGGTAAGGAAAAAGCGATGGCTCTGACCGATCCCCTGGGTGATATGCTCACCCGCATCCGCAATGGCCAGCGTGCGAAGAAGGACTCCGTCCTCTCGCCGGCTTCGAAGCTGCGCGCCCGCGTGCTCGAAGTGCTGCAGCGTGAAGGCTATATCCGTGGCTACACGGAGGATGCCACCGGCATCCATCCGCAGCTGCGCATCGAGCTGAAGTATTTCGAGGGCGAACCTGCGATCAAGCATGTTGCCCGTGTCTCGAAGCCTGGCCGCCGCGTCTACTCGGGTTCGAAGGAACTCCCGGTGGTCCGCAACGGTCTTGGTATCACCATCGTCTCGACGCCGCGCGGCGTGCTCTCGGATGCCGAGGCGCGCGCTGCCAACGTCGGTGGCGAAGTGCTGGCGGAGGTGTTCTGATGAGCCGCATCGGCAAACGGCCGGTTTCAGTACCGGCGGGCGTATCCGCCTCGATCGAGAACGGCGTGCTGTCGGTCAAGGGTCCCAAGGGCACCCTGACGCTGGCCATGCGCGCTGAAATCAGCTATGGTCTCGAAGAAGGCTCCATCCTGGTGAAGCCGGCGAACGCCACCAAGCAGGCGCGGGCCTTCTGGGGCATGCAGCGCACGCTGGTCGACAACCTCGTCACCGGGGTTACCCAGGGCTACACCAAGATCCTCGACATCACCGGTGTCGGCTACCGCGCCAATTCCCAGGGCACGAACCTGAAGTTGCAGCTCGGCTACAGCCACGACGTCGACTTCGCGGTGCCGGAAGGCATCGAGATCAAGACGCCGGACAACACCACGATCGAGATCTCCGGGATCGACAAGCAGAAGGTCGGCCAGGTTGCGGCCGAGATTCGCCGTTGGCGCAAGCCCGAGCCTTACAAGGGCAAGGGTATCAGGTACCGCGGCGAGTTCATCTTCCGCAAGGAAGGGAAGAAGAAGTAATGGCCAAGCTCTCCCTGTTCGACCGCCGTCGCCGGCGCGTCCGCACCGCGCTAAAGGCCTATTCCGGCGGCCGGCCTCGTCTTTCGGTCCACCGTTCGGGCCGCCACATGTACGCCCAGATCATCGACGATGTGGGAGGCCGTACACTGGCTTCTGCATCGACGCTGGTGAAGGGCGCGAAAGGGCCCGGCGCCACTGTCGAATCGGCTGCAAAGGTTGGCGCTGCGCTGGCCGAAGCCGCCAAGAAGGCTGGCGTTACCGCCGTCGTGTTTGATCGCGGCGGTTTCCTGTTCCATGGCCGCGTCAAGGCGCTGGCTGAAGCCGCCCGCGAAGGCGGGCTGGAGTTCTAAGCATGGCTGACGAAACCAACATTGAAGCCGCAGTCGTCGTCGAGACGGCCGCAGCAGCCCCCGAAGGCGGCGAGCAGCGCGAAGCTCGCGGTCGCGGTCGTGGTCGTGGCGGAAACGATCGTGGCGGCGGCGGTGATCGCAGTCGTGGCCGTAATGATCGCGAACGTCGCGGTCGTGGCGGGGACGACGAAGGCGGCGAGGAGCTGATCGAGAAGCTCGTCCACATCAACCGCGTCTCCAAGACCGTGAAGGGCGGCAAGCGCTTCGGCTTTGCTGCGCTGGTCGTGGTCGGCGACGGCAAGGGCCGGGTCGGCTTCGGCCACGGCAAGGCTCGCGAAGTGCCGGAAGCCATCACCAAGGCGACCGCTGCGGCCAAGAAGCAGATGGTCCGCGTTCCGCTCAAGGAAGGTCGCACCCTGCATCATGACGGCAAGGGCCGTTTCGGTGCCGGCAAGGTCAACCTGCGTTCGGCTCCGGCCGGTACCGGGATCATCGCCGGCGGCCCGATGCGCGCCGTGTTCGAGAGCCTGGGCGTGGCTGACGTGGTGACCAAGTCGGTCGGTTCATCGAACCCCTACAACATGATCCGCGCCACCTTCGACGCGCTGACTGACCAGACTTCGCCGAAGTCGGTCGCGCAGCGTCGCGGCAAGAAGGTGTCCGACCTGCTGGGGCGTGGCGGCGTGAATGTCGCGGAAGCGGAAGCTGCCGCGGAAGCGATCACGGAGTAAATCTGATGGCGAAAATCAAGCTCAAGCAGATCGGTTCGCCGATCCGTCGCCCGGAACATCAGAAGAAGATTCTGATCGGCCTGGGCCTTGGCAAGATGAACCGCGTGGTGGAGTTGGAAGACACCGCCGAAGTACGCGGTGCGATCGCCAAGCTGCCGCATATGGTGGCGGTGGTCGATTGACCTATCGGGGACACCGTATTCGGTGTCCCCTTCAACTGACAGATAGGGCCACCGAATACGGTGTCCCTGGCGCGACTAAAGCGAAAGCGAGTGCAAAAACATGAAACTTAACGATCTCCGTGACAATGCCGGTGCCCGCAAGGGCCGGATGCGGGTTGGCCGTGGTATCGGCTCGGGCAAGGGCAAGACTGCCGGGCGCGGCCAGAAGGGCGCCAAAGCGCGTTCGGGCGTTTCGATCAACGGCTTCGAAGGCGGCCAGATGCCGCTGCACATGCGGATCCCGAAGCGCGGCTTCAACAATATCTTCGCCAAGGACTTTGCCGAGGTGAACCTCGGTCTCGTCCAGAAGGCGATCGACGCCGGCAAGCTCGATGCCAAGGTCGTGATCGATCACGCCGCGCTCAAGGCCGCAGGTCTGGGCCGTGGCGGCAAGGATGGCGTGCGCCTGCTCGCCAAGGGTGAGTTCTCGGCCAAGGCCAGCTTTGCGGTGGCCGGCGTGTCGAAGGGCGCCCGCGAGGCGGTCGAAAAGGCTGGTGGCACTGTCACCCTGCCGGAAGTCCAGCCGAGCGAGCACGAAAAGAAGACCGCACGTCGCGAGGCCAACAAGGCCGCCAAGTAACGCATCGGCCATCCCCGCAGAACGCTGTGGGGATGGCGCGTTTGCGGGGTTTGGACTTCGCCGCAGCATCCCTATATGGGGGTGATCAGCGGTCCGGAGCGGACCCTCAGCAAGGCATTCATTTCCGATGGCTTCACGGACCGACAATATTGCGAGCAATCTCAACCTCGCGAATTTCTCCAAGGCGACCGAACTCAAGAACCGCATCTGGTTCACCGTCGGCGCACTGATCGTCTTCCGCTTCTTGAGCTTCGTGCCGCTGCCGGGCGTCAATCCGCTGATCCTGGAATCGCTCTATGAGCAGACGCGCGGCGGCATCCTCGACATCTTCAACACCTTCTCGGGCGGCAGCCTTGAGCGCATGAGCCTCATCGCGCTTGGCGTGATGCCCTATATCACTGCCTCGATCGTGGTGCAGCTCGCTGCCTCGCTTCATCCCGCGCTTGGCGCGCTGAAGAAGGAAGGCGAAACCGGGCGCAAGAAGCTCAACCAGTACACCCGCTATGGCGCCGTGCTGCTGACGGCGGTGCAAGGCTGGTTCATTGCCTCGGGGCTGGAGGCCTATGCCGCCTCGTCCGGACTGCAGGCAGTGGTCAACCCAGGCATGTTGTTCCGCGTCGGCGCGGTGATCAGCCTGATCGGCGGGACGATGTTCCTGCTGTGGCTGGGCGAACAGATCACCTCGCGCGGGATCGGCAACGGCACCTCGCTGATCATCATGGCCGGCATTGTCGCCCAGATGCCGACCTTCATGGCAAACCTGTTCGAGGGCGGCCGGTCGGGCTCGGTTGGCCCCGTCACCATCGTCGGGCTGGTTGTGCTCCTGATTGCGCTCATCCTGTTCATCTGCTTCATGGAACGCGCGACGCGGCGCCTGTTGATCCAGTATCCCAAGCGTGCCAGCCAGAACGGGATGATGCAGGCCGATCGCAGCCATCTGCCGTTGAAGATCAACACCGCGGGTGTGATTCCGCCGATCTTCGCCAGCTCGCTGCTGCTGCTGCCGCTGACCATCACCCAGTTTGCCGGCAATTCCGTGAGCCCGGATTCGACGGTGGGCGGCGTGATTGTCACGCTCAATCAGTATCTGGCGCATGGCAAGCCGCTCTACATGGCGCTCTATGCGCTGGGCATCATCTTCTTCTGCTTCTTCTACACCGCAGTGGTGTTCAATCCCGAAGAGACGGCCGACAACCTCAAGCGCAATGGGGGGTTCATTCCCGGGATTCGTCCGGGCAAGAGTACCGCCACTTACCTCGATTATGTGCTGACCCGTATCACCGTGATCGGTGCGATCTACATTACGATCGTCTGCGTCATCCCGGAATACTTCATCGCCCAGACTGGGATGAACATGATGTTCCTGGGGGGCACCAGCTTGCTGATCGTGGTCAACGTCACCGTCGATACGATCACGCAGATCCAGTCGCATTTGCTGGCGCATCAGTATGGCGACCTGATCAAGAAGGCGAAGCTGAAGGGCCGCATGCGTTAACCGGGCGGTCGAGGGATCGCTGAGGATACAAGGGGGAGAGTGCCGTGAACATCATCCTGCTGGGGCCTCCGGGCGCGGGCAAGGGCACGCAGGCGCAGCGGCTCGTTGAGCGGCATGGCATGCGCCAGCTTTCCACCGGCGACATGCTGCGCGCTGCCGTCAAGGCCGGCACGCCGGTCGGCCTGCAGGCCAAGGCGGTGATGGAGCGCGGCGAGCTGGTTTCCGACGAGATCGTCTCGGCCCTGATCGGCGAAGAGCTGGACGGCATGGGCGCCGGCGCCGGTGCGATCTTCGACGGTTATCCGCGCACCGCCGCCCAGGCGGAAGCACTCGACGCCATCCTCTCCGCGCGGGGCCGCGCGCTCGATCATGTGATCGAACTCGAGGTCGACGAGGATGCGCTGGTCGAGCGCATCACCGGTCGCTTCACCTGCGCCAATTGCGGCAAGGGCTATCACGACAAGTTCGAGCAGCCGCGCCAGCCGGGCGTCTGCGACAAGTGCGGTTCCACCGAATTCAAACGTCGTCCCGACGACAACGAGGAGACGGTGCGCACTCGCATGGCCGAATACCGCGCCAAAACCGCGCCGATCCTTCCTTATTACGATGCGCGCGGGATTGTCAGCCGGGTCAATGGCATGGCAGAGATGGATCACGTCACAGCGGCGATCGAGCGGATCATCGCTGGCTGACCTGCCCCGCGTCAGGCGGGACAATGCCGGGAGAACCGACTTGCGCCCCGCCTCGATCCTGCTCGCCGCCGCACTGCTTGCCAGCACGCCGGCCCGCGCCGAAGTCATCGAACAGGCCGACAACGGCTTTGTCATCCATCACGAGGGCGATGTCGCGGCCACACCTGCGCAGGTCTGGACCACACTGATCGCGCCGCAGGGCTGGTGGTCGAAGGCACATACCTATTCCGGCGATGCCGCTAACCTCTACATCGACAGCCAGTCGACCGGCTGTTTCTGCGAGAAGATCCCAGCCCCCGAAGGCCAGCGCATGGGCAGCGTCGAGCACGGCCGGATCGTCAACGTCCAGCCCGGCCGGATGCTGCGCATGTCCGGCGCCTTCGGCCCGCTCCAGGGCGAGGCGCTGGCCGCGACGCTGACGATCACGCTCAAGCCAGAGGGCGAGGGCACGAAGCTGAGCTGGGACTATGTGGTCGGCGGCTATATGCGCATGAAGCCTGCCGATATCGCCCCCATGGTCGACAAGGTGCTGGGCGAACAGTTCGCCGGACTAGTGGCGAAGGCGGGGGGCGTGGCAGCGATGCCGGAAGCTGCGGCGCCCTAAATTTGCTCCGATTTTGACCTTTCTCGCGATCGCGCGTATAGGTGCATTCAGCAAAGCCAGCGGCGCCCCGGAAATCCGATCCGGGCGTGCCTTTGCGCATGGTCAATGTGGCGTTGACACTAGGCGCGAATCGCCGTAAGCGCGCCATTCACTCGAACAGAGCGGGTTAGTCCGGCAGGCCAGCGTCGATGCGCGAGCCAACCGGACTTTTTGCCGTTTCGGACCGGTCTGTGGGTGTTAAGGCGTTGAGATAGGGCAAGAAGTTCGCTTCGATCCCTGTGGAGCATGGAGAATTAAGTGGCTCGTATTGCCGGGGTAAACATCCCCACCAACAAGCGCGTGATCATCGCGCTTACCTATATTCACGGTATTGGCGCCCATAAGGCGAAGCAGATCGCTGACAAGATTGGCATCGATCACAGCCGCCGGGTGCAGGATCTGTCCGACCAGGAAGTGTTGCACATCCGCGAGGCGATCGACGCCGATCACACCGTTGAGGGTGATCTGCGCCGCACGACCGCGATGAACATCAAGCGCCTGATGGACCTGGCCTGCTATCGCGGTCTGCGCCATCGCAAGGGCCTGCCGGTGCGCGGTCAGCGGACCCACACCAATGCCCGCACCCGCAAGGGCAAGGCCAAGGCCATCGCCGGTAAGAAGAAGTAATCCTTCGCACCGCGGCATTCCGCCGCTCTCCCCGGATGAGCGGCAGCAGAAGATAGGTAGGTAAGACAATGGCACGCGAACCCCAGCGCCTTAAAAAGCGGGAGCGCAAGAACATCTCCAGCGGCATCGCTCATGTGAATGCCAGCTTCAACAATACGATGGTCACCATCACCGACGCGCAGGGCAATGCGATTGCCTGGTCCTCGTCCGGCGCGATGGGCTTCAAGGGTAGCCGCAAGTCGACTCCCTATGCCGCCCAGGTTGCCGCCGACGACGCCGGCAAGAAGGCGGCCGAGCACGGCGTGCGCACGCTCGAAGTCGAGGTCAAGGGACCCGGCTCGGGCCGTGAAAGCGCCCTGCGTGCTCTGCAGGCGGTGGGTTTCACCATCACATCGATCCGCGACGTTACGCCGATCCCGCACAATGGTGTGCGGCCGTCCAAGCGTCGCCGCGTTTGATTTGCCGTTCGCGGCGGGCCGTCCGGCCTGTCGCAATTTCGGATCGGCCGCGCACCTCGCCTGAGGCAAGCGGTCGTTCCCGCCAGAACATCATCCCAAGGGGACGTCCATGACTGTCAATATCAAGAACTGGCAGGAACTGAAGAAGCCCAACGCCCTCGAAATCAAGCAGGGCAACGATCCCAAGCGCAGCGCCACCTTCGTCGCCGAGCCGCTGGAACGCGGCTTCGGCCTGACGCTAGGCAACGCGCTGCGCCGCGTGCTGCTCTCTTCGCTGCAGGGTGCCGCGATCACCTCGATCAAGATGGAAAACGTGCTGCACGAATTCTCGTCGCTGGCCGGCGTGCGTGAAGACGTGACTGACATCGTGCTCAACGTGAAGCAGATTGCGCTGCGCATGCAGGGCGAAGGGCCGAAGCGGCTCCAGCTCTCGGCGACCGGTCCGGCCGAAGTTACCGCCGGTGACATCGCCGTTACGGGCGACATCGAGGTCATGAACAAGGACCTCGTGATCTGCCACCTTGATGAGGGTGCGACGCTCAACATGGAGCTGACCGCGGATACCGGCAAGGGTTATGTCCCGGCCGTGTCGAACCGTCCGGTCGATGCGCCGATCGGTCTGATCCCGATCGACTCGCTCTATTCGCCGGTGCGTCAGGTTTCCTACAAGGTCGACAATGCCCGCATCGGCCAGGAGCTGGACTTCGACAAGCTCTCGCTTTCGATCGAGACCGACGGCACCATCAGCCCGGAAGATGCCGTGGCCTTCGCCGCGCGCATCCTGCAGGACCAGCTGGCGCTGTTCGTCCACTTCGAGGACATGGCCCCGACCGGCGCTTCGCTGATGATCGGTATGGCTGCGGCTCCGGCGGAAGAAGGCGACACCAACCAGCTCAACCGCTACCTGCTCAAGAAGGTGGACGAGCTTGAGCTGTCGGTGCGCAGCGCCAACTGCCTCAAGAACGACAACATCATCTACATCGGCGACCTGGTCCAGAAGACCGAGGCCGAGATGCTCCGCACGCCGAACTTCGGCCGCAAGTCGCTCAACGAGATCAAGGAAGTCCTTTCCTCGATGGGCCTGCGCCTCGGCATGGACATCCCTGGCTGGCCGCCGGAAAACATCGAAGAGATGGCCAAGAAGCTCGAACAAGAGCTGCTTGGGTAAGATGGATTGCGGGGCGCCTGCGGGCGCCCTGCCATTACGGTGACGGCGGCCGCCGCAAAGTGCCGCCTGGATCGGGCTACCTGATACGGGCCCCAGACGAACGAAGGAATGGACCATGCGTCACAAGGTTGGCGGCCGCAAGCTGCAACGCACCTCTTCTCACCGCATCGCGATGCTCCGCAACATGGCGGCCTCGCTGATCAAGCATGAGCAGATCCTCACCACCACGCCCAAGGCGAAGGAACTGCGCCCCTACGTCGAAAAGCTGATCACCCTGGCCAAGCATGGCGGGCTTTCGAACCGCCGCCTGGCTCATGCCCGGCTGCTCGATGAGGCGCAGGAAAAGAAGCTGTTCGAAGTGCTGGCCGAGCGTTACGCCGGTCGCAGCGGCGGCTACACCCGCGTCATCAAGGCCGGCATCCGCGCCTCGGACGCCGCTCCGGTCGCCGTGATCGAACTGGTCGACCGCGATGTTTCGGCCAAGGGCCAGGATTCGGGTCCGGTGCTCAGCGAGGACGCCGAGTAAGGATAGCTTCCCCGGAAACGGGTGCTAGCTTGCAAATTCTGAAGGGTGCCAGCCGGAAGGTTGGCGCCCTTCGTCATTCTGGACCATGCAGGTCGATGCCCTGTCCGGATGACCGCCGTGACTACTTCCGCCCTTGCTTTCGCACCGAACGGATGACCTCTTCCATCGCGTAGATACATTCGCGTCCCTTGAGGCCTCCCTCGGAATTATCTTCGGGATCGGACTCGAAATAGGCGCGCATGCGGTCGGACAGCTCCATCATGGTCGCGAAATTCGTCTCGCCAAATTTCGGTCGAAGGAGCTTCAGGCTTTCGTTGAGAGAAAAGAATTCCGTTTCGATGCTACGTTCTGGAAAATACCCAGATCGATCGACGAAGGTAGTGGCACCTAGGACCATGCTGCCAAGTTGGTCCCACAGTTCGCTCAGAGTTTGTGGTATGTAGGGCTTGTAGGGTTTCACGCCTTATTTTTCCGTACGTTGCAGGTGGTAAGTGCTTCCTACGCCAATCTGCGTCGGTCGAACGATGATCACTGCTTCGGGCCGGAATTCGGATGCAAAGAAACCCCTGACCTGAGGACTTGAATGGGTCTTTCGAGCCAAAGTCACGTCGAATGCGATGCTACCAACTCGAGCATCAGGGATCCTATAGGTCCTATCTGTCCCGGTCGAGATATATTCCCGACCAATGATCCGAAACGGTCCATTTGCCGAAATCGGAATTTGGTTGCGATTGAAGAAGTCACGGAGCGACTTTTGAACTTCGCGATCAACATAATTGCCGATAGCTTCTTTACGCGACAGGCGAACTGTAAGTCGACCTGCCCTGTATAGAGCATCACCTGCATCGTAGGCGCGATCTGTTGAGTCTTGTAATCATCGCAATGTTTCCACCTGCAAAGGCCGCAGTTCACCTCTCGTCCGGTAGAATGCGACAGCTCGCTCGACGCGCAGGTGCCGGATCAGATTCATCTGCCCGGCGAAGGCTGGGGAAAGCCCAGTGTCTCAAGCCGATAGTTCGGATCGACGCGCTTTATCTGGCTGACGAGCAGATTGACATGCGCTTCGGCAAGAGCGGTGGTCAATTGCGCACCAGGCCCGGTCAGGTCGAGAATATTGTCGGCGATGGCAGCGATTGCCCCGCTCGCTGAGTGCGACGTGCGGGAAACTCCTGTTGTAGTGTCATCGGGTCGTTCAGTGCCGGGCCGACATTGCCACCAATTCGCACCCGGGAATTTCGCGAGAACTACGCGGGGATCAGTCGGGGCTTGGGGTCATCGCGGGCAGTCACGGTCGCGTCGTGCGACTGCCGGCTCTCGGTTCTAGCGATGACTGGGGCGTCGGTCGTCCGATCAGATCGATGCCGTTGCGCCCGACTGGCGGGCGCTGCACTCGCCCTGTGAACTCTTGGTGGCAAAGCCGGACCTCCAGGTGCGAAGGTGAATCGACCGTCTCTTTGATCGTGGTAAGGATTGAACTTGTGCTCGGTCAGCGCCTCGAACTGTGCCGGTGAGAGGCGCATGCCGGTGCGTAGCCACAATTCGAAAGCCACTCGTTCGGCTGACTTGCATTGCGAATGATTCGGGAGAGAATCCATCTGCGTTCCTCATTTGGACATATGGAACAAAACAAAAACAAATCCTACAAGACAAGCCTTGGCGATTCACAGCAGTGGTGCCGTCAGCGGACGAATTGCCAAATCGGGTGCAGCTAGTTACGACTGCAACCGTGACGGGAGCCGGGCCGAGAGTCCGCCTTGGAGAGTGCCTAATGTCCGTTTTTGTGCGCGTCGCACTTGCCGCTACCTTGGCCTTTGGCGCTGTCCGGCTCGCAGCTCAGCAGACCAATCCCATGACCTACCCCGAAACTCGCCGGACCAATGTGGTCGAGAGCCACTTTGGCGACCGCATCGCCGATCCCTATCGCTGGCTCGAGAACAGCGTGCTGACCGATCCCGAGGTGGCGGACTGGGTGAAGCGCGAGAACGCGGTCACTGATGCCTATCTCGGCGGATTGCCGCAGCGTGACTGGTTCGCCCGCCGGATCCGCGAGCTGCTCTCGTTCGAGCGGTTCGGGCTGCCCGTGAAAGCTGGCGGGCGCTATTTCTACCAGCGCAATTCAGGGTTGCAGAACCAGTCGCAGCTGTTCGTGCGGCACGGGCTTGCTGGTACGCCGCGACTGCTGCTCGATCCCAACCTCTGGGCCAGCGATGCGGCCACTGCACTCGACGAATGGGAGCCGTCCCAGGGCGGCCAGCTGCTGCTCTATTCGGTGCAGGATGGCGGGAGCGACTGGCGTGTGCTGCGGGTGCTCGATGTCGCCAGCGGCAAGGTCCTGCCCGATGAGGTGCACTGGGCCAAGTTCACACAGCTTTCGTGGGTGGGGAGCAAGGGCTTCCTCTATTCGCGCATGCCCCAGCCGAAGCTGGGCGAGGAATTCACCGGCAAGGCCGGCAATTCGGCGCTCTACTTTCACCAGCTCGGCACGCCGCAGACGCGCGACCGACTGATCTATGCGACGCCGGACCATCCCGAGCTTTATCACGAGCTGTTTCTCACCTCGAACGGCCGCTACGGGCTGATCCGCAGCTATAACGGCACGGACGAACGCTATGAGCTGCGCCTGCTCGACCTGTCACGGCGCGGTGAGGCGCGCTGGCAGCCGCGCCTGCTGGTCAGCGGCTTCGACAATGACTGGAAGCTGGTCGATTCGCTCGGGCATCGCCTGTGGCTGGTCACCAACAAGGACGCACCGCGCTATCGGATGGTCTCGGTCGATCTGTCGCAAGGCGAGCCGCAGTGGATCGACGTGATCCCGCAGCGGGAAGAGACGCTGAGCGAGGGCACCATCGTCGGGCGCACGCTGGTGGTCTCCTACCTCAAGGACGCAACCAGCCGGGCCCTGCTCTACGATCTGGGAGGGCATGGTGCGAAATCAATCGCGCTCAACGATATCGGCACGGCCAGCGGCTTCAAGGGCCGCGCCGGCGATCCCGAGACCTTCTACCAGTTGTCCAGCTTCAATCGACCCTCGACCATCTTCCGGATGGACCTGGCGAGCGGAGAGACTTCGATCTTCGCCCAGCCGGCCCTGACCTTCCGGCCCGAGGATTATGCGGTCGAGCAGCGCTTCTACCCTTCCAAGGACGGCACCCGCGTGCCGCTGTTCATCATCCGCAAGCGGTCGATCGCTGCGGCGGGCAGGGCGGTTCCGACGCTGCTCTATGGCTATGGCGGGTTCAACATCTCGCTCACGCCCGGCTTCTCGGCCTCACGCATGGCCTGGCTCGAGGCGGGCGGGGCGTTCGCGCTGGCCAATCTGCGCGGCGGGGGTGAATATGGCAAACCCTGGCACGATGCCGGGCGGCTCGCCGCCAAGCAGAATGTGTTCGACGATTTCATCGCTGCGGGCGAATATCTGATCGCCCAAGGCATCACCCCTCAAGGCGGACTGGCGATCCAGGGCGGATCGAACGGCGGGTTGCTGGTCGGCGCTGTGGTCAACCAGCGCCCTGATCTCTTCGCCGCCGCCAATCCGCAAGTCGGCGTGATGGACATGCTGCGCTTCGATCGCTTCACCGAAGGCCGCACCTGGGTGGACGACTACGGCAAGCCCGAGGTCGAGGCCGATTACCGCATCCTGCGGTCATACTCGCCCTACCATAACATCCGCGCTGGGGCCGATTACCCGGCGATACTGGTCACAACCGCCGAGACGGATGACCGCGTGGTACCGGCGCACAGCTTCAAATACACCGCCGCGCTTCAGGCTGCGAGGGCCGGGGTGCGTCCGCATCTGATCCGGGTGGATACCAGGGCCGGGCATGGCTCGGGCAAGCCCACCGACAAGGCGATTGCCGAGAATTCCGATATCTTCGCCTTTTTTGCGCAATGGACCGGGCTGGCGATTCCTGGTGCCTCTGTTCAGAAAACTGTCAATAAAGATTAACGCAGCCTAACGGGGCGGTTCAGCCTCGTCTCACGGCGAATCGCCTAATCCCTGCTTCGAGCCGGTCACTTCCGCCCGGCAGATGCAAGGATGACATGCCATGAAGACCCTCACCAAAGCCATGGTCGCCACCGCCGCCGCCGGCGCGATGGCGGTTTCTGCGGCTACCCCCACTTTCGCGCGCGACGGCCGCCACGATGACGGCGTCAGCGCTGGCGACGTGATCGCCGGTGCGCTGGTGATCGGCGGGATTGCCGCGATCGCCGCCTCGTCCGGCAACCGCGACCGCTATGACCGCTCCGGTTACGACCGCGACTACGGCAATGACCGGGGTTACGGTAACGACCGTGGCTACGGCAACGGCCGCTACGAAAACAGCAACCCGCGCCGCGCGATCGAACAATGCGTCGGCGCCGCAGAACGCAACGCCGGGCGCTCCAGCTATGGCCGGGCCGACGTGACCGACATCCGTGACGTTCGCGAAACCCGCTGGGGCTGGGAAATTCGTGGCCGGATCGCGGTGAACAGCGGGGGTCACGGCTGGCGCGATGGCGACAACCGCTACGGCCGTGGCTGGGGCGGCGACTATCGCGGCTGGAACGATGGCCTGCGCGGCTACGACAGCGGCACTTTCAAGTGCAGGGTCGAGCGTGGCAGGGTGACCGACCTCGATTACAGCGGGATCCGCGGCCTCTAAGCCGGCCACTGTTGCGGGGTTGTGGACAAAGGCCGGGCGGTTCAGGCTGGTGACAGTCTGGGCCGCCTAGGCTTTGGTGTGAGTCGGAATGTATCCGGCTGTAACTTCAAGGGTTTGCAAACATGGGGTGCATTTCCATTGGCAAGGGTTCGGCCCTTGCACTTGCCGCCGCCGCATCCATGACTCTGGCTCCGATCACCGCCGAGGCGAATGGCCGTGGCGGCTGGGGCGGAGGCTGGGGTGGCCGAGGTGGCTGGGGCCATCACGACGACATCGACGCTGGTGACATTTTCGCCGGCATCCTGATCATCGGAGGGATCGCCGCCATCGCCAGCGCCGCGAGCAAGGCCAGCAAGGATCGCACTGCCCGCGACACCGGCGACAGCCGCGATCGCGACTATCGCGCCGACCAGAATTATCGCGATCCGGCGCCGCGCTACGGCGAGCGGCAGGATGATCGCCCGGAATGGCGCGAAGGCCGCGGGATCGACAGCGCGATCAATGGCTGCGTCAGCGAAGTCGGGCGCTCGAACAACCGCGTCGATACGGTCGATGCCGTCAATCGCGATGGGCAGGGCTGGAAGGTCGATGGACGGACCGCCGCGGGGCGCAGTTTCTCCTGTTCGGTCGATAGC
This sequence comes from Sphingomonadaceae bacterium, assembly GCA_947477055.1. Classification (GTDB taxonomy): domain Bacteria; phylum Pseudomonadota; class Alphaproteobacteria; order Sphingomonadales; family Sphingomonadaceae; genus Novosphingobium. The sequence goes on along the minus strand of CANJSX010000034.1, from coordinate 520 downwards.
GATGGCCGGATCCGCGCAGTCACCGTCGATGGGCGCGCTGCCCTTGCCGAACAACCGGCCGACGCCGGCTGATCAGCCCTCGCGCGTCCGGCCGTAAGCCGGCAGCGCCAGTCCCCATTGAATCGCCGCGCCGCGCAGGCTGAACCCTGCCAGCGCGGCGATGGTCCATCCGGCCGCACGGGGGAGGCCGAGCAGGTCGGCGCCAGCGCAAACCGATGCCGCCAGTGCGGCCGCCGTGACATAGAGCTCGGGGCGCATCAGGATCGAGGGCCTGCCGGCCAACACGTCGCGGATGATCCCGCCCACGCAGCCAGTAACGATCCCCATCACCACCGCCGGGACCGGGGCGACGCCATAGGCCAGCGCCTTGGCGGTGCCGAGCATCGAATAGACCCCGAGCCCGGCCGCATCGGCCCATTCCAGCGCCTTGCCCTCCCACATCCGGTGCGGGGTGAACCAGGCGACCAGCGCCACCGAGAGGCACACCGGCGCGACCCACGGATCGCGCACCCAGAACACC
>CANJSX010000033.1 GCA_947477055.1 Sphingomonadaceae bacterium | reverse complement strand
GGCTCGATCGCTTCAACACCCGCGCCAATGATCCGCTGACCGGCAACCCGGTGCTGACCGGCTCCAGCCGGGTCGACGGGATCGAGACTTCGCTGGTTGGTCACCTTACCCCGGAATGGCAGCTCACACTCGGCTACGCCTTCCAGGACGGCACGATCCGGACCGCCACCGCTGCCGCTAAGGCGGGCACCCGGCTCGACAAGCTGCCGCGCCACCAGTTCTCGGCCTGGACACGCTATGACGTGTCCAAACAGCTCGGGGTCGGTCTGGGGATTGTTCACCAGTCGAGCCAGTTCGCCGCGATCAGCAACGCCGTGCACCTGCCTGGCTTCGCCCGGGTCGACGCCGCAGTCTTCTACAACGCCAGCGAGCGCGTCACCCTGCAACTCAACGTCGAGAACCTGTTCGATGCGGGCTATTTCCCCAGCGCCCATACCGACAACAACATCGCCACCGGCAAGCCGCTCAATGCCAAGCTAACGGCGCGGCTGAAGTTCTGATGCGCCTATAGCAGATGCCCGCTGCGGTCGCGCTTGGTCGCGAGGTAGCGGGCGTTGTGCGGGTTGGGCGGGAGCTGGTGCGGGACGCGTTCGGTGACGGTCACGCCTTGCACCTCCAATGCCGAGACCTTGGCCGGGTTGTTGGTCATCAGCCGGATTGCGCAGACCCCCAGCAGCGCCAGCATCCGCGCCGCCACTGGAAAATCGCGGGCCTCGGTGGGCAGGCCCAAGCGGTTGTTGGCATCGACCGTGTCGAAGCCCTGATCCTGCAGGCGGTAGGCGCGCAGCTTGTTGATCAGCCCGATCCCGCGCCCTTCCTGCCGCAGATAAAGCAGCACGCCCCAGCCGCCCTGCGCGGCTTCGTCCGCCATCGCGGCAAGCGCGGCATCGAGCTGCGGCCCGCAATCGCATTTGAGGCTGCCGAGGATGTCACCAGTCAGGCATTCGGAGTGCAGCCGCACCAGCGGCGGGCGGTCGCCGTTGGGTGAGCCGATCACCAGCGCAACATGCTCGCGGATGTCATCAGCCGAGCGGAAGGCGACGATTTCGGCATCATCGGCTGCTGCCACCGGCAGATGCGCCCGGCTGGCGATGGTGAGGTGGCGAACATCCTTCCATTCGGCCAGATCACCGCTGGAAACGGGCTGCGTTTCCCCGCCGACGTCCGGGTCGACCAGAAAGGCGGGCAGGATCCCGGCCAGCCGCGCCAGCTCCATCGCGGTGCGCGAGGCTACCGGCTGATCGAGATGCAGGGCGAGGAACGGGCCTTTGAGGGGGCTGGCCAGATCGAGCGCCGGGTCGGCCAGCACGGCGGCGGCGGCGGTGTCGAACGGATCGGCGCCGCGGATCAGCACCGGGGCATCGGGCACTGCCGCTTCGAGCTGGTTGGCAAGTTTGAGCGTGGCGGCGCGGGCCGCCGAGATCAGCATGCGCGGCGCATTCGCAGCGGGGGCAAAGCCGGTTTCCGCCGGGAGCAGGCGCAGCACGCCATCGACCTCGATCGGCCAGCCGTGGCGCAGGGCGTCCAGCGCCAGGGCAACCCGGCGCGTCGCTCTCAAAGATCGAACTCCGTGATCAGCGGGACATGGTCGGAGCACTGCACCCAGTCGCGGGTTTCCTCGATCACCCGGTGCGCCCGGGCCTGCTTCGCCACTTCGGGCGAGCCCCAGATATGGTCAAGCCGCCGCCCGCGATCGCCCTCGCGCCAGTCCTTCGCGCGGTAGCTCCACCAGCTGTAATAGCGCGCCGGTGCGGGGAGCAGCTGGCGGCCGATATCGGCCCAGCCGTGCGCGTCACCAAAGCGCGCCAGCGTTTCGATCTCGAGCGGGGTGTGGCTGACCACCTTGAGCAGCTGCTTGTGGTTCCACACATCGCTTTCGAGCGGGGCGATGTTGAAATCGCCGGTGATCAGCGTCGTGCGGTCGAGCTTGTCGGCCCAGCGGGTCATGCGCTCGAGGAAGTCTAGCTTCTGGCCGAACTTGGGGTTGATCGTGCGATCGGGCTCGTCACCGCCAGCGGGGATGTAGACGTTCTCCAGCACCACGCCCTGCCCCGGCCCGAGCAGCTCGACCCCGACATGGCGGGCCTCGCCATTGGCCTGCCAATCGTTCCGCGATACTTCGCGCAGGGGGATGCGGCTGACCGTGGCGACGCCGTGATAGCCCTTCTGCCCATGCACCGCGCGGTAGGTATAGCCCAGCGCCTCGAAGGCCTCGTGCGGGAAGAGTTCCTCGACCGTCTTGATTTCCTGCAGGCACAGCACGTCGGGCGCGTGCTCGTTCAGGAAACGCTCGACCTGCGGCATGCGCAGGCGGACGGAATTGATGTTCCAGGTGGCGATGCTGATCATGGGGAGGCTTTAGGTGCGTTGTGCAGGTCCAGCAAGACTGGCTGCGCGCGGCACCGGTCCACCAAACAAAAAGAAAACCCTCACCCCGGGGGCATTGGGGCGAGGGTTCCTTTGTGCGTTCGTCACGCTAGACAGCGCGGACACTGTAGAGGCCAGGGCAAAAGGGGGGAAACCCGCCTCAGTCCGTGCTGTCGAAAGACAATTTAGGAGGTTTCGGCTGTCTGCCAAGTGAACAAGATCGAGAAAGATGTCGCAATTAGTCGCATGGACAGCACGAATGCCGACGATCTGTGGCTCCTCATCGACGAGTGGGCGAGCGCGGGTCGTTGTACCTGAACGCGTTGTCCGGAACGTCGATGCCGTAGCGGTGATTCGACAGCCGAATCGTGGTGCGCTTGTTCTGCGAGTCGAGCGCCACCCAGGCAGTTAGTTCCATCCCGCCCGGGGCCGAGGCCTTGCGCACGAAGATCAGTGTGATCACCCCGTATTCCGGATGGCGGGTATCGCGCACTTCGAATGAGACGACATTGGGATCGAGTGTCGGCTGGAGGCGGCCAAAGCGTGAAACGTCGCGACCCGGATCAAGCAGCGCACCCAGCGGGCTGTTGCTGATCGGCCAGCGCTGGACCTGACGCACCTCGTAGTCGATCAGCGTCAGCGCCTTGCCGTCTGAGACGATCAGCAGCGGCACGCCTTGCTGATACTGGAAGCGGATCCGGCCCGGGCGCTTCATCGTCAGCACGCCGTTCACGCGCTGGCCGTTGCGGTCGGTCTGGCTGAAATCGGCGCGCAGCGTGGTGATCGCGCGCAGGGCGGCGACGGCGCGGGCAAGATCGCCCGACGGTGCGGGCGCGGCGGGTGCTGCTGCGGGAGCCTGTGCCGGCGCGGGCCCAGAAACGACAAGCGCCGCACTGATGGCGGCGCCTGCGAGTTTGATCGAAAGGCTTTTCAGGCGGTACATGGCACGGGCTTTAGGGCCGCCGCCTTGAACTCGCAATGAACCTTACTTGATCTTGGCTTCCTTGAACTCGACATGCTTGCGCACGACGGGGTCGTACTTCTTGAAGCTGAACTTCTCGGTCGAGTTGCGCGGATTCTTCTTCGTGACGTAGAAAAAGCCGGTGTCGGCGGTCGAGACCAGCCGGATTTTGACGGTTGCGGGCTTCGCCATGGACCTGTCCTGTAACTTTCCGATTCGGCCCGAAAGCCGTGCAAAAACTGGCAGGGCGGCACGCACGGCCGCCCCAAGGCCCGCGCCATTGCGTCAGTTACGGCGCAAAGTCAAGCTACGGTGTGGCTCAGCCGGGCTCATAGGGTGCGATCGGCTGGAGGACATGGAAGGCTTCCCTGGACGGTTCGCGCGCCAATGGAGCCAGATCGAGCACTGGCGGGTCGATACTGGTATCAGGAAGGCGGTCCAGCAGATCGCGAACGAGCGTGAGTCGGCCGCACCGCTGGTCGTTGAAATCGACCAGTGTCCAGGGTGCGTGATCGGAGTGAGTCGCCTCCAGCATGGCTTCGCGGGCGGCTGTGTAGTCATCGTATTTCTCTCGTGCGGCGATATCGATGGCTGAGAGCTTCCAGCGCTTGAGCGGGTCCTCCAGCCGTTCGGCGAAGCGTTCTTCCTGTTGCTCCTGATCGCAGGACAGCCAGTATTTGAACAGCAGGATGCCGTCATCGACCAGCATCTGCTCGAAAGTCGGAACCGCCTTGAGAAAGGCCTCGACCTGCGCGGCATCGGCATAGCCCATGATTTTTTCGACCCCGGCCCGATTGTACCAGCTGCGATCGAACAGCACGATTTCGCCTTTGGAGGGCAAATGCGCGACATAACGCTGGAAATACCACTCACCCTGTTCGCGCTCGCTCGGCTTGGCGAGCGCGACGGTGCGGCATTGCCGGGGGTTGAGCGGACGGCCAACGGCCTGGATCGCCCCGCCCTTGCCGGCGGTATCGCGTCCCTCGAACAGCACCACCACCCGCGCGCCGGTCGCCGCGACCCAGCGCGCCATCGCCACCAGTTCCGCCTCGAGCGGTTCGTAGTGCTGCTCGAATTTCTTCTTCTTCAGCGCTTTGCCCATGGCAGGCTCCTTTGCAGGCCAGCCTGCGCCAGCTTGGCGGGCGAAGCAACCGGCAGCATTGCGCGACCTGCCCCGGCGTGATACAGTTTCAATAGAAACTAGATTGGATGTGCCACATTGGATGTGACGCCTTGCCCGAAGCCGATTTTGCCCGCCTGCCCGATCCCGGTGCCGGAGTGTTCACCGCCCCGCCGCAGCGCCCGGCCCACGTTGGCGAGGACTGGCTCGAGCCGGCCCAGCATAGCTATTCGGCCGAGGAAGATCGCATCTGGGACGATCTCTTTGCCCGCCAGGCAGCATTGCTGCCGGGCCGCGCGGCGAGCGCCTTCATGGCCGGGCTTGAGCGGCTAGATCTGGCGCGCGACGGCGTTCCGGAATTCGCCCGCCTCTCGGCAGAACTCGGCGCGCTGACCGGATGGAGCGTGGTGCCGGTGCCAATGCTGATCCCCGACCACGTGTTCTTCTGGCACCTCGCCAACCGCCGCTTTCCGGCGGGCAATTTCATCCGCAGCCGCGAGGCCTTCGATTACATCCAGGAGCCGGACGTGTTCCACGATGTGTTCGGTCATGTCCCGATGCTGACCGACCCGGTCTTTGCCGACTACATGCAGGAATATCGCCGCGCCGGGTGGAAGGCGATGCGCTACAACCGGCTCAAGGCGTTGGGCGCGCTCTATTGGTATACGGTGGAGTTCGGGCTGATCCTCGAAGGCGAGGATGTCCGGGCCTATGGCGCGGGCATTCTCTCCGGGCCGACCGAGACGGTGTTTTCGATCGAGGCGGCCTCGCCCAACCGGATCATGCTCCACGTCGATCGGGTGATGCGCACCGACTATGTGATCGACGACCTGCAGCCGACCTATTTCGTGATCGAGAGCTTTTTCGACCTCTATCACCAGACCGGCGAGCGCGATTTCGACCGGCTTTACCGCAGCCTCAGCCCGGGTTTCAGCTATGCCAACACCGCCATCATCGATGTCGGCGATGTGCTCCAGCGGGGCACGCATGAATATCTGCTGCGCGGCGGCAGGAGCAGCGGCGCGAGCCCGGTCTGAGCGGTTCGACGTCATTCCCTGCAGCGACATCTGGCGTTAACCTGCGCGGGGCGATAGTATCGCGATGATTGCAGCACGGGAAAGGCCTTTCATGGGCAAGCGCATTGCGGGTTGGACGAAGGCAGCGTTGCTAGTCAGCGCGGTGGCGCTGATCCCGGCGACGGCCGAGGGTCTGGCCGTGGTAGAAGGCCGCGCCGGGCCGCAGTTCGGCCGTCTCTTCACGGTCTACCAGCTGATAAAGGCCGATTATGTCGAGTCGACCGACGACGACAAGCTGATCAAGGGCGCGATCGACGGGATGCTCGCCAGCCTCGATCCGCATTCGGACTATCTCGAGGGCGCCAGCCTGCAGCGGCTCGATACGATGATCGACGGCAGCTATTCGGGCCTCGGCCTCTCGGTGGTGGGTGACGACGGCGCGGTCAAGGTGATCTCGCCTATGCGCGGCAGCCCGGCCGAGAAGGTCGGGATCAAGCCCGGCGACTATATCACCCATCTCGACGGCAAGCTGATCTACGGCACCGAGCTTGACGACGCCGTCGCCAAGATGCGCGGCGAAGCCGGAACCTCGATCCGCCTGACGATCTTCCGCGCCGGGCGCGAGGAACCCTTCGATGTGACCGTGACTCGCGGCGTTATCGACCTCGAACCGGTGACCTGGAAGCTCGAAGGCGCGGTTGGCGTCATCACAGTCAACGAATTTTCGCGCGATGTCGGCAAGGATGTGGATGGCGCAATCCAGGCGATGAAGCGCCAGTCGGCGGGCAAGCTGACCGGGCTGGTGCTGGATTTGCGCCAGAACCCCGGCGGTTCGCTGGACGAGGCAGTGGCGCTGTCCGACCTGTTCCTGACCAAGGGCGATATCGTTTCGCAGCGCGGGCGGATCGCCAGCGAAAACGAATATTACCGCGCCGAGACCATGTTCCCCGGCGATGCCGCGCGCGGCCTGCCGGTGGTGGTGCTGATCGATGCCGGTTCGGCCTCGGCCTCCGAGATCGTCGCCGGCGCGCTGCAGGACCAGCACCGCGCGCTGATCATGGGTGAGCGCAGCTTCGGCAAGGGCAGTGTCCAGTCGATGATCCGGCTCGACCGGCTGCACGCGGTCAAGCTCACTACGGCGCGCTACTACACGCCGGCGGGACGCTCGGTGCAGGAGGGCGGGATCGAGCCCGACATCCGCGTGCCGCAGATCTCCGATCCCGATGCACGCCGCCGCGCCGCCTTCGCTTTCCGCGAATCCGATCTGCGCGGGCATCTGGTCAACGAAGCCGGGCTCGACGACAAGCAGCTCGAGACCGACAAGCAGGACGATCCGCGCTTCAAGATGACGCCCGAGCAGCTCCAGGCCAAGGGGATCAAGGACTTCCAGCTGTGGTACGCGCTGGAAACCCTGCGCCGCGCCGGCACCACCACTCTCGCCGCGAGCCAGAGGTAGATGATGCAGCTTTATCCGTCCTTGAAACAGGCGCGCCTGCTGGCCCTTGTCGTGCCGGCGCTGCTGCTCGGCGGGGCCTATGTCTCGCAATACGGGTTTGGCCTTTACCCTTGCGAGATGTGCTGGTGGCAGCGCTATGCCCATTTTGCCGCACTGGCGCTGGTGCTGCCGGCGTTCGTTGCCGTCCCCCGGCTGTTCACCGTTCTGGCCGGGCTGGCGATCCTCGCGTCGGGCGTGATCGGTGGCTATCACGCCGGGGTCGAATATGGCTGGTGGGAGGGGCTGACTGCCTGCACCAGTACTGCCGACCTGAGCGGCGATCCGCTGAAGGCGATCATGGATGCGCCGCTGATCCGCTGCGATGTGGCGCAATGGACGCTGCTCGGCGTCTCGCTGGCCGGGTTCAACTTCTTCTTTTCCAGCGCCGGCGCATTTGGCGTCTTCGCGCTGCTGCGCCGGGGCCGGGCATGAGCGACCGCCGTTCGGAACGCATGCTGCGGGTCGATCAGGCCGGGGAATTCGGCGCGGTGCGGATCTATGCCGGGCAGCTCGCGGTGATGGGCAATCGCGCTCCGCATTCGGCCGAAATTGCCGTCATGGCCGGGCAGGAAGCGGGACACCGCGAGAAGTTCGACCGGCTGATCGCCGAACGCGGGGTGCGGCCGACTGCCCTGCAGCCATTCTGGCACGTCGCCGGCTTTGCGCTGGGCGCGGCGACCGCGTTGATCGGGCCTGAGGCAGCGATGGCCTGCACCGCCGCAATCGAGGAAGAGATCGACAAGCACTATACCGCGCAGCTCGAGGAGCTGGACGGGGACGATCCGCAGCTCGGCGCGATGATCGAGGAATTCCGCGGCGACGAGCGCGCGCATCGCGAAATCGCGCTTGCCGCGGGAGCCGAACAGGCGCCGGCCTATCCGCTGCTCTCGGGAGCAATCCGGCTCGGGTGCCGACTGGCGATCCGCCTGTCCGAGCGCGTCTGAAAGCTTGCGCCCGGTCAACGACGGGCGCGCCGCTTCAGCTATCATTCACGGGTAATGCTCCCTATATCGGGGAAGTTGTCACGGAGAGCCGAAGATGCGCCTGAAGATTGCCCTGATCGCCGCGCTGGGCGCAAATCTTGTCATCGCTGCGCCGGCTCAGGCCCAGAGCCCGGCTCAGTCCGCGCCGGACGACAAGGTCAACATGGTGATCGTCTATGGCGACGATCCCTGTCCGGCTGCCGACGACGGCTCGATCACGGTCTGCGCGCGCAAGGACGAAGGAGAGCGTTTTCGCATCCCCGCCCCGCTGCGCCAGAGCGCCTCGCCGCAGAACGAGGCTTGGAACAACAAGGTCATCGCCTATGAACGCGTTGGCCGCACCGGCACGCTGTCCTGCTCGCCGGTCGGCCCGGGCGGGGCGACCGGCTGCATGCAGCAGCTGATCGACCGCTCCTATGCCGAAAAGGCGGATTCCTCGGACGTCCGCTTCAGCACGCTGATTCAGGCTGAGCGCGACCGGCGGCTGTCGACCGTCGATAGTGAAGCGTCCCAAACCCAGACCGACGTCGAGGCGCGTGAGCTACAATACGAAGCCCAGCAACGTGCCGCCCAGCCGACAGCCACCAGTGGGAAGTAAACCTCAGTCCAGCGCGGTATCCGGGGCGTCTTCCTGCTTCATGCCGATGGTGTGATAGCCCGCGTCGACATGGTGAACCTCGCCGGTCACCCCGGAGGAGAGGTCTGACAGCAGATACAGCCCCGCCCCGCCGACGTCTTCGAGCGTGATATTGCGGCGCATCGGGGCGTTGGCCTCGTTCCACTTCAGGATCTCGCGGAAATCGCCGATCCCGCTGGCGGCCAGGGTCCTGATCGGCCCGGCGGACAGCGCGTTGACCCGGATATTGTCCGGGCCACAATCATTGGCGAGGTACTTCACGCTGCTTTCCAGCGCTGCCTTGGCCACGCCCATGACGTTGTAATGCGGGATGACCTTCTCGGCGCCGTAGTAGGTCAGCGTCACGATCGAGCCGCCATCGGGCATCATCGCCGCCGCCCGCTTGGTTACTGCGACGAGCGAATAGGCGGAAATATTCATTGTCATCAGGAAGTTATCGAGTGTGGTATCATAATACCGCCCGCGCAACTGGCTCTTGTCGGAATAGCCGATGGCGTGCACCACGAAGTCGATCGTCGGCCAGCGCGCCTTGAGCTGATCGAAGGCCTCGTCGAGCGTTGCCATGCTGGAAACGTCGCAATCGATCAGGAAATCGCTGCCCAGGCTCTCCGCCAGCGGACGGACGCGCTTTTCCAGCGCTTCGCCCTGATAGGAGAAGGCCAATTCGGCGCCATGTTCATGCAGCTTCTGGGCGATGCCCCAGGCAAGCGACTTGTCGTTCGCCAGCCCCATGATCAGGCCCCGCTTGCCCTGCATCAATCCACTCATCCGTCTGATTTCCTGTTCTCATTTTGGCGCTTGTGCGCCCGATTATCGGCCTGGCCGAGTATGTCGCGTTCTTCGGGCGATTCGATCAGCGCTGCATTGAGCTCCGCCCCTGCCACCACCCCTAGCCCTACCAGCCAGAAGAAGAAAAGCGCGATCATCGCCCCGGCGAGGCTGCCATAGGTCAGGTCATAGGCGAAAATGTTGCGCAGCGTGGCGGGGAGCAGCAGCACGGTCGCCACCCACCACCCGGTTACCAGCAGCGCCCCCGGCCATTTGGGATAGCTCCGGCCGCGATAGGCTTCGGGCGTGAGCGCGGCGAACAGCAAGAACAGCGAGCCATAAAGCACGGCCGCGCCGATCAGCCGGGTCAGTGCCAATTCGAATTGGAGGTGATCGAGCCGCGGGAACCAGGCCTCCAGCGCCGCCTGTGTCCCGACGATCGCCACCTGCACGAACAGCGAGAGCAGCAGCAGCACCATCGAAGCGATGATCAGCCCGGTCGAGAGCAGGCGATGCCACCAGAAGGCGCGGGTTCGCGGTGTGCCATAGGCGCGGTGGAGGATATCGCGGATTGTTTCGACCAGGCTGGTGACGGTCCACAGCCCGACCAGCGCGCCGATCCACAGCAGCATGCCGCTGCGTGCCGCCATGACATCGCGCGCCACCGGTTCCAGTGCGCCTGCCACCACCGGCGGAAGCGCGCCGAGCAGGGCATGGGCCGAGGCATCGCGCTGTCCGCCCTCGCCCAGCGCGGCGAGCAGCGCGGCCAGCGTCACGAAGAAGGGAAACAGCGCGAGGATCGCCATATAGGCCAGATTCCCGGCGTGGATCGAACCATCATACCAGGCGCCCGCGCTGACCCGTTTCAGCACGCGGAAGAATTTCGAATGCCAGAAGCGACCCTCGGGTCCGATGTGACGGTGAAAATGCGCGTGCCAGTCCAGCGCGGCGCGGCGGCGGCCTTCGGGGGTCAGGTCGAGATTCTCGGCGGGATCGCCGATCGGCAGTTCTTCCATGGCCTCCCCGCCAGTCTGGGCGATCAGACGCCCAGCTTCGCCCTGATCTTACGGCTATCGCGCCAGCCTTCAAGCCGGCGGAGGAGATCGGCGTCGCCTTCGGGCAAGGCAATTTCGAGCGTGACCAGCTGATCGCCGCGCGAACCGTCCTTGCGGCTCATGCCCTTGCCCTTGAGGCGCAGCGTCTTGCCCGAACTGGTCCCCGGGGCAACCGTGATCATCACCGGGCCTTCGACTGTCGGCACCTTCACCTTGGCCCCGCCGACCGCTTCGTCGAGCGAAATCGGCAGGTCGAGCCGGATGTTCTCGCCATCTTGGCGGAAGAAGCCATGCGGCTGGATCTGGATGATCACCAGCGCATCGCCCGCGCCGCCCGGTCCGGCCTCGCCCTTGCCGGAAAGCCGCATTTGCGTGCCGTCTTCCACCCCGGCGGGCAGCTTGAGGTCGATAGTCTTGCCGTCCGCGAGCGTGATGCGCTGGCTGGACAGGGCCGCGGCATCGGGCAGCGAGACGCCCAGCCGGTACTGCACATTGGCCCCGCGTGGCTGCGCGCGCGCCCGGCCCCCGCCAAAGCCTCCGCCACCAAAGCCTCCGCCGGAACTGCGCCCGCCGAACAGCCCTTCGAAGAGACCGCCGAGGTCCACCCCTTCGGCGCCGTCAAAACCCCCGGAACTGCGCCCGCCGGCGAAGTCACCGCCGCCCTGCCTGCTGCCAAAGCCAGGGTGGGCCGGGTTGCCGTCTGCATCGATCTCGCCCCGGTCGAAGCGCGCGCGTTTGTCTGCGTCGGAGAGCAGGTCGTAGGCCCCCGCAACTTCGGAAAAGCGCTCGGCCGCCTTGGGATTGTCCGCGTTCCGGTCGGGATGAAGCTCTTTGGCGAGCTTGCGATAGGCGGACTTGATGTCCTTCTCGCTCGCTCCACGGGCCACGCCCAACAGGGAATAGGGGTCTGTTGCCATGGCCCCTAGCTAGGTCTGTGCGGCGCATTGGGCAAGCCGTGCTTTCCACCGGCGGTGCAAGCAGCTATGCAGGCCCCGACCAAGGGCAGGCACAGGCCCAGGCGGGAGCGCCCAGAATAACGCAGGACAAGCCCGTGGAAGCCGAACTTACCGCCGATGCCATCCCCGATGGCGACCCGCTCGCCATCTTCGACGCCTGGTATGCCGAGGCGCGGATCGCCGAGCCTAACGATTCCAACGCCATGGCGCTGGCCACAGCCACGCCGGACGGCCTGCCTTCAGTGCGGATGGTGCTGCTCAAAGGGTACGATCCCGAAGGCTTCGTGTTCTACACCAACAGCCGCAGTCGCAAGGGCGGCGAACTGCTCGGCAATCCTCACGCCGCGCTGCTGTTCCACTGGAAATCGCTGCGCCGCCAGATTCGCATAGAAGGTCCACTAAGCCGGGTGAGCGAGGCTGAGGCCGATGCCTATTTCGCTAGCCGGGCGCGGGATTCGCAGCTCGGCGCGATCGCTTCCGACCAGTCGGCCCCGCTCGACGCGCGCAGCACTTTCATGGCCCGCTACGAAGCCGCCAAGGCCGAGTTCGCCGGTCGCGACGTAATCCGCCCGGCGCATTGGTTTGGGTTCCGGCTTGCGCCCACGGCCATCGAATTCTGGCAGGATCGCGCCCATCGGCTGCATGAGCGCCGCAGGTTCGTGCGCAGGGCGAAGGGCGGCTGGACCAGCACGCTGCTTTATCCATGAAGGGCCATGCTCTAGCTTCCAGCAATGCCGCGCTCAATCGCAGCGCCGCGTTTGCCAGTATCGCGGTCGCGCTGCTGCTGGTCGGACTGAAGGGCTGGGCGGCCTGGTCGACCGGATCGACCGCGATGCTCGGCAGTCTGGCCGATACCGTGCTCGATCTCGTCGCCAGCGTGGCGACGCTCGCGGGTGTGTGGGTCGCGGCCCAGCCCGAGGATCACGAGCATCGCTTCGGGCACGGCAAGGCCGAGGCGCTGGCGGCGATGTTCCAGGTGGTGCTGATCTCGATTTCGGCGCTGACCCTGGCCTTCCGCGCGGTCGGGCAGTTCTTCGCCGGAGCGCGGACCGAGGTGGCGGGCGACGGCATCCTTGTTTCCGCCATCGCCATGGCTGCCACGGTCGCGCTGCTGGCCTGGCAGCGCCATGTCATCCGCAAGACAAACAGCCTCGCGATTTCGACCGATCATGTCCACTACCAGTCGGACCTGCTGCTCAACCTCGCGGTGATCGCCGCGCTGGCGCTTGATCAATATGCCCACATCGCCGGCGCGGACCCGATCTTCGGCCTCGCCATCGCGCTGTGGCTGGGTTGGGGCGCCTGGGGCGCCTCGCAGCAGGCGATCACCCAGCTGATGGATCAGGAATGGCCTGACGAAAAACGGGCGCGCTTCATCAAGGTGATGGCGCGGCACCCGGAACTGCGCGGGGTGCATGATTTGCGCACGCGGACTTCGGGCAATCGCGATTTCGTGCAGTTTCACGTCTGGGTCGATCCGGACATGACGATCCGTCAGGCGCATAGGGTGATGGACGAGATCGAGATCAAGCTGCTCGCCGAATTTCCGGGAATCGAGATCCTGATCCACCCGGATCCCGAGGGCCATGTCGATACTGGCCTCGGGGCGAAGGACTTGATGCCTTCGGACTAAGTATGTGGCCGGGTCAGCCGGCGGCGCCGGCCAGCACATTGATGCTGAAGGCCAGCACGCCGATGTTGAACAGGAAGCTCAGCAGGCAATGGAGCACGACGATGTGTCGCACCGCGCCGCGCGTCACGTTCACGTCCGAGGCGGCGAAGCTCATCCCGGCGGTCAGCGCGAAATAGAAAAAGTCCCAGTAGTCGGGGTCCGGCGTGCCGGGAAACTCGAACCCGCCAAGATCGGTATCCGGGTCGCTGCTGCGCGCGTAATGCATATGGGCATAGTGCAGCATGAACACGAGATTGGTGAACAGCCAGGCCAGCAGCAGCGTGAGGATCAGCTTGGCGATCGCCATGGCGCTGCCGTGCTGCGCCGCTGGCAACTCAGCCACGATCGCCGCCAGAATGGTCAGCGAAACCACGCCGGTGATCAGCAGCACCATGGTCCGGTTGGCGTCGTTGCCGGCAGCATGGCGCCGCATGTCCGCCGCCTTGTGGTCCCGGTGGTAGGGCCAGAGCGAGGCGGCGAACAGGAAGGCGGCGAGATCGAAGCCGACGACGAGTGAATCCGCTGCGCCGTAGTGCAGCCCCAGCCGCAGCACCGCAAAGGTCCCGGCCAGTACCAGCAGAAACAGGATGAAGCGCGGCGGGGCGACCTTGCTGCCCAGCACCGCGCGTAGCGTGCCGAGCTTGCCCCGCCGTTGTTTCACTTACTTCCCGTGGCGGATTTGGTGGCGGGCTTTGGGGCGACTTTCGGCGCGGGTTTCGGCATTGGCCGGCGCGGGGTGAGCAGCAGGTCGAGCCCGGTCGGCGCCTTGCCTGGGGCGGCGCGCTCCAGCCAGGGCCAGCGCAACCCGTCGTGGTAATTGACCTGCACCTGCATCACTTTCGTGCCGCGTTGCACGGTCAGCTCGATCGGCTTGTCAGCAGCTGTGCCACCGGTCTTGGCGGCGGTTATCGCCTTCTTGATCCCGTCCTGATCGTAGGTCTCACCGCTCACGGCGATGATCTTTACGCCCGTGACCAGCCCCGCGTTGAAGGCCGGACCATCCCAGCGGGTGCCGGTGATCTTGCCGTCCTTGTCGATCGCCATGCCCAGCGAATGGAACAGCGAGAGCCCCTTGGTGTAGCCAAACCGCGCCTTGTCGTAGGGGTTGGGCTCGTCCTTCCAGACCAGGCGGTAACCGCCCAGTTCGATCCCCGCGACCGGGGCGGGCTGGCCGGGCTGGTTGAGCTTGCGGTCGATGAAGGTCTTCCAATCATAGGGATATATGGCGGTGAGCCGGGTCACGATCTCGTCGGCCTCGAAAGGCAGCTGGCCCCAGTCGCCTTCGCGCATCCCGAAGAACGACTGTGCGAAGCTGTCGATGCTGTTGGCGCCCTTGGCCCCGGCGCGGATGATCTGATCGGCCTCGAGCCAGATCAGCAGGCCTTCGGTGTAATAGTCTTCATTGCGGGAGATCGAAGCGTTCGGCTTGGGCTTGCGCGCGGCGAAAACCGGATCGAACCCGGTATCCTCGACCGAGCGCCAGCCGCGGCCGGGCCACTGGGTGAACTGTCCGGCGTCGCTCGCCAGGTCGCCCAGCGCCATCTCCTTGCCGACCAGGCCCGAGCGAACCCCCAGCACCCAGCCCCAGAACTGATCCTGCCCTTCATAGGCCCACAGCAGATCGCCCTGCATCGGCTGGCGATAGTCGGGCGTCCACAGCCGCGCCGGGCGGCGGAACTTGCCCGACCAGCTGTGTGAATATTCGTGCGGCAGCAGGCCGCGGTCCCACTCGTTCTTGTCCCATTCGGTGAACGAATCGGGCTCGAGCTGGTTCTCGCTTGAGCGGTGATGCTCCAGCCCGATCCCGCCCATGCGGTCGGTCAGCGCCAGCAGGAAATCATAGTGGTCGAAGTGGTTGGCGCCGAAAGCCAGCCGCGCCTCGGTCACCAGCGCGCGGTACAGTTCGATATGCTCGTCCTTGGCGGCGAGCTGCTCGGGCTTGTCGGCCACGACGTTGAGCGTGACGTTCTGGCCTAGGTCCCACTTGCGGAAATAGGCCCCGGCGAAGAGCGGGGAATCGACCAGCGTCTCATAGTCGGTCTCGGCCCAGGTTACCGCGTTGTCCGCGCCGACCGTCTTGCCATCGAGCGCAGAGGCGACTTGCCAGCCGGCCGGGAAGATCACGGTCGGCTTGACGCGGATCTGCCGGACATAATGCCCGGCGGGATAGAGGCTGACGTTCTCCCACTGCAGATTGAGCATTTCGCGGGTGACGGTGATGCGCCCTTCCGAGCTCTGCAGCGGGGTGGTGTTGACGAATTTGGCGACGACCGCCTTGGCACCTGCCGGGACGTCTATGTGAAAGGAGAAGACCTCGACCTGGTCGCGCTTCCAGGTCAGTTCCTTGCCGTCGGCGAAGAAATGCAGGTCGACCAGTTCGGACATCGCGCCGCGCGGGCCGTGGTTGCCGGGCAGCCACTGCGGAAAGAGCAGGGTGAGCCGGATTGTACCGGGCACGACCGGGATCGTTTGCGTCACCTTCCAGGTTGCACGGATCGTGTCGCTCGCATCGATGTCGAGCGTCATCACTCCGCCGGGATAGGCGACATCGCGGGCATCGGGCACGGTCTGGACGATCGACACGGCTTGCGGCGCGGAATTGCCGACCGTCTGCGCCAAGGCGCTGGTGGAGAGCGAAAGGGCGATGAGGAGCGGTGCGGCCGCGCGTTTCTTGTTCATCGGCAGTTTTTAGCCACGATCCGGCCTCGCTTGCAACCATCTGCTCGCCGCATCGTCACGGCTTTTCGACGAACGTCTTTACCGCTAGGGGCGTGGCCATGAACACACCACAGGCCATTCGCGGAACCCAGGACATTTTCGGCGCCGAGGCCGAGGCTTTCGTGCATGTCGTCGAGACCTTTGAGCGGGTGCGCAAGCTCTACCGCTTCCGCCGTGTGGAAATGCCGGCGTTCGAGAAGACTGAGGTGTTCAGCCGCTCGATCGGCGAGACCACCGATGTCGTCTCCAAGGAGATGTACAGCTTCGAGGATCGCGGCGGCGAATCGCTGACGCTGCGGCCCGAATTCACCGCCGGCATCGCCCGCGCCTATCTCACCAATGGCTGGCAGCAATATGCGCCCGTAAAGCTCGCCACTCACGGGCCGCTGTTCCGCTATGAACGCCCGCAGAAGGGCCGCTACCGCCAGTTTCACCAGCTTGACGCCGAGATTATCGGTGCGGGCGAGCCGCAGGCGGATGTCGAGCTGCTGGCGATGGCCGACCAGCTGCTGAAGGAACTGGGCATTTCGGACGGCGTGACGTTGATGCTCAACACGCTGGGCGATGCAGACAGCCGCGATGCCTGGCGGGCGGCGCTGGTCGAATACTTCCGCGCGGTGAAGGGCGAGCTCAGCGAGGATTCGCAGGACCGGCTGGAGCGCAATCCGCTGCGCATCCTCGATTCGAAGGACCCGAGGGACAAGGCGTTCGTGGCCGATGCGCCGAAGATCGACGATTTTCTGAGCGGGGAAGCGCAGGACTTTTTCGGCAAGGTGACCAGCGGGCTGGATGCGGCCGGAGTGGCCTGGACGAGAGCGCCGTCGCTGGTGCGCGGACTGGATTATTATCGCCACACGGCGTTCGAGTTCGTGACGGACCGGCTGGGCGCGCAGGGCACCGTGCTGGGCGGCGGGCGCTATGATGGGCTGATGGAGAGCCTTGGCGGGGCGGCTACTCCTGCGGTGGGCTGGGCTGCGGGGATTGAGCGGCTGGCGATGCTGGTGGGCGACAAGGAAGAATCCAAGCTTGATGCCGTCATTGTTGTTGAGGACGACAGCCGCCTCAATGACGCCCTTCGACTGGCGCGCAAGCTTCGTGAGGCTCGGTTTTCGACCGACATTGTCTCGACAGGTTCGCCTCGTAAGCGGTTCGACAAGGCCACGAAGATTCCTTCACATGCCTTGATCGCGTTCACCGTCACAAACGATGGACCGACCCGGCGCATTCGCGGTGACGGTGGAGAGGTTGCGACCGCCGTCGAAGACGTGGCGCTTAACCTGGAATGACCGCCTGCAGCGCCCTTGCTCTTCGTCACCCTGAACTTGTTCCAGGGCCCATTTCTCCCCACGCGCCGAAGCTCTGCGGGGTGGCACAACGGCACGATTTTGTTTCAATCGCCCGCGCCGGGCGAACGGCACGATGGGTGCTGAAACAAGTTCAGCATGACGGGTTTGTAGTGGTTGGATTTGCGCTCTCTCTCACCCCCCCCTTGATGGGGGAGGGATACCGTAGCTTGCGAGCTTGCTCGCTAGCGCAGGTCGGGCGGGGGTGCGCTCTCGGCATGGCGCGGCGTTTGCGGCGCGATCACCCCCTTCCAACTGCGACTAGGCGCCTTCGGCACCAAGTCTTCCTATACTTCCCCCATCGAGGGGGAAGAGAACTCGCATGAGCATCTCCGACGCCCGCCTTGGGCAACTCGCCGCCCGCTTCGCCGAGCTTGAAGCACGGCTCGCGTCCGGCACGCTTGAGGGCGCGGACTTCGTCGCCGCCAGCCGTGATTACGCCGAGCTGGAACCTGTGGCGAAGGTCGCTGGCGAAGTCTCTTCGATGCGCGCCGAGCTGGCCTCGCTGGCCGAGCTCGACGATCCCGACATGCGCGAACTGGCCGAGGAGGAGATCGCCCGCCTCAAGGCCGAGCTGCCCGAGGCCGAGCATCGCCTCGCCGTGGCCATGCTGCCGCGTGACAGTGCCGATGCCCGTCCGGCCATGCTCGAAATCCGCGGCGGCACCGGGGGCGACGAAGCGGCGCTGTTCGTGGCCGATCTTTACCGCATGTACGAAGGCTATGCCGCCGCGCAGGGCTGGCGGATCGAGCTGGTCAGCGCCAATGTTTCCGACATCGGCGGCTTCAAGGAAGTGGTCGCCAACATCGCCGGCAATGGCGTGTTCGCCAAGCTCAAGTTCGAAAGCGGCGTCCACCGGGTGCAGCGCGTGCCGGTGACCGAAAGCGGCGGGCGCATCCATACTTCCGCCGCCACCGTTGCCGTGCTGCCCGAGCCGGACGAGCTCGGCTTCGAGCTCGACGACAAGGACATCAAGATCGACATCTATCGCGCCTCGGGTGCGGGCGGCCAGCATGTCAACACCACCGATTCCGCCGTGCGCCTCACCCATCTGCCGACCGGGCTGGTGGTGATCCAGCAGGACCAGCGCAGCCAGCACAAGAACAAGGCCAAGGCGATGCAGGTGCTGCGGACCCGGCTGTACGACCTCAAGCGCGCCGAAGCACACGGGGTCGAGGCCGAAGCGCGCAAGGCGATGGTCGGCAGCGGCGACCGCAGCGAACGCATCCGCACCTACAACTTCCCCCAGGGCCGCGTCACCGATCACCGCATCAATCTGACCCTGCACCGCCTGCCCGAAATCCTCGAAGGCCCCGGGCTGGGCGAATTGATCGACGCACTGATCGCCGAGGATCAGGCCAAGCGGCTGGCCTCGCTGGATGGGTGAGGCGGTCGCCGCCGCGCTGCGGGGCGCAGCCGAGGCGCTGGGGCAGGTCAGCGACACAGCCCGCCTCGATGCCGAACTGCTGATGGCCCATGCGCTGGGGGTGACCCGC
>CANJSX010000032.1 GCA_947477055.1 Sphingomonadaceae bacterium | reverse complement strand
CCACCATGCTTTGCATGGTCCCCCTCCCCGGCACGGGGAGGAATAAAAAACGGGCGGCTGTCACGAGGTTCAGCCGCCCTAGTTGGGGAGAAGGTTTTCGTTCAGGCGTGGACGGGCTGGGCCGTCTCCTTCGCCTGCGCGGCCTTGGCCGCCTCGGTCTCAAGGACCATCACGGCCGCAGCCGTGTTCGAAATCGGAATGTGGTAGACCCGCGAAAACTCGCTGGCCTTGGCGCCCATGGCACCGCGGGCCGCGATCCAGTTGAGGATCTCGACACCTTGCGTGCCGGCCAGCTCAACGATCTTGTGGACCGAATGCTGGGTCAGCAGCTCGGGGTTGGAAGCGAGGTTGTCCATGCAGAACATGTCGTATTCCGGGTTCATGAAGCCCGCGCGCTCGCCATCGAGCTGGTGCGAGAGCCCCCCGGTGCCGGCGATGACGTTCCGCTCATCAGCGTCCCACTTGGCCAGCGCCTTGGCGACCGACCGGCCCAGCGCCAGGCAGCGCTTCGCACTCGGCAGCGGATGCTGCACGGTGTTGATCGCGATCGGCACGATCTTGATCGGCGCCGGGTTCATCTCCGGCCAGGCCAGCGCCATCGGCACGGTCACCGCATGATCGATGAACAGCTTCTGGCACATGGTGACGTCGAACTCGTCCTCGACCAGCTGCTCGATGATTGCCCAGCTCAGCTCGGGATTGCCCTGCGCCGAGGGGAAGACCGGCAGGCCCCAGCCCTCATCGGCATTGTCGTAGCTCGCTGCGGCGCCGACGGCGAATGTCGGCATCTTGTCGAGGAAGAAGTTCAGCCCGTGGTCGTTGTAGAACACCACCATGGTGGTGGGCTGCTTCTCGGCCAGCCACTGGCGCACCGGCGGCCAGGCGTCGAAGAAGGGACTCCAGTAGGGATCCTGCTGCAAGCCGCGCGCAATGGCGCCGCCGATTGCTGGAACATGGCTGGTAAAAAAGCCGCCGACGATTTCAGCCATGGGGAATCTCCGCTGCTACGGCGAGGAGGCCCTGTTTGAACTCCTCGAGGGTCTTGCCGGTCTGCTGCGCCCCGACATCCTGAACATTGAGCCCGAAGATTCCGGCCAGCTTGGCGAGGTAATAGATGTTCCCGCCAGCGGCCATCATCGCCAGCACATTGCGCTTGGCGACCGCGTCCTTCTGTTCGGGAGTCAGCCCGAAGCTGGCGCAATAGGCGTCTTCATCGTCGAGGAATGCCTGGCGGTTCTTCGCGTCGTTGAACGAGTAGCACATCTCGTTGAGCGCGAGGCCCTTGAGCGCGGCTTCGCTGTCGAAAATGTGCGTTCCGTCGATGGGCGGGGCACTGGCCATGGGGCAATCCTCCTTTGCACCCTTAGCTTATGACCCTCCCGTGGCCGCAACCTTGATCGCGGTCAAAAAGCTCAAATTTTGTATGTAATGAATACTAATTTGCGGCGCCGTTCGCAGCCAGCGCGACCAGACTGTCTGGCCCCAGCACCTGCGGCAGGATCCGCCCTTCGCCGCCACCCGCCGGATACCAAACATATAGCGGCACCCCGGCCGCGCCATGCGCGGTGAGGTAGCGGGTGATGGCGGGATCGCGCCGGGTCCAGTCGCCGCGCAGCACCGATACCCCGGCCTTGGCGAAGGCATCGCGAGTCGCCTCGCGCTCGATCGCGACCTGCTCGTTGACCTTGCAGGTCAGGCACCAGTCGGCGGTGAAATAGGCGAACACCGGCTTGCCCGAGTTGCGCGCGGCCACGAGCGCCTCGTCGCTGAACGGCCTTGACGGCAGCACGCCCTGCGACTCGGCTGACGGCGCCGAAACGGTCAGCGGCAAGGCGACAACGAACAGCACTGCCATCCCCGCTAGGCCGGCGAGAACCTGCTTGGCCGCCGCTTCGCCCTTGCGCTGCGCCCGTCCGGCCACCGCCAGCAAGGCAATCAGGCCGATCGCAAAGGCGAGGCAGCCAATCGCAAAACCCAAGCCGCCAGTCCGGCTCGCCAGCCAGGCCAGCGCCAGCGCGGTCAGCCCCATCGGCCAGGCCATCCAGTGGCGGAACCGCACCATCCAGGCCCCCGGGCGCGGCAGGCGCCGGCGCAGTGCCGGGATCGTCGCCACGGCCAGGAACGGCAAGGCAATGCCCAGCCCGAGCGCGACGAACAGCGCCATGGCCTGCACCGGCGGGAGCAGCAAGGCCGCGCCCATCGCCGCTGCCATGAACGGCCCGGTGCAGGGCGTGGCGACAAAGGCGGCAAGCAGTCCGGTGGCAAAGGATCCGCGCGTCTCGTGGCCCTGCGCGAAGCCGGGGATCGCCAACTCGTAAAGTCCGGCCATGTTGGCGGTGATCGCCACTGCCAGCAGCAGCAGCGCCGCGACCACCAGTGGCTCCTGCAGCTGAAACGCCCAGCCCACTTCGGCTCCGGCAGCGCGCAACGCCAGCAGCAGCGCGCCGAGCGCGGCGCAGGCGAGGATTACCCCGGCGCTGTAGGCCAGCCCCTCAGCCCGGGCGTGGGCTTCGCTCTCCCCAGCCCGGGCGAGGCTCAGCGCCTTGAGCGAGAGAATCGGGAACACACAGGGCATCAGATTAAGCAGCAACCCACCCGCCAGTGCGGCGAGCAGCAGCCAGCCTAACGATTCCTGCTTTGCTGGAGCAATGCTGAGCGGATCGCCCCCTGTCGGCACAGTTCCGGGCACAGCGGCAATTGCCACGCCGTCGCCCGCGGCGTTGTACCGGAGCACGCCTGAGAATGAGGTGGGCGTCAGCGGCAAACTTTTGGTCCGCTTGAGTTCGACAATCAGCAGGTCACCCTTGCGAAAGAAGGCCTGCCCGGCGGCATAGGCAACCAGCCGGTCCTCGGCCGCGAACAGGTGCGGAGCGACGAGTTCGACCGTGCGGGGCATCGGGATGCCGAGCCGGATCGTATCGCCCGACACCGCGAAATGGGCCTCGGCGCCCAGCGGCGCGGGCAGATGGCGGCGCCATTCGTCGAAGCGCGGATCAAGCTGACCGGGCGCGCCAACCAGCACCTCAGTGCTGAGTGAGGCGTGTTCGGGGACGCATATCTGGTCGGTGCAGGCGAGCCAGTCCGCCTCGACCGACGCCGGCAGGCGCGAACCCGGCGCAGCGTTGGCGGGCACGGACAGTTCGACCAGCAGGGCATAGTCGCTCTCGTAGACGTGGTTCATCAGCCCCGAGATCACCAGCGTTTGCGGCACGGGATATTGCAGCGGACCCGCGCTGGCACCCGCCGGCAACCGCCATTTCGCCGTCATCCCGAAGCCGGCATCGCCCGGATTGAGCCAGTAGCCGTGCCAGCCCTTTTCCGGCTTCATCACGAAGGCCAGCGTCACCTTGCCGCCCGGCCGCACTGCCGACTCGGCAACCAGCGCGGCGGCGATATGCGTAGGAGCGGCCAGCGCAGGGACGGCGAGCAGCAGCGCACAAAGCTGCAACAGCAGCGCAACAAGGCGGCGATAAGAGGGCATTTGCGCCAAGCCAGTGTCTCTCCTAACGAGGGCCTTGCAACCGGGGCGCGGCCTCGCCATCAGGGCTGTGCCGGGGTTGCCGCCCGATTTCAAGGATTCCCCATGCGCCGCTCGCTCGCGCCTGCCATTGTCGCCCTTTCTCTCGCTCTGGCCGGATGCGCTTCGACCAAATCCGCCCCCGTCGCCAGCGCGCCGCCAACCGCCCCACCCCGCCTGATCGTCGCAATCGCGGTCGACCAGTTCTCGGCCGATCTCTTCGCCGAATACCGGAATCACTTCACCGCCGGCCTCGCGCGGCTGCAACAGGGGGCGGTGTTCCCCTCGGGCTACCAGTCGCATGCCGCGACCGAGACCTGCCCCGGCCATTCCACGCTGCTCACCGGCGCTCACCCGAGCCGCACCGGCATCATTGCCAACAACTGGTTCGACCCCGGCCTCACCCGGGCCGACAAGAAGGTCTACTGCGCCGAGGACGAACGCGATCCTGCCAGCACTTCCGGCAATCCGGTCGTCTCGGCTGTCCACCTCAAGGTGCCGACGCTGGGCGAGCGGATGAAGGCTGTCTGGCCGACCAGCCGCAACGTCGCGGTCTCAGCCAAGGACCGGGCGGTGATCATGATGGGCGGCCACTTCATCGACGAGGCCTATTGGTGGAAGAACGGCGCTTTCGTTACCCTCGCCGGGCAGGCGCTGGCCCCGGCAGTGACCATCGAGAACACTGTTCTGACGATGCGGATCAAGCGGGGCGAGGCGGGCTACGCCGTGCCCGCCTGGTGCGCCGCGCGCGAGCGTGAGGTCAAGGCTGGCCCGGCCAGCGTCGGCACCGGCCATTTCGCGATGGAGCCGGGCAAGGAGCCGCAGTTCCGCGTATCGCCGCGGATGGATGCCGCTACCGCCGACCTGGCCATCGGACTGACCGACGCAATGAACCTCGGCCGGAGCGCAGCGCCCGACATCCTCTCGGTCAGCTTCTCGGCGACCGACTATGTCGGCCATGCCACCGGCACCGAGGGAGTGGAGATGTGTATCCAGTTGGCCGAGCTCGATCGCTCGATCGGCCGCCTGCTCGACCATCTCGACCTGCGCGGGATCGATTACGCCGTGATGCTGAGCGCAGACCACGGCGGGCTCGACCTGCCCGAGCGGCTCGCCGCTCAAGCCGTGCCACAGGCGACCCGCGCTGACCGGGCACTGCTCGCGGGCGCGCTGGCCAAGGCGGTCAGCCAACAGACCGGCATCGCCACGCCCGACCCGCTGATCTATGCCGACGGCCCCTTCGGCGACTACTATCTCTCGCACAGGCTGTCTTCGGTGCAGAAAGCGCAGGTCCTGGCCGCGCTGGTACCCATGCTCAAGGCGCATCCGCAAGTCGCCGCCGTCTTCACCGCGACCGAACTGGCAGAGGCCCCGCTCCCGGTCGGATCGCCGCAGGACTGGTCGCTCAAGGACCGCGCCCGCGCCTCGTTCGACCCGGTCCGCTCGGGTGATCTTGTCGTGCTGCTCGACCGGGCAGTGGTGCCGATCACCGATCCGTCACCCGGCTATGTCGCCACCCATGGCAGCGCTTGGGACTATGACCGGCGCGTGCCGATCCTGTTCTGGCGCAAGGGCGTACCCGGGCTGGAGCAGCCCGCCCCGGTCGAGACAGTCGACATCGCCCCGACACTGATCGCCATGCTCGGCCTGCCGGTGCCCGAGGGCGCCTATGACGGACGCTGCCTCGATATCGACGGCAGCGCCGCCAACAGCTGCGAGGGACCGAAATGAGCGAGAAGCGCGATCTCGTCATTCTCGGCGGCGGCCTCGTCGGGATGACCCTGGCGTTGGCCGCGGCGAAGTCCGGGATCACCAGCCATGTCGTCGACAAAGCCGACCCGGCCGAGCTGACCTCCGAGAATTTCGACGGCCGCGCCTCGGCGATCTCCACCGCCAGCTGGAACCTGTTCTGCAACATCGGGCTCAAGACCCGGCTTGAAGCACTCGGCTGCCCGATCGAAGCCATCGCCGTGACTGACGCAATGCGCCCCGGTCGGATCGACTTCCGCCCCGAACCGGTTGAGGGCTCGCTCGGGCGGATGTTCGCCAATCGCGACCTGCGCCTGGCCCTGTTCGAGGCGGCACGGAACGAGCAGGCGATCGCGTGGCACACCGGTGTCGAAGCCGTAGAACGTGAGCGCGGTCCGCACGGCGTCTCGGTGACGCTCGGGGACGGCTCGGTGCTTCAGGGGAATTTGCTCGTCGCCGCCGAAGGCCGCCGCTCGCCGACCCGCGACGAGGCAGGCTTCGGCCTCGCCAAGTGGGATTACCGCCACCGCGCGCAGGTCACGGCGCTCTATCACGAGAAACCGCACGATGGCGTCGCGTGGGAGATCTTCTATCCCGCCGGGCCTTTTGCCCTGCTCCCGCTGCTCGACGACGCCGAGGGCCGCCACCGCAGCGCGCTGGTCTGGACCGTGGCGGAAAGGGACGCCGCCGGCGCCATGGCGATGGGCGACACCGCCTTCCTCGCCGAAGTCCACCGCTGCATGGACGGGATCTACGGCGCGCTTTCGCTCGCCGCCCCGCGCCAATCCTTCCCGCTGAATTTCCACCACGCCGGCAAGATCATCGACCACCGTCTCGCGCTGATCGGCGATGCGGCGCACGGTATGCACCCGATTGCCGGACAGGGCCTCAACCTTGGCCTGCGCGATGTCGGGGCGCT
The DNA here is from genome assembly GCA_947477055.1 of Sphingomonadaceae bacterium. Lineage (GTDB taxonomy): Bacteria > Pseudomonadota > Alphaproteobacteria > Sphingomonadales > Sphingomonadaceae > Novosphingobium. The sequence continues at coordinate 12,498 of CANJSX010000032.1, read as the reverse complement.
GGTCGAGGTACTTACGGAAGGCATGCGGCTGGGGCTGGAGCCGGGCGATACCCAGCTGCTCGCGCGCTACGAGCGCTGGCGCGCGCTCGACGCCACCAGCGTGATGGCCGCGACCGATACGTTGACCCGCCTGTTCGGCATCCCCGGCCGCCTGCCCTCGCTGGTTCGCCGCGCCGGGATGGCAGTCGTGCAGCGCAGCCCGGCGCTCAAACGCTTCTTCATGGATGAGGCCCGCGGGATGAGCGGCAAGCTGCCGGAACTGCTGCGGGCCTAACCGCTTCACCTTTTCCGCCAGTTCGCGTAACGGGCCGCTCGATGGAACCCGTTCCGCCTCCCAAGACCTACCGGGTCAAAAGCTTCGGCTGCCAGATGAACGTCTATGACGGCGAGCGCATGGCCGAGCTGCTGAGCGCGCAAGGGATTAATCCGGCGCCTGAGGGCGAGAACGCCGATCTGGTGGTACTCAACACCTGCCATATTCGCGAACGGGCGGCGGAGAAGGTCTATTCCGACATCGGCCGAATCGTGAAGGACTGGGGGCGCGACGATGGCTCAAGCCCGCTGATCGCGGTCGCCGGCTGCGTTGCACAGGCCGAGGGCGAGGAAATCATGACCCGCGCGCCAGCGGTGCGGATGGTGGTCGGCCCGCAGGCCTATCATCGCCTGCCGGGGATGATCGCCGAGGCGGTGGCAGGCAAGCGCGCGGTCGATACCGACATGCCCGCGCAGACCAAGTTCGATGCGCTGCCCGCGCGCCGCAAGGTCGGCCCGACCGCGTTCCTCACCGTGCAGGAAGGTTGCGACAAGTTCTGCACCTATTGCGTGGTGCCCTATACTCGCGGCGCGGAGATCTCGCGCCCCTACGCCGATCTCGTGGCCGAGGCACGGCGGCTGGTCGACGCCGGGGCGCTCGAGATCACGCTGCTGGGCCAGAACGTCAACGCCTGGTCCGGTGAGGACGCGCGCGGGCGCGCAGTGGGCCTCGACGGGCTGATCCGCGAGCTGGCCGAAATCCCCGGGCTTGCCCGTATCCGCTACACCACCAGCCATCCCAACGACATGACCGAGGGGCTGATTGCGGCGCATGCCGAGGTGGAGAAGCTGATGCCCTTCCTGCACCTGCCGGTGCAGGCCGGCAGCGACCGCGTGCTCAAGGCGATGAACCGCAGCCACACCCGCGACAGCTACCTCAGGATCCTCGAGCGGGTACGCGCGATCCGCCCCGATATCGCGCTCTCGGGCGACTTCATCGTCGGCTTCCCCGGCGAGACCGAGGAAGAGTTCGCCGAGACGCTGAGCCTGATCGACGCGGTCGGCTATGCCCAGTGCTTCAGCTTCAAATATTCGCCCCGCCCCGGCACCCCGGCCGCGGCGATGGACGGGCAGGTCCCTCCGCAAGTGATGGACGAACGCCTCCAGCGCCTCCAGGCCGCGCTCCAGCGCAGCAGCCTCGCCTTCAACCAGACCTCGGTTGGTCGCACATGCCAGGTGCTGATCGAACGCAAGGGCAGGCTGCCGGGCCAGTGGCTGGGCAAATCGCCCTGGCTGCAATCGGTCCATTTCGAGGGCGAGGTGGCGATCGGCGATCTGGTGACGGTCGAATTGCTGGAGGCCGGGCCGAATTCGCTCCACGCCCGGCTGTTGCACGCCGCACACGCCTGAGGTTTATTCCACAGACCTGCGCAAACTGCCGCTTGCCTGAAACACTCCTGCGCCTATCTTGAATGTGGTGGGCTGCAGTCCCGCGGCCCGCACTACGAAAGGGGCGCCCCCAAAGCTCTTATGGCTCGCAAAGCTGCCCGTGCCCACAATGTGGCGCATCTCCGGCCCGAACCGCCTAAGCGCGCCCGGGCTGAACTGGAATTCGACGAACCAACGGTGCTCGGCGCGTTGTTCGGACAATTCGACGCCAATCTGGTCCAGTTGGAAAACCGGCTAGGGGTGTTTATCGCAGCGCGGGGCAACCGCATCCAGATCGAGGGGGCTTCCGATGATGTCGCCCGCGCCCGGGATGTGCTCAAGGGAATGCACCAGCGCCTGCTGACCGGCCATGAGATCGACTCCGGGGCGATCGAATCGCTGATCGTCATGTCGTCCGAACCGACCCTTGAGGGCATCATCGCTGGCGGGCAGGACGCACCGCCGATCATGATCCGCACCCGCAAGAAAACCATCGTCCCGCGCAGCGCCGCGCAGATCGAATATATGCAGGCGCTGGCCAGCCGGGACATGATCTTCGCGCTCGGCCCGGCGGGCACCGGCAAGACCTATGTCGCGGTCGCGCAGGCAGTGGCGCAGCTCATTTCCGGCTCGGTCCAGCGGCTGATCCTCTCGCGCCCGGCGGTCGAAGCCGGCGAGCGGCTCGGCTTCCTGCCCGGCGACATGAAGGAAAAGGTCGATCCCTATCTGCGCCCGATCTACGATGCGCTGTATGATTGCATGCCGCCCGAACAGGTGGAGCGGCGCATCGCCAGCGGCGAGATTGAGATCGCCCCGATCGCCTTCATGCGCGGCCGCACGCTGGCCGATGCGTTCGTCATCCTCGACGAGGCGCAGAACACCACCCCGGCGCAGATGAAGATGTTCCTCACCCGCTTCGGCCAGAACAGCCGCATGGTGATCTGCGGCGACCCCAAACAGGTCGACATCCCCGGCGGCCCGCAGATGAGTGGGCTCAACGATGCGGTGACCCGGCTCGAAGGGATCGAAGGCATCGCCGTGGCGCGCTTCACCAGCGCCGATGTGGTGCGCCACCCGATCGTCGGCCGGATCGTCGATGCCTATGAGGGCAAGGGCGACTGATGGAACTTGAAGTGGCGGTCGAGGCGGACTGGCCCGCCGCGACCGGCTGGGAAGACCTTGCCGCCAAGGCGGGCGAGGCCGCTGCACAGTTCGCCCCGGAACTCGCCAATCCGCGCCTCGCGGTTAGCTTGGTCTTTGCCGACGATGCCGAGGTGCATATCCTCAACCGCGAATGGCGCGGCAAGGACAGGCTGACCAATGTGCTGTCCTTCCCCATGCTGGAACGCGCGGAGCTGCTCGACCTCCCCTTTGAAGGCCCGCCCGAACTGCTCGGCGACATCGCCCTAGCGCTCGAAACCTGCGCACGGGAGGCCGGCGAAAAGAGCATCAGCCTGGAACACCATGCCACCCATCTGATCGTCCACGGGCTGCTCCACCTGGCCGGGCATGACCATGAGCTTGGGCCCGCTGAAGCCCGCGCGATGGAGGTGCTGGAGATAAAGGCCCTTGCCCTGCTGGGCATCGCTGACCCATATGGCGACCACGACAGCATCGAAGGACTTTGAGGACCATGGCCAGCAACGGCCACAATGGCGATTCCCACGCGGGAGAAGGCGACAGTAGGCGCTCTCTGTGGCGTGCTGTCCGGCGCTTTTTCGACCTCGACGATAGCGAGCAATCGCTCCGCGCCGCGCTGGAAGAAGCGATCGACGAGCATGAGGAGGACGCCGGCAGCAGCCCTGCCGCAGCCGGCGACCTTTCCCCGCTCGAACGCGACATGCTCCGCAACCTGCTGCATTTCAGCGAACACGATGCCGACGATGTCGCCATTCCGCGCGGCAAGATTATCGCCCTGCCCGCCAGCGCCAGCTGGGACGAGGTCGTGGCGGCTTTCGCCGAACACGGCCACTCGCGCATGCCGGTGCATGGCGAGACGCTGGACGATGTGGTGGGCATGGTCCTGATCAAGGACGTCTTCCCCTTCCTCGCCGTCGGCAAGATCCCGAAGGACTGGCACAGCCTGATGCGCCAGCCGCTGTTCGTGCCGCAGGCGCGCGGTGCGCTCGATGTGCTGGCCGACATGCGCGCCAGCCGCATCCACCTCGCCGTGGTGGTCGATGAATATTCCGGCACCGACGGGATCATCACCATCGAGGACCTGGTCGAAGAGATCATCGGCGAGATCGAGGATGAACACGACGACGCGCCCGAGGAGCTGCTGATCCCGCTGGAAAACGGGATGTGGGACGCCGATGCCCGGGTCGAACTCGAGGAAGTGGGCGAACGGGTCGATCCGCGTCTCGCCGAGGTTGAGGAAGCGGTCGATACGCTGGGCGGGCTGACATTCCTGCTGGCCGGGCAGGTTCCCGTCGCGGGCGCAATCCTCGACCATCCGAGTGGCTGGAAAATCGAAGTGACTGCGGGTAACGAGCGGCACGTCACGCGGATTCGCCTGCATCCGCCGGCGGCGAAACATCAAGAAGAGGAATAAATGCTGCCGGTCCGCCGTTTGCCACCACTGCGCGCGCTCGAGGCTTTCGTGCGAATCGTCCGCCTCGGCTCGGCCAAGGCGGCCGCGAACGAACTCGGCCTGAGTCCCTCGGCCCTGTCGCGCCGGGTTGGCTCGCTGGAGGAATTCGTCGGCAAGCGGCTGTTCACCCGCCAGCACCAGGCGATGAAGCTGACCGACGATGGCCAGGCCTTCTTCGATGCCGTTTCGCCCAAGCTCGAAGAGCTGGCGCTCGCGGTCGAATCGCAGATGGAAAACAGCCTTGTGCTGCGTCTCCACCTTGGGATCCCCCCGCTGTTCTGCGGCCAGCGGCTGTTCCCACGCCTGCCGGAACTGCGCGCATTGCATCCCCGGCTGCATATCGACATCGATACCGGGGCGCATCTTGAGGCGCGGGTCGGCGATACTCTGGATTGCGCGATCATCCTTTCCAAGGACCCCGATCCCGCGCTCCACTCAGTGCGGCTCGATCACAACCGGGTCTACGCCATCGCCTCGCGCAACCTGGCCGAGGAGCTCGGCCCGGTGCCCGACAAGGCGGAACTGGCGAAGCAGACCTTCCTTGTTCACAACGAGCTGCCCGACAGCTTCGATGCCTGGAAGAAGGCGCTGGGACTCGAATCGCTCGAGCCGGCAGCGATCGATCATTTCGATTCAGGCCAGCTGATCCTCGAGGCCGCCGCGCAGGGGCTGGGCATCGCCATCATGCATGACGACCACTTCGTCCGCGCGCATGACGACCGGCTCGCCAACCTCTACGACATCGTGGTCGAAAGCCTCTACTGCTACTGGTTCGTCTGCCGCGCGCGCGACCTAGAAAGTCGCCCGGTGCGGATTTTCCACGACTGGCTGGTCAAGGCCGGCCTGTGACCCTGACCGTCACCGAAGCAATCCGCGCCCGCCGCTCGACCAGAGCCTTCCTGCCAACCCAGGTTCCCAAGGCCCTGCTGCGGGACATCCTGGAAACCGCGCGGCTCGCCCCGTCCAACTCCAACAGGCAGCCCTGGCTGGTGCATGTGGTGACGGGCGACACGCTGGCCCGGCTCAAGGCCGCGACCGCCGCCGAGGAAGCCCGCCGCTTTGCCTGCGGCGAGCGGCAGTATGGCGCGCGCGGGATTGCCCGTGAGGACGGCGAAGGGCGGCTGCGTTACGTCTACAACAACCACCAGTGCTTCGGCGCCCCGGCGGTGATGTTCTTCTTTGCCGAACCCGGTGAAGGCCTCTCGCAATGGGCGGACCTCGGGATCTTCCTGCAGACGGTGCTGCTGCTGCTGACCGAGGCCTGGCTCGGCTCGATCGCCCAGATCAGCTGGAGCGTGTTCAACACCACGGTCAAGCAGGTGCTGGGCGTGCCCGACCGGTTGGTGCTCTATTGCGGCCTCTCGATCGGCCATCCCGATCCCGCCGATCCGATCAACGCAATCATCGCTGACCGCGCGGAGCTCGCGGAATTCGCCAGCTTCCATGGCTAGGTCGAAGCTGATCGCAGCGGCGTTGGCCTGCGCCGCGCCGCTGATCCTCTCGGCCAGCCCGACCGCACCGGTGAAAGCCTGCACCGATGACTCCGAGTGGACCGATCCCACCCGCGCCTTCCACATCTTCGGCAACACCTGGTTCGTCGGAACCTGCGGCCTCTCGGCGATCCTGATCAAATCGCCGCAGGGGCATGTGCTGATCGACGGGCCGATGGAAGAAAACGTCCTCGCCATCGAGGCTAATATCCAGGCTACCGGGGCCAGGCTACGCGACGTGAAAGCAATCGTCTTCAGCCACGCCCATTTCGATCACACCGGCGGGATTGCCCGGCTCAAGCGGGATACCGGCGCGAGGGTCTACGGCCGGGGAGCGGACGCCGCTACGCTTGAGGCCGGCCACACCCTCCCGGGCGATCCACAGATCAAAGTCTCGCACGGCTTCGCCCCGGTTCGGCCGGTCGTGCGCATCACCCCGGGCAAGCCGCTGCGGATAGGCGCAACCTTTATCACGCCAATCGCCACCTCCGGCCATACGCCAGGCAGCACCAGCTGGACCTGGCGCAGCTGCGAGGGTCGGCGCTGCATGCAATTCGTCTATGCTGACAGCCTGACCGCCGTATCGGACGACGATTACCGCTTCACTGACGAGCGCGCGCACCCCGGTTATCTCGCCGCGTTCCGGGCTTCAATCGCGCGGGTCGGCGCGCTGCGCTGCGACCTGCTGCTTACTCCGCATCCGTCGGCAAGCCGCATGTGGCAGCGCTTCGGGTCGACCGCCAGCGCGGCGGCGGTCGACCCTCAAGCATGCATGGCACTGGCCGAGCGGGCTTCCGTCGGATTGGATGCACGGACCGCGCGAGAAGGCGGCGAGCCTTAGCTTACGGCAGCCTCAACTCACGGCAGCTTTGACGATCTTGCCCGGGCTGGCCGGCGGCTCGCCCTTGGGCAGCGCGTCGACATGGTCCATGCCTTCCTCGACCGTGCCCCAGACAGTGTACTGGCGATCGAGGAACGATGCGTCATCGAGGCAGATGAAGAACTGACTGTTGGCCGAATTCGGCGCGCTGGTGCGGGCCATCGAGCAGACCCCGCGGACATGCGGCTCGGCGTTGAATTCGGCCTTCAAATCGGGCTTGTTGGAGCCGCCCATGCCGGTACCGTTGGGGCAGCCGCCCTGGGCCATGAAGCCAGGAATCACGCGGTGAAACTTGACCCCGTCGTAAAAGCCCTCGTTGGCGAGCTCGGTAATCCGCGCGACGTGGCCCGGCGCCAGGTCCGGGCGCAGCTTGATCTTCACGTCGCCGGTATCGAGCGTGAGGGTAAGGTATTGGTCGGACATCGAGCTTCTCCTGAAAATTCGCGCCCGATATAGGGCGCGCGGAAATAATGTCACGCCCGCGCATTGCCCCCGGTTGCAATTGCCTTCCATCTGCCTAGACCGGCGCGGATGACTCCCGAGGAACTCGCCGAAACGCTGCCGGAGGATACCGTGACCACGGTGGCCGAGCCGCATGCAAGCGATTCGCTCGACGAGGAAAACCGGCTCAAAGCGGAATTCGTCCGCCGTGTCCGCGAGGCGCTGGAAGCGGGCGAGGGCAACGTGGTCTACGACCTGGTCGAACCGCTCCATCCGGCCGACATTGCGGATCTGTTCGAACTGATCCCAGCCGACGAGCGTTCCGACTTCGCCAAGGCGATCAGCGATTTGATGGGCGGCGAGGTGATCGCCGAGCTCAACGACCACGTTCGCGAGGTGCTGGTCGAATCGCTCCCGGCCGAAACGGTCGCGGATATCGCCGAGCAGCTCGAAACCGACGACGCCGTCGCGCTGATCGAGGACCTCGACGAGGAAGACCGCGAGGCGGTGCTGGCCGAGATGGAGCCGGAAGATCGCGCCGCGATCGAGTCGGCGCTGTCTTACCCGGAAGAAACCGCTGGCCGCTTGATGAGCCGCGAATTCATCGCGGTGCCTGAGCATATGAGCGTCGGCGACCTGATCGACTACCTGCGCGAAAATCCCGACCTGGCGACCGAATTCTGGGAAGTGTTCATTGTCGATGCGCGGCACCACCCGCTCGGCAGCTGCGCGCTCAGCTGGATCCTGCGCACCCCGCGCCACATCCCGCTCGCCGATGTGATGAAGCGCGACCAGACGCTGATCCCGGTGGAGATGGACCAGGAGGAAGTCGCACTGCGCTTCCAGAAATATGCGCTGATCTCCGCTGCGGTGGTGGACGATGCCGGGCGTCTGGTCGGCCAGATCACAGTCGACGATATCGTCCACATCATCCAGGAAGAAGCCGGCGAGGACGCGCTGCTGCTGTCCGGCGCGGGCGAAGGCGACATCAACGAGCCGATCCGCGATTCCTATTTTGCGCGGGTCCGCTGGCTGATCGCCAATCTGCTGACCGCCTGCGTCGCTTCCACCGTGATTGCGACGTTCGAGGGCACGATCGAAAAGATGGTGGTGCTGGCCACGCTGATGCCAATCGTTGCCGGCATCGGCGGCAATGCCGGCACGCAGACCCTGGCAGTGACCGTCCGGGCGCTTGCAACCAATCAGCTTATCGCCACCAATGCGTGGCGCGCGGTGCGGCGCGAACTGGGCATCGCGGTGCTTAACGGCGCCACGGTAGCGGCACTGATCGGCGTCGCCGTAGCGCTGATTTTCGCCAATCCGATGCTCGGGCTGGTAATCGCCGCAGCCATGCTGGCCAATATCATCATCGCCGGTCTGGCGGGCGTCTTCGTGCCGCTGACGCTCGAACGGCTGAATGTCGATCCGGCGATTTCCTCGTCGATCTTCGTGACGATGACGACCGATTCGATGGGCTTCCTCGTCTTCCTCGGCCTTGCGACGGTATCGGGGCTGGTGGGCTAGCGTCCATGCCGCTGCATTTGACCAAGGTCGCGTATGGCGCCACCTCGCTTGAAGACATGCGCGGCTGGTTCTCCACTCGGGGCGAGGAAGCGCTGCTCACCACCCGCTACCTGCCCAAACGGCACGCGGAGATCGTGGGCGGATCGCTGTTCTGGATCTACAAGCACCAGCTGGTGATGCGTTCCCCGATCCAGCGCTTCGAGGAAGCGGAGGGCGGCAAGACCCACATCGTAATCTCGTCACAGCTGATCGACCTCCACCCGTCACCCAAGCGCGCCCATCAGGGCTGGCGCTATCTCGAGGACAAGGACGCCCCGCGCGACCTGGCCGATGGCGAGACGGCCGGCGATGTCATCCCGGGTGGCCTGGCCAGCGAGCTTGCCAGGCTCGGACTGGTCTAGACGCTCCAATCGATCGCCCCCCGCCCCTGTGCCTCCAGAAACGCGTTGGCCTTGCTGAAATGTCCGCAGCCGATGAAACCGGTATGCGCCGAAAGCGGACTGGGGTGCGGCGCGGTGAGGACGAGGTGATGGGTGCTATGACCCAACCTCGGCACACGCCCAGCCTTCTTGCGGGCATGGCTGCCCCATAACAGGAAGACGCAAAGCTCGGCCTTTGTGGCGACTGCCGCCACCGCCGCATCGGTGATCGCATCCCAGCCCAGTCCAGCATGCGAACCCGCCAGCCCATCCTCGACCGTGAGCGAGTTGTTGAGCAGCAGCACGCCTTGCTTGGCCCAGGCTTCGAGATTGCCGTGCGATGCGACCGGAATGCTGAGATCGCGCTGGATCTCCTTGTAGATGTTGCGCAGCGAAGGCGGGATCCGCACGCCCTGCGGCACCGAGAAGCTTAGGCCATGCGCCTGCCCCGGCCCGTGGTAGGGATCCTGCCCGAGGATGACGAGTTTGACCCGATCGAGCGGGGTCAGCGCCAGCGCCGCCAGCCGGCAACCGCGCGGGGGATAGATGCGCTTGCCGGCATCCTCTTCCGCCTTGATGAAACCGCCCAGCTTGCGCGCTTCCGGGGTGGCCAGCACCGGCTCCAGCGCAGCACGCCAGCTTTCCGGTACCGCGTCGCCATGGGCCATCGCTTGTGCTTCCTCGATTGCGGGGCTTCCATCCCGCCGAGGTTGGGCCTAAGCACTTTGCCCATATGACTGTCCACTTTCACGATGAAGATCTCCCCGAGGGCGTATTCGGGCCCGGCCCGATCGCGGTCGATACTGAAACCATGGGCCTCATCACCGCGCGTGACCGGCTTTGCGTGGTCCAGCTTTCCGACGGCAGCGGGGACGAGCACCTCGTCCGCTTTGCCGCCGGCAGCGCCTATGCCGCGCCCAATCTCAAGGCGGTGCTGGCCGATCCGATGCGGCTCAAGCTGTATCATTTCGCCCGGTTCGACCTGGCGGCGATCGAGCACTATCTCGGCGTCACTGCCACGCCGGTGTTCTGCACCAAGATCGCCAGCAAGCTGACCCGCACCTATACCGACCGGCACGGACTCAAGGATCTGGTGCGTGAGTTGCTCGGCAAGGAAATCTCCAAGCAGCAGCAATCGAGCGACTGGGGCGGGACCGACCTTTCCGATGCCCAGCGCGATTATGCCGCGTCGGACGTGCGCTATCTTCATGCCATGCACGCGATCCTCGTCCAGCGGCTGGAACGCGAAGGGCGCAGCGCGATGGCGCAGGCCTGTTTCGAATTCCTGCCGACCCGCGCCCGCCTCGATCTCGCGGGCTGGGCCGACCGCGACATCTTCTCGCACGAATAGCCCGGCAGGGTGAGCCAGCAAGCCGACAGCATCCGCGACCGCCGCAAGGCTTTCGCCGCTCCCGGCGGGTTTCATGACCGACTGGTGCGCTTCCTTTCCACTGCCCTGCCCGCCGCGATCGGGCTGATTGCCGCAGTGATGCTGCTCGCTCCGCTCAGCCCGCGCGGCGAGATCAGCTTCCTGCTCGATCGCAACAAGGTGGCGATGACCACGCAGCGCCTGCGGGTCGACAACGCCTCCTACCGCGGCAATGACAGCCAGGGCCGCGCCTTTTCGGTGACCGCTGGTCGCGCCGTCCAGGAATCGGCCCATGTCCCGGTGGTGCGGATGGACAACCTTGTCGCCAAAATTCTGCTCGGCGAAGGCCCCGCCCAGCTCAGCGCCAATCACGGCACCTACAACTTCTCGACCGAACAGGTCAGCGTTGAAGGACCGGTCGATTTCAGCACCGCCGACGGCTATCGCATGGTCACCAGCCACGTAGCGATCGACCTCAACGCCCGGCGGGTGACCGGTTCCGGCGGGGTCAGTGGCGCCATTCCGGCTGGCACTTTCAGTGCTGAGCGGATAAGCGCCGATCTAGGCGAGCGGACCCTTGCGCTCGAAGGAAACGCCCGGCTGCGGATGGCGCCGGGCAAGCTCAGGATGCCGTGATGATTGCGCGCCCCCTTCCCCTCGGTTCCCTTGCCCTGCGCTCCGCACTAGCCGGTTTCGCGCTCGGCGCGGCCGCGCTCGGCTTCATGAGCACCTCGGGTGCACAATCCATCGCCGGCCACAATTCCGATGCGCCGGTGAATTACGCGGCCAACCGGATCGAGCTGCAAGACAAGCAGAACCGCGTCGTCCTCTCGGGCAATGTCGACATCAACCAGGGCGACCTGCATCTCACCGCCGTGCGCACCACGGTGGCCTATACCGATGCAGGCTCGCTCAAGATCCAGCGCATCGATGCGACCGGCGGCGTGCTCATCACCCGTGGTGGCGAGACTGCCCGGGGCGATGTCGCGATCTATGATTTCGACCGGCGGATCATCACCATGGCAGGCAATGTCGCGCTGCGCCGCGGCGGCGATACGCTCAACGGCGGCCGGCTGGTGATCGACCTCGCCAGCGGCGTCTCCAGTGTCGACGGGCGCGCGGGCGGCTCGTCATCCGGCCTCGGTACGCCAGGCAGCGGCGGAGGGCGCGTCTCGGGCTCGTTCTCGGTGCCCAAGCGCTCCAACTGAGCGGGCGAAGGTGGGCGGGACCGTCACCAGACCGGCCCTGCGGCGCCATCTGCTAGATCTGATCGCCGAAGCGCCGGGCCCTGCTCCGGATCTTTCCCCGACCGACTGGGATGCCCTCGACGCGCTGGCGGCCGAGCATCGCCTGCAGCCGCTGCTCCATAGCCACCGCCGCGCGGACCCGGCCGTGCCGGAGCGCCTGCGTGCGGTCTGGAAGGCCGCGCACCGCGAAGCTGGCCTCATTGCCATGACGCAGCGGGCGGACCTGCTCGATACCGTCGCCCTCCTCCGTGCCGAGGGTATCGAGCCGGTCGCGATGAAAGGCGCCTGGCTAGCGTGGCATGCCTACCCCCAGCCGACGCTGCGTCCGATGCGCGATCTCGATCTGCTGGTCCCGTCTTAGCGCTTCATTGCGGCGGTGCAGCTGCTGCTGAAGCATGGCTACAGCTGGGCCGAGGAGCCCGACCTCAGCCTCGAAGACATCGCCCGCTTTGACAAGAGCCCGCCGCCGCTGATCGCCGCGCGGCGCACCGGGATCGAGCTGCACCTCCACGCCTGGTTCCCCAAGGGCCGGCTCGAATATCCCAGCCCGGCGCCGGACGATGCCGGCATGTTCGCCCGCTCCCGCCTCGGCGCCGACGGGCTGCGCTATCCCGCGCCCGGGGACATGCTGGCCCACCTCGTGATCCACGCGTGTCCGTCGTCAGAACATTTGGCGCAGATCGCGGCTTGGATTAGCGGAGTGCGGGCCTCGTCTGGGGGTTGATGTTAGGCTGCGAGCTTGCGGTGTTGCAAGCGTCGATGCTCGATGGTCTGTCGCTTGATCCTTTCGTGCTGTTTGATGATGGCGGGCGCCCTGCCGAAGTAGGCGTCGGCGGGCGTCACGTTGTTCAGGCT
>CANJSX010000031.1 GCA_947477055.1 Sphingomonadaceae bacterium | reverse complement strand
GCCCGACCACCCGTTGAAGGTACTCTGTGGGTGGTCGGGCCGGGGGCGTGGGCCGGTGCTGCATCCGCCGCGAGGCGGACAATGGACTCACTATTTCTGGCACTTCGCACAATACCAGCTGCTGCGCCCGCCCTGCGCGATCCGCATCACCGGTTTGCCGCAGCGCGTGCAATCCTGCCCTTCGCGGTCATAGACATCGAAGCGCTTTGAGAAATAGCCGAGCTGGCCATCGGGCTGGGCATAGTCACGCAATGTCGATCCGCCCGCTTCGATTGCCTCGGCGATCACACCCTTGATCTGCGGGACGAGGCGGGCCAGCGCGGCGGACGAGACGTGACCGGCAGGTTTGCGCGGATCGATCCCGGCGCGGAACAGTGCCTCGCAGACATAGATATTGCCAAGACCCGCCACGATTCGCTGATCAAGCAGCATCAGCTTGATCGCGGCTGACCGGCCGGCGAGCGCCTTGCGCAGATGCGCCGCGTCCAGCGCGTCGCCCACCGGCTCGGGGCCCATCGCGGCGAAGGGCGCCCAGCTTTCGATCGCGGCAGTGTCGATCAGATCGACCGAACCGAAGCGGCGCGGGTCGCACAGCGAGAGGCGGTGGCCGGCCCCGGTCTCGAGCACGAGGTGATCGTGCTTGCCCAGTTCCTCCGGCTCGATTCGCCAGCGCCCCGACATGCCGAGGTGGAACACCATGGTTTGCCCGCGGTCGACATGGATCAGGCCGTATTTCGCGCGCCGGCCGAGCCCGGTCACCTGCGCGCCGGTCAGCGCCTGCACCAGATCGGGCGGGAAGGGGCGGCGCAGGTCGGGGCGGTTGAGCTGCACCCGCGCGATTCGCTGGCCTTCCAGATAGCGGGCCAGGCCGCGCACGGTGGTTTCGACTTCGGGTAGCTCTGGCATGTGCCCGACCTAGGTCGGAGCGCGGGGCATGTCCATTGGTGCCAGTCAGCATAAGTAGATTGCAGTATAAACGCCCGGCGGTTCGGCTTACGCGGATCATCGACAATCCATATCCCCGGGAGAAACCAATGCCCCTATCGATCCATCAGGCCAGCGTGCCCGTCTTCATTACCATGCTCACCAACATCAAGAACTGGCTCGACAAGGCTGCTGCCGAACAGGATGAGGCAGTGCTGATCGCGGCGCGGATTGCTCCCGATATGCATCCGCTGGCCCGCCAGGTGCAGATGGTGTCCGACACCGCCAAGGGCGCCGCCGCGCGGCTGAGCGGCACTGAGGCCCCGTCCATGCCCGATACTGAAGCCAGCTTCGCCGAACTCAAGGCCCGCTGCGACAAGACCATCGCCTATCTCGAAGGGATCGATGCCGCTGCACTCAATGCCGGGGAAACCCGTGAGGTCGTGATGACCTTCCCGAGTGGCGCCGGAATGCGGTTTGATGCGTTGACTTATCTCACCGGCTACGTGCTGCCGAACTTCTACTTCCACACCAGCATGATCTACGCGATCCTGCGCGGCCAAGGTGTGAATGTCGGCAAGCAGGACTTCCTGGCACACCTCGCTCCCCACCGGTTCGCGCCGCCCGCCTGAGCTGAAGGCCGGTGCATGCTTTTTCTGGCACGCACCGGCACTTGGCGCTAAGGCGCGCGCCATGAAAGAACAGGTTTCCTTCGGCTACGAAGACGTCGCCCCGGCCGAAAAGACCGAGCGCGTCGGTGCAGTGTTTTCCAGCGTCGCGGCCAAGTATGACGTGATGAACGATGCCATGTCGGTGGGGCTCCACCGGCTGTGGAAGGACCAGTTCGTGCGCCGGGTGAAACCGCGTGAGGGCGAGCAGATCCTCGACATGGCCGGCGGCACCGGCGACATCGCCTTCCGCATGGCGACCCGCGGCGCCCGCGTGACGGTCAGCGACATCAATCAGGACATGCTCGATGTCGGGATCGATCGGGCAATGGAGCGCGGCTATGACGACCTCGTCTGGTCATGCCAGAACGCCGAGGAACTGAGCTTCCCCGACCGTTTCTTCGATGCCTACACCATCGCCTTTGGCATAAGGAACGTGACGCATACGCAGCAGGCGCTGAACGAGGCCTACCGCGTGCTGCGCCACGGCGGGCGTTTCTATTGCCTCGAATTCTCGACCACCGAATGGCCGGGCTTCAAGGAGGCTTACGATCTCTATTCGCACAAGCTGGTGCCCAAGTTGGGCCAGCTGATTGCGGGCGACGCGGAGTCCTACAAATACCTCGTCGAATCGATTCGCCGCTTCCCGCCGATGCCCGAATTCGAGGCGATGATCCGCAAGGCCGGCTTTGTGCGGACCAAGGTCGAGCCGATCCTCGGCGGGGTGGTGGCAATCCATTCGGGCTGGAAGATTTGACCGGTCACGTCGTGCACACGCTGCGCCTGCTGCGCTGGGGCCGCATCCTTGCCCGCCATGGTGCGCTGCGCATCGTGGAAACCGGGCGCAATACGCCCGCGCCGGTACGACGTCTCTGCCGGATCGCCCGGCTCGGCACCTTCCCGCCGCGCGAGCCGGATTACTCGCGCGCGTTTCAGGCGATCGGCCCGGCTGCGATCAAGCTTGGCCAGGCGCTGGCGACGCGGCCTGACCTCGTCGGGGTGGAAGCCGCCCGCAATCTGCTCTTTCTGCAAGACAGCCTGCCGCCGGTGCCCTTCGCGCTGATCCGGCGCGAGATCGTGGCGAGCTTTGGCAAGCCGCTGGGCGAGCTGTTCGCCTCGGTCGAGGAGCAGCCGATCGGCGCCGCCTCGGTCGCGCAGGTCCACCGCGCAGTAACTGCCGAGGGCCGGACCGTCGCGATCAAGGTGCTGCGCCCGGGAATTCGCGAAAAGTTCGCCCGCGATATCGAAACCTATGAATGGGCCGCAGCGCATCTCGAGGCGCTGGGCGGCGAGGCCAAGCGCCTGCGCCCGCGCGCAGTGATCGCAAATTTCCGCCGCTGGACCCTGCGCGAGCTGGATCTGCGGCGCGAGGCCGCCTCGGCCTCCGAACTGGGCGAGGCGATGCACGCCGACAGCGGCTACCGCGTCCCCTCGATCTACTGGGACCGGACCTGCGGCAATGTGCTGACGCTGGAATGGATCGATGGGGTCAAGGTCTCGGACATCGAGGCGCTTAAGGCCGCCGGGCATGACCTGCCCGCGCTGGCGAAGCGGCTGGTGCTGGGTTTCCTCCACCAGGCGATAGACGCGGGCTTCTTCCACGCCGATATGCATCAGGGCAACCTCTTCGTGGAGGCCGACGGCACCATCGCCGCGATCGATTTCGGGATCATGGGCCGGATCGACCGGCGCGCGCGGCAATGGCTCGCCGAAATCCTCTATGGCCTGACCACCGGCAATTACCGCCGCGTCGCCGAGATCCATTTCGAGGCGCAATATGTGCCGGGGCACCACTCGGTCGATGAGTTCGCCACCGCCCTGCGCGCCTTGGGCGAGCCGATGCGCGGCAAGCCGGTGAGCGAGCTGTCGGTCGGCCAGATGCTCGACGGGCTGTTCGCGATCACCCGCGATTTCGACATGGAGACCCAGCCGCACTTGCTGCTGCTGCAGAAGACCATGGTGATGGTTGAGGGGCTGGCGACTGCGCTCCATCCCGAGATCAACATGTGGGACGTTTCCGGCCCCTTCGTGAAGGCCTGGATCCGCGACGAGCTTGGCCCCGAGGCGATGATCGCCGACCGGCTGCGCGAGGATGCCGGCACGTTGCTGCGCCTGCCGGAGCTGATCCGCCGGATCGAAGACCACTTTCCCGCACGCGGCGGCGCGCCTGTGCAGGCCCCGCTGCCCGAGGTGTCGCTGGTCTGGGAGCGCGGCACATCGCCGTGGCTAGGTTACGTTCTGGCAGCACTCGCAGGTGGCGCCGCTGCATGGGGCATGGCCGCAGCGGGCTGGCTGGGCTAGGCTGGCGCCATGGCGAGTCCCAAAATCCTCTTGATCGTCGGCGGCGGCATCGCGGCTTACAAGGCCTGCGAGCTGGTGCGGCTGGTCAAGAAGGCCGGCGGCGAGGTGACTTGCGTGCTGACCGAGGGCGGATCGCACTTCGTCACCGCGATGACGCTGGCCGCGCTCAGCGAGAATCCTGTCCACACCACGCTGTGGGACCTCAAGAACGAGGTCGAGATGGGTCACATCCAGCTCAGCCGGCAGGCCGACCTTGTGGTGGTCTGCCCGGCCACCGCCGATCTCATGGCCAAAATGGCCGCCGGCATCGCCGACGATCTTGCTTCCACCCTGCTGCTCGCCACCAACAAGCCGGTCCTCGCGGTCCCGGCGATGAATGTGCGGATGTGGCAGCACGCTGCGACGATTCGCAATGTCGCGACGCTGCACGCTTCCGGGGTTACGGTGATGGAGCCCGACGAAGGCGCGATGGCCTGCGGGGAGTATGGTCCAGGGCGCTTGCCCGAACCTGAGGCGGTGTGGGCGCAGATCCGGACCATGCTCGGTGGCGACCCACTGGCCGCCCAGCCCGACTTTGCCACACCCGCTCACCGCCCACTGTTCGGCAAGCACGTGCTCGTCACCGCTGGACCGACGCATGAGCCGATCGACCCGGTGCGCTATATCGCCAACCGTTCCTCCGGGCGGCAGGGCTTCGCGATCGCCGAAGCTGCTGCCGAAGCCGGGGCGCGGGTGACGCTGGTGGCGGGTCCGGTCAATTTGCCCACGCCCCCCGGGGTCGAGCGGATCGACGTCGAGACCGCGCGCGAGATGGCGGCGGCGGTGGAGGCCGCGCTGCCCGCCGATGTCGCGGTGATGGTCGCCGCTGTGGCGGATTGGCGCGTGGCGGAGGAAGTGGGGCAGAAGCTCAAAAAGGATGGCTCCGGCAAGATCCCGCCGCTCAGCCTCACGGAGAACCCGGATATTCTCGCCGGCCTTGCCAAAAGCGCGCAGCGCCCCGGCCTGCTGATCGGCTTTGCAGCGGAGACGCATGACGTGGTCGCCCATGCCCAGGCCAAGCTTGCCCGCAAGGGGGCGGACTGGATCGTGGCCAATGATGTCTCGGGTGATGTGATGGGCGGCGCGGTCAATGCCGTGCACATCGTCACCGCAGCCGGGGTCGAAAGCCTGCCCGAAATGGCCAAGGGCGACGTCGCCCGGGAATTGGTCGAAAGGATCGCGAATGCTCTCTGACGTGCCCGTTGCCGTGAAGCGCCTGCCGCATGGGGTAGGGCTCGACCTGCCGGCCTATGCCACCGCTGGCGCGGCCGGGATGGACGTGGTTTCGGCCGAGGACCTGTCGCTTGCGCCGGGAGCGCGCCATGCGGTCGCCACCGGCCTCGCGTTGGCGATTCCGCCGGGTTTCGAGGTGCAGGTGCGCCCGCGCTCCGGGTTGGCGCTCAAGCATGGGATCACCGTGCCCAACACGCCGGGCACGATCGACAGCGACTATCGCGGCGAGCTGAAGGTGATCATGATCAACCTCGGGTCCGAACCCTTCGAGATCCGTCGCGGCGATCGGGTGGCGCAGCTGGTGCTCGCCCCGGTCACGCGCGCCTCATGGCTGGAGGTCGAGCATCTCGACGAAACCGCGCGCGGGGAAGGCGGCTTTGGTTCGACTGGCGGGGTGGTCGCGCTGGGGAGCTGAAACCAGCTCACTATCGTCATTGCGAGCGTAGCGAAGCAATCCAGGGCCACAGTGCACAGACGCTCTGGATTGCTTCGTCGCTGCGCTCCTCGCAATGACGAAACGGCTAGCTACTTCCGCTTCTTCTCCGGCGCCACGCTGATCCGCACGGTGTCGCCATTATGGCCCGGGACATCGGTGAACATCGCTTCGACCAGATTGGGCACAAGGTAAGGCAGGCGGCTTGAGGTCGAGGCCGCTTCGGCCTTGCCTTCGAACAGGCGGTGCCCGTCGGCGCGGCGGTCGATCTTGAGGTTCAAGCCGCTGGTGTAGACGGTGTAGCTTTCAGAGCTGTCGTTGAGCCAGGGATCGTACCAGCCATAACCCCACATGCCGTGGCCATAAAGGCCGCCGCGGCTCCCGTAGCCCCCGTAGCCCGGGGCATAGCCGAAGCCGCCATAGCCCATGCGGCCATAGCCGTACCAGGGCGACCAGAAGGGATCGCGGGCCATCGGCGCCGAACGCACCCGCTCGCGCCCCTTGTCGACGCCATAGTCGAAGCGGACGATCAGGTCGGCGCTGGCCGGGTCGGCGGCGGCGACATAGCCGAGCTTGGTCATCTGCGCGGAAACCAGCCCGGCATATTGCCCGAACTCGATCCCCCCGGCGAGGGCCGGATCATCCGCCACCACCGCGAAGCTCTGCCCGGCCGGGGCCGGCAACTCGGCCTGGAAGCGCGAGACATTGGCGTTGAAATTCTGCGCGCAGGCCGCGAGGCCGATCAGCAGCAGCGGCGCGATGGCCAGCTTCAGCCAGTGGTTCAATGAACGGGTGGAAGCGGACATGGACTCGCCTTTCCTCTGTGCGACCGGCCCGGCGTCCGAGTTCGGACGGCTGGCCACACCTCTTGCCCTAGGCCCCGGCGCCTGAACAGCCCTTGAATGCCGGGTGAACGGTCCGGCCCAAATCGGGGCAGGCTCAGAACAGCCGTATTCCCCCGTCGATCCCCAGCAGCTCGCCGACGATGAAGCCAGAATCCTCCGAGGCGAGGAAGGCCACGGCCCGCGCCATCTCTTCCGGCTCGGCGATGCGGCCGGCGGGAATGCGGGCGTTGAGCGCCTCGACCTTGGCCGCATCGGCGATGGTTCCGGCGGTCATGCCGGTGGCGACGAAGCCCGGGCAGATCGCGTTGACGCGGATGTTCTCGCCGATCAGGTCGATCGCGGCGGCCTTGGTCAATCCGGCGACGCCCTGCTTGCTGGCGATATAGGCGGCCATGCCCCGGCCCGACTTGAGCGCGAGCACCGAGGCGGTGTTGACGATCGCCCCGCCCCCGGCGCGGCGCAGCGCCGGGGCTTCGGCCTTCATCGCGTAGAACACGGCGCTGAGATTGATGCCGATCACCCGGTCCCAGTCGGCGACGCGAATTCCTCGAACTTGTTGTCGAGCCCGCTGGGGACGCCGGCATGGTTGAAGGCGATGTCGAGCTTGCCGAAATGCGCCTCGCAGGCGGCTACCATTGCCCCGCATTGTGCGAAGTCGGAAACGTCGGCGACAAAGCTGGCCACCTTGTTTCCGGCGGCAGTCAGCCGCGCGCATTGCTCTTCCAGCAGCGCCGTGTTGCGATCAACCATCAGCACGCTGGCCCCGCGCGTGGCGAAGTGCTCGGTTGCCGCCAGCCCGATCCCGCTGGCTGCGCCTGAGATGAGCACGGCCTTGCCTGCGAATTCCGCCACGATTTTCTCTCCCCGATGAGCCTGTTATCGTTAGTCGCGCACCAGCCCCAGCGCGCGATAGGTCTTTTCCAGCGTGGGAATGGCGAGGGCGCGGGCCATGGCCGCACCCTTGCGCAGGATCGCATCCAGTGCGGCCTGATCCTGCCGCAGCTCGATAAAGCGGGTGTTGATCGGAGCCAGCCGGTCGATCAGCAGTTCGCCCAGCGCCGGCTTGAACGTGCCGAAGCCCTTGCCGCCGAACTCGGAGAGCACCGCGTCCACGCTCATCCCGGCCATCGCGCCGTAGATGCTGACGAGGTTGGCGGCCTCGGGCCGGCCGGTCAGCCCGGCCTTTTCGGAGGGCAGCGGCTCGGGATCGGTCTTGGCCTTCTTGATCTTGGTCATGATCGTGTTGGCGCCGTCGGTCAGGTCGATCCGGCTCATGTCGGAGGGATCGGACTTCGACATCTTCGCCGCGCCATCACGCAGGCTCATGATCCGGGCCGCCTCGGGCGGGATGATTGGTTCGGGCAGGGTGAAGACCGGCTCGGCATCGCTGGCGAAGTCGTTGTTGAACTTCTGCGCGATGTCGCGGGCCAGTTCGAGATGCTGCTTCTGATCCTCGCCCACCGGCACATGGGTGGCCTGGTAGAGCAGCACGTCGGCGGCCTGCAGCACCGGATAGGTGAACAGTGCGATCGAGGCGCCCTCGCGGTTCTTGCCGGCCTTGTCTTTCCACTGTGTCATCCGGTTCAGCCAGCCCATCCGCGCGGTGCCGCTGAGCAGCCATTGCAGCTCGGCGTGGGCGGGAACCTGTGCCTGATTGAACAGGATCGAGCGCTCCGGATCGATCCCGCAGGCGACCAGCGCGGCGACCATCTCGCGGGTGTTGGCGGCAAGATCGGCGGGGACATGCGGCATCGAGATCGCATGGAGATCGGCGAGGAAGTAGAGGCATTCGTGCCCCTGCGCGGTAAACTCGTCCTGCATCCGCACCCAGTTGCGGATCGCCCCGAGGTAGTTGCCCAGGTGGAGATTGCCGGTCGGCTGGATGCCGGAAACGATGCGCATTGATTTACACTCTTGTCGGTCAGGCCGCGCGGCGGCGCAGCAGCAGTTTGAGATCGTCACGCGTGAAGGCGCCAAGCGCCAGCGTGGCGGCGCCATAGACCAGCGCACCGGCGCTGACCAGTATCGCCAGCGCAGTGCAGCGCACCAGCCAGCTGCCGTGGACATAGGGCGTCAGCAGGTCCTGCGCTGCCCACAGCGCCGCACCCATCGCCAGCGAGGCCAGCGCCAGCCGCCAGGCCCGCCGCTTGAGCCGCGCATCAGGCACGAAATGCCCGCGCTTCACCAGCGTGCGGTATAGCATCGCGACGTTGATGGTCGAGGCGATCGCGGTCGCCAGCGGCGGGCCTATATGCGCCAGCGGCACGATCAGCGCGAGATTGAGAGCGAGGTTCACCACCATCGAGATCGTCGCATAGCGCACCGGCGTGCGCGTATCCTGCCGCGCAAAGAAGCCGGGAGTCAGCACCTTGACGAGGATGTAGCTCGGCAGGCCGATCGAAAAGGCGGCGAGCGCCTGCGCGGTAGCGATGGTATCGGCCTGAGTGTAGCGGCCATAGCCGAACAGCGCGGCGGTAATCGGCACGCCGCTCACTACCAGCGCCACCGTTGCCGGCAGAGACAGCAGCAGCGCCAGCTCAAGGCCCCGGTTCTGGGTTTCCATCGCCGCTTCGGTCTTGCCTTCGCCGAGCTGGCGCGAGATCGTCGGCAGCAGCACGGTGCCGAGGCCGATCCCGATCAGCCCGAGCGGCAGCTGGTTCAGCCGGTCGGCCATGTAGATATAAGTCACCGAGCCATGCGCCAGCAGCGAGGCTGCTAGCGCGGTCGAGACCACGAGGTTGATCTGCACCGCCCCGGCCCCGGCCGCCGCCGGCCAGACCAGTAGCAGCAGCCGCTTCACCTCGGGGTTGAGGCGCGGGCGGCGCAGCTTGAGGCTCACTCCCGCGCGCTTGCAGGCCCAGACCAGCCACAGCAGCTGCAGCAGGCCCGATACCGAGACCGCGATCGCCTGGTTGCGGGCAGTGACCAGCGGATCGCTCGAATGGAAACCCAGCAGCGCGGCGATCAGCGTGAGATTGAGCAGGATCGGTGCCGCCGCGTTGACCCAGAACTTGTTCAGCGAATTGAGGATCCCGCCCAGCAGCGAGACCAGGCTGATCAGCATCAGATAGGGGATGGTGAACCGCGAGAGCTGGACGGCAAAGGCGAACTGCTCATGGCTGACGCCGTTGAACTTGCCGGATAGGGCGAAGGTCACCGGCCAGGCGAAGATCTCGAGGATCACCGTCATCACCAGCAGCACCGGCAGGAGCATGGCGAGCGCCTGCTCGGCAAAATCCAGCCCGCTCTTCAGGCCTTCGCCCGCGGGATCGCCGACCTTGCGGTTGAACATCGGGATGAAGGCAGCGGAGAAGGCCCCTTCCGCGAACAGCGCGCGGAACATGTTGGGCAGGCGAAAGGCGACCAGGAAAGCGTCGGAGGCAAAGCTCGCCCCGATGAAGCGCGCGAACAGGCTGTCGCGGACGAGGCCCAGCACCCGGCTGACGAGGGTAAGCCCGCCAACTGTGCCAAGGGCCTTGGTGAGATTCATGGGTCCTCCCTGAGCTGGTCAGCCCGCGCGATGATCAGGCGTTGCCGACCGGCGCATCGCCGGCCTCGGCGCCCTGCTGCTCGGCGAGCTGCTGGACGTAGAGCCCGTTGAAATCGATCGGCTCGAGCATCAGCGGCGGGAACCCCGCATCGCGCACCGCGTCCGCCACGATGCGGCGGGCGAAGGGGAAGAGGATGCGCGGCGCTTCGGCGTAGGTGAAGGCGTGCATCTGCTCGGGCGCGAGGTTGCGCATGCCGATCAGCCCGGCGTAGGCCAGATCGACGATATAGGCGGTGCCCTGCTGCGAGCGCGCGGTCAGCACGACCTTGAGCTCGACCTCCTGCACTTCGGTCGAATCCTCGTTGACCGGGCGAGCGCCGATGTTGAACTGGATGTCGATCTGCGGCGGGTCCTGCCACTGATAGCATTGCGGCGCGTTGGGATTCTCGACCGACAGGTCCTTCACATATTGCGAGATCACCCCGGCGGTGGGGAGGGTGTCCTCGCCATTGGGTGCAGGCTGGCCAAGGTCGAGGTTGGAGAGGACGTTGCCATCGTCGGACATGAAGACTGGTTCCTGTTATGCGGGACTATTCGGTTGGCCGCGCGCCTAGCATCCCGCCGGGATGGCCGCAACGATTTCGGCATTGTGGGCGGACCGCAGCGGGGTGAGTCACACGAATGCTGCAGGCCGCGCGAAAAATGTGCCGTTTCGTGTCGTCCACACGTTGTTCATTTGTCTTGAAGCATTATCTGAGGCACAAGGATTGGAAGCGGCCCGGCCGCGCGTTGAGATGGATAATATTCAAGTGTCACCCGAGATCATCATCATGGGCATGATCGCAGGCTTTCTGGCGCTGCGGCTCTATTCTGTGCTCGGCCGCCGTGCCAAGCATGAGGAGGAGGTGATTCAGGGCCGGATCGATCCCGTCCCCGGCACGCCCCGGACACATCAGGAGCCCCGCAAGGCCGATGCACTGCCGCAGCAGCAGAAGCTGCGTGAGCTTCCTGTGGTGCCGCCAGCGGTTGAGCGGGGCCTGCACGACATCGCTGCGGTCGATCGCCGTTTCGATGCGCCGGCCTTCATCGATGGCGCGCGCCATGCCTATCGCATGATCCTCGAGGCGTTCTGGCGCGGCGACAAGGACGAGCTTGCCTCGCTGGTCGACCGCGATGTCTATGAAAACTTCGCCGGTGAGATCGACGCCCGCATTGCTGCCGGCGAGACGGTCGAAAACCGCCTGGTCCGGATCGAGGAAGTCTCGATCAGCGACGCCTCTTACGATGCGCCGATGGCGCGTATCACCGTGCGCTTCGTCGCCGATATCGCCGCGCTGACCCGCGACAAGGACGGCACTGCCATCGCCGGCTCGCTCGACGATGCTCTGGTCACGCGCGATCTGTGGACCTTCAGCCGCAACGTCACTGCCACTGCGCCGGACTGGCTGCTCGACGAGACCGACGAGGCCTGAGTTCGTGAGCGGTGCAAGTGCGAGACGCCTTGCCGCGCTTGCTGCCATCCTGTTGCTGGCTTCCTGCGGGCGCTTGATTCCCGAAGGCCGCCCGCCCCCGAACCTCCCGCCTGCCGCCGCCACCGCATTGCTGGCAGGGGTGCGCCCGGGGCCGGCCTTCGCGACCCTCGGCCTGACCTCCGCCAGCGCGGCTCCGGCATTGAACTCGTTCCGCGAGAGCTGCCCACGCCTGCTTTCCCGCACCGACAACAGCGGACTCACTCGCGGGTTCGACTGGAAGCCGGTCTGCGACAGCGCGACCGGATGGCCGATCTCCGACGCGAAGCGCTTCTTCGAGACCTGGTTCGAAACCGCGCGGGTCGGCGACGGCAGTAGCTATGTCACCGGCTATTACGAGCCGGAGATCGCCGGGTCACGCACCCGCCGGCCGGGCTACGACGTGCCGGTCTATGCCCGCCCGCCGGACCTCGTTCGCGCCAGACCCGGCGAGGCGCTGCCGAATGACGATGGCACCATGCCGCTCGGCCGCTACGGCACCTCCGGCGCGTTCGCCCCCTATCACGACCGTGCGGCGATCGAAGGCGGCGTCCTGATGGGCAAGGGCCTCGAGATTGCCTGGGCGGCGGACGAAGCGGAGTTCTTCTTCCTGCAGGTGCAGGGCTCGGGCCGGTTGCGCACGCCGGACGGCAACGTAATCCGCATCGGCTTCGCCGCGCAGAACGGCATGCCCTATACCGGGATCGGCGGGCTGATGCGCGAGCGCGGGCTGATCGGCAGCGGGGCGGGGCAGTATTCGGGTTCGATGCAGGGCATCCTCAAATATCTGCGCGAGCAGCCTGACAAGGGCCATGCGCTGATGCGGGAGAACCGCAGCTATGTGTTCTTTCGTGAAGTCACCGGCGATGGCCCGGTCGGCGCACTTGGCGTGCCGGTGCGCCCGCGTGCCTCGCTGGCCGCCGATCCCGCGTTTGTACCGCTGGGCGCGCCGGTGTGGCTCTCGCTTGACCGGACCGAGGCCAGCGGGCTGTGGGTGGCGCAGGATACCGGCGGAGCGATCAAGGGCGCCAACCGCTTTGACAGCTTCTGGGGCGCCGGCCCGGATGCACGGCGCATCGCCGGGGGGATGAGCGGACGCGGAGAGGCCCTGCTGCTGCTCCCGCGCGGCACGCTGGCCCGGCTCGGCGCCCGCTGATGCGCCGGCCACGCGGCGGGCTCGCTCCCGAAGAAGCGGAGCTGTGGGCGCGGGTTGCCCGGACGGTGACCCCGATCAGAGGTCGCAAACTTCCTCCCCTTCAGGGGAGGGGGACCACCGAAGGTGGTAAAGGGGCACAGGCGAGTGGTCCTGCCCTCGCAAAGTCACGACAACCGCCCGTACCCCTCCACCAGCCTGCGGCTGGTCCCGCTCCCCGTAGCGGGGAGGAAGTGCGTTCGCTTGACCGCCACGGGCTCGACGGCGGCTGGGAGCGGCGACTGGCGAAGGGCATCCTCCAGCCCGATTTCACCCTCGACCTCCACGGAGCAACGCTCGACGCAGCGCATGCCAGGCTCGACCACGGCCTCTCGCAGGCGCTGGCGCAAGGCGCGCGGGTGCTGCTGTTGATCACTGGGCGGGCGCGCCCGATGGACGGCCCCGCCGATCGCGGTTCACGGCGCGGGGCAATCCGGGCGAAGTTTCTCGACTGGCTCACCGCCGGCCCGCATGCCTCGCGCATCGCTGCCGTCCGCCCGGCCCATCCGCGCCACGGCGGGGCGGGCGCGGTCTATGTGATTCTGAAGCGGGTGCGTTAAAGCTTGGGCAGGGTCACCCCGCGCTGGCCCATATATTTGCCCGCGCGCTCGGCATAGCTGACCTCGCAGGGCTCGTTGCCCTTGAGGAACAGGAACTGGCAGGCGCCTTCGTTGGCATAGATCTTGGCCGGCAGCGGGGTGGTGTTGGAGAATTCCAGTGTGACATGGCCTTCCCAGCCCGGCTCCAGCGGGGTGACGTTCACGATGATCCCGCAGCGGGCATAGGTGCTCTTGCCCAGGCAGATTACCAGCACATCGCGCGGGATGCGAAAATATTCGACCGTGCGGGCCAGCGCAAAGCTGTTGGGCGGGATGGTGCAGACGTCGGTCTTCTTGTCGACAAAGCTGTCGGCATCGAAGTTCTTGGGATCGACGATCGCACTGTGGATGTTGGTGAAGACCTTGAACTCGTCGGCCACCCGCGCATCGTAGCCATAGGACGAGAGCCCATAGGAAATGCAGCCGTCGTGCTTCTGGTGCTCGACAAAAGGTTCGATCATGCCCGACTTGCGGGCTTCGTTGCGGATCCAACGGTCACTGAGAATCGCCATGCGCTGCTGATCGCCGATGCCGGGCGCAGCGGCAAGCGGTGATGCGGAGATTGTCCCCGTTTCAGGGTTGGACCTGAGTGACGGTCTGAGGCATGGGGCGGCGAGAGATATTCGACACGGAGGCTAAATTGCAGGATCTGGCCCGTCACACCGCCGTCATCACCGGCGCCAGTTCGGGCATCGGCGCGGCCGTTGCCCGCAAGTTTGCCGACGGCGGGGCCAAGCTGGTGCTTGCGGCGAGGCGGCGGGACCGGCTGGAAGCGCTGGCCGAAGAGCTGACCGCCAAGGGCGCGCAGGTGCTGATCCGTCCGACCGACGTGACCAACGAGGCCGATGTCGCCGGGCTGTTCGCCGCGGCGGAGGAATTCTCGCCGATCACGCTGCTGGTCGCCAATGCCGGGATCGTCAGCCATAGCCCGACGCTGGAGATCACCACCGAGCACTGGAACGAGGTGATCGGGGTTAACCTCACCGCCGCCTTCCTGTGCTGCCGCGAGGCCTTCCGCCTCATGGCGCAGCGCCGGCGCGGGCGGATCATCAACATCGGCAGTCTTTCGGCGCAGATGCCCCGCGCCAACACCATTGCCTACACCGCCAGCAAATATGGTATCGAAGGCCTGACCCGCTCGCTCGCGCTCGACGGGCGCGAATTCGGGATCACTGCCTCGATCATGCATCCTGGCTCGACCGTGAGCGAACTGGGCGGCGAGGCGATGAGCCGGGCGACGCCTTCCGAGAAGATGGTGGACGCGCAATATGCCGCGGAGCTGATCGCACTGATGGCCGCCGTGCCGGATGAGGCGAACCTCCTCACGGCGACGATGCTGCCGATTGCCCAGCCTTACCTCGGCAGAAGCTAGAGTGCGTTCGGATTTGATAGAATCAAATCCGGCGCTCTAGGTTTTTTTTGTCGTGATTTCCGAGCCGTGAAATGTTCCATTTCACTCTAAATCACTCTAGGCCCGCGTCCCCGTCAGCGGCATCGAGCCGAACATGCCGGCGGTGATCTTGCCGGTCAAGATGTCGCCGTCGATGGTCGCCTCGCAGTCGAGCGACATTGGCATGGGGATCACCATGTCCATCCGCCAGGTCAGCGTGTTGCCCGAGACCTTGCCATCATTCGCCTTCATCGTGCCGAGCGCACCGACGAGCGATCCGGTGAAGCTGTCGCCATCGACAACCACGGTGAAGGTTCCGGCCTGATCGCCCATCGGCGACTGGACGGTGACGTTGTAAGTTCCGGCAACGGACATTTCAGTGCTCCTCGGGGTTTGTTAGGTGCAATTCAGTCCTTTGCCGCCGCGCTGTCAACGTCGCTGATGACCTCGATCGGCAGGCCCAGCCCGGCCAGCTGCGGTTCCACCTTGTTGCGGTCGCCGACCACCAGGAAAGTCAGGCCATCGGGCTGGAGCCAGGCCTTGGCCGCAGCATTGAGCGCCGTAGCGTCAACCGCGCGATAGCGTGCAGGAAGCGTGGTGTAGTAGTCGTCCGGACGGCCCAGCCGATCACTCATCACGATCGCGCCGAGCACTTGCGAATTGGTCACGAAACGGGTGGGCAAGCCGCGGATATTGCCGTCCGTCACCCGGTTCAGCTCATCCGGCCCGACCGGGTGATTCGCCGGGAAGGCGCGCATCACCTTGAGGATTTCGCGGATCGAATCCCCGGTGCGGTCAGTCTGGACCGGGGCCAGCAGAGTGAGACGGCGCGGCCCGACGGGCGCGGAAACCCAGCTGCTCACGCCATAGCTCCAGCCCTTGTCTTCGCGCAGATCGGCCATCAGCCGTGAGAGGAAGCCCGAACCCAGCACTTCGTTGGCCAGATCGAGCGCCTCTTGCCCCTGATCGCGCCCGGTCAAGGTCAGGACCCTCCCGGCAAGGATCACCGATTGCGGGGAATTGGGCCGGTCGATCAGTACGATCCGCGCACGTGGCGCAGGCACCGGGGCGTCGATGCGCTTGACCGGGACTGCTGCGGCGGGCGCCTGCCAATTGCCGAAGGCACGCTCGAGCAGCGGCATCAGTTGCTCCGGTGACGTATCGCCGACCACGGTAATCCGCGCGAGATCGGGGTGGAGCCACTGGTCGTGGACCGCGCGGATCGTTTCGGGGGTGAGACCGCGAATGCCGGCATCCTCTCCCAGCCCGTCGGTCGCCATGCCATAGGGATGGCCGGGGCCGTAGAGCAGCTTGTTGATACCGCGCACCGCCAGTTCGGTGGGGGACGACTTGGCCTCTGCAATCGCCGCGATCCGGTGGTCCTTCAATCGGTCGACCTCGGCCGGAGCAAAGGCCGGATCGCGGATCACCTCGGCCAACAGCGCCAGCGACGGCGCGAGATTGGCGGAAAGCGCATTGAGCTGGACCAGACTGGCGTCGGGCGAAGTACCCGAGACGATGCTCGCGCCGATCCGTTCCTGCTCCTCCGCCAGCGCAGTGGCGCCAAGCCGGGTGGTGCCGGCCTCGAGCAGGTCGAGCATCAGCGATTGGGCACCCGGCGTGCCCGACGCATCGGCCGCGTAGCCCGCATCGAAACTCACCGCGACGCTGACCTTGGGCACGCCACTGCGCCGGGCGAAGCTGACCGGAATGCCGTTCGACAGCCGGACCCGCTCGACCGCAGGGAAGGTCAGCGCGCCGACCGGGGCGACCGGCGGCTGCTCGCGCTTCGGTCCGGCGGCGATGGGTGGAACCGGCATGCGCGGGTCCTTCGGGCGCGGCTTGGCGCTGGCCTCATCACCCCAGCCGCCCAGCGCATCGCCGCTCATCGTTCGCTCGCCCGGCACTACCGTCAGGCGCACTTCCGGCCGACCGAGCCAGCGCCCCAGCGCCGCCTTGACCTCGACCGGGGCGATCGCCGCCATGCGTTCCAGCACGGCGCGGTAATGCGCGGGATCGCCGGAATAGAGCTGGCCCTCGGCGAGGGTTGCGCCCTTGCCGGAGAGGTCGCCAACTTCTTCCATCGCCGCGATCTGCTCGGCGACCGCCTGGGTCGCGGCCCGGCGCAATTCGTCATCGCTCGGCCCCTCGGCGAGCAGCTGCGCGATCACCGCATCGAAGCGCGCCTCGGCAGCGGCCCGGTCGGCACCGGGCTTCACATTCATCACCGCCTCGATAAACGAGAGCTGCTCGTGCTGCTGGCTGGAGGCGGTGACCGAGGTCGCAAGCTGCTCGCCACGCACCAGCTCATTGTCGAGCCGTGAGCCGGACAGGCCGCCCAGCACCCGCAGGCCGAGGTCGAGCAGGACGGCATCCCCATCGTTGATCCCCGGCCCGGTCCAGGCCCGGTAGAAGCGCACATTAGGCACCTGATCGGCGATCTCGCGAGCGACCGGGGAGGGGAGGGTGACCGGGCCACCCGCGACCGGGGCGACGGTCGGCCCGCGCGGGATATCGCCAAACCAGCGCTCGACCTTGGCTCTGGCCGTGGCGAGATCGATATCGCCGGTCAGCGCCAGCACGACATTGCCCGGCGCGTAATTTTCGCGGAACCAGCCGCGCACATCGCCCAGCGTCGCCGCGTCGAGATCGGCCATCGAGCCGACCGCGTCATGGCGGTAGGGGTGGCCGACGGGCAGCAGCGCCTCGCTGATCAGATAGCTCGCCAGTCCGAACGGCTGGTTGTCACGTTCGCGCTTCTCGTTCTGGACAACCCCCCGCTGCTTATCGAGCTTGCCTTGCGTTACTGCGCCGAGCAGGTGCCCCATCCGGTCGGACTCGAGCATCAGCGCCAGGTCGAGCGCGCCGGTTGGCACGGTTTCGACATAATTGGTGCGATCGTACCAGGTCGAGCCGTTGGACTGGCTCGATCCGGCGGCCTGCAATGGCACGTCGAAATCGGGCGCGTTTCCCGATCCGCCGAAGAACAGATGTTCGTAGAGATGGGCAAAGCCGGTCTTGCCGCGCGGCTCGTTCTTTGATCCGACGCGGTAGTAGGTCGTCACCCCGACAATCGGCGCCTTGCGGTCGGTATGGACGATCACCGTAAGCCCGTTGGGAAGGGTGAAACTGTCATAGGGGATTGAGACCGCGCGGACGAGGTCGGCGAGCGGAGCGGGCTGCGGCTGCGTGGTTGCCGGGGCCGGAAGCCCACCCCAGTCGTTGCGATCGAGCTGTTCTGGCAGGCGTAATTCATGCGCGCAGCCGGTGAGGGCGAGGGCGGCAATGGCGGGGATCAGGTGGCGGCGCATCGTTGCTCGGTGTCCATTGGGATGGCGATTCACCCGCACCCCATGCACCGGAGCCTGACGGTTGGTCACCACAATTCGACGAAGTGCTTGTGCGGTCTTCACGGAGCGTTATCGGGCAGGGGCGATGAAACCTTCAACCCTTCCGGAACCCGGCCCGGTCTGCGTCGCCGCGCTTTACCAGTTTGCGCGCTTCGATGATTGCGAAGCGCGGCGCGGAGCCTTGGCCGCGCTATGCCGCAGCTTGGCGGTGAAGGGCACGCTGCTGCTCGCCCGGGAAGGAATCAATGGCACGATCGCGGGCAGCGATGCGGCGATCGAGCAGGTGCTCGCGCATATAAGGGCGCTCCCGGGTTGCGCCGGGCTGGAGATCAAATATTCCCGCGCGGCGCAATTGCCGTTCCACCGGATGAAAGTGCGGATCAAGCGCGAGATCGTGACCATGGGCCAGCCGGACATCGATCCGCTGGATTCCGTCGGCCACTATGTCGCACCGGCAGACTGGAACGCGCTGATTTCCGATCCCGGCACCATCGTGATCGACACCCGCATCGACTATGAGGTTGCCGCCGGAACCTTCGCCGGGGCGATCGATCCCGGCACCGCGAGTTTCCGCGAATTCCCTGCCTGGTTCCGGGCCCGGCGCGACAGCCTGCTCGGCGCCGATGCCCCGCCCCGGGTGGCGATGTTCTGCACCGGCGGGATCCGCTGCGAAAAGTCCACCGCCTTCCTCAAGGCCGAGGGCGTGGACGAGGTCTATCACCTGCGCGGCGGAATCCTCAAATATCTCGAAGAAATGCCGGCCGAGCAGAGCCTGTGGCAGGGCGAATGCTTTGTTTTCGATCAGCGCGTCACCGTGGGCCATGGTCTGGTGCCCGGAACCTACACGCTTTGCTACGCCTGCCGCCGCCCGGTCAGCGACAGCGATCGCGCATCACCGCTCTATGAGGAAGGGGCGAGCTGCCCGACCTGCCACGCCGCGCGCAGCGAAGCCCAGCG
>CANJSX010000030.1 GCA_947477055.1 Sphingomonadaceae bacterium | reverse complement strand
GGTAGACATAATTGGCAATGTCCGAGCTGCCGACGAAGCTGACCGCGCCGATTGCCGGGTGATCGAGGATCGCATCGACCATTTCCTTGTCGCCGTGCACCACCTGGAAGATGCCCGCAGGCAGACCCGCTTCCAGCCACAGCTCGGCCAGGCGCACCGGCACCGAGGGATCGCGCTCGCTCGGCTTGAGGATGAAGGCATTGCCCACCGCCATCGCCACCGCACCCATCCACAGCGGTATCATGGCCGGAAAGTTGAACGGGGTGATCCCGGCGCCGATGCCGATTGGCTGGCGCATCGAATAAACGTCGATCCCCGGCCCGGCGCCTTGGGTATATTCACCCTTCTGCGCATGGGGGATGCCGCAGGCAAACTCGACCACTTCCAGCCCGCGCTGGATATCGCCCTTGGAATCCGCGATGACCTTGCCGTGCTCGGTGGAGAGCAGCAGCGCCAGCTCGTCCATGTTGACTTCGACCAGCCGCTTGAATTCGAACATCACCCGCGCCCGGCGCTGCGGATTGGTCGCCGCCCAGCCGGGCTGCGCCACCGCTGCCGCCGCTACGGCGCGCTCCAGCACTGCCGCGTTGCCTAGCGCAACCTGCGCCTGGACCGCACCGGTATTGGGATCGAAGACATCGCCCAGCCGCCCCGGAGACCCGCCGCCAGTACCGCCAGCAACGTAATGATCTATCAAGCGCATGTAATTATCCTCCGAACTTTGTCAGCCTGTCTGCCCGCTCGAGCTAGCGAAGGCAAGTTTAATTGTGCGGTTAAACCGGACTCAGGGCGGAAGAATTTCTCACCCGCAATGCCCCCGAAAGTGGCTTCGGGCTTTTCATGGACGTGAAAATTTCATACTGTCGAAATTGTAGCTTCGCGGTAGTGCGCCGTCGTTCGAGGAATTCATCGCCACATGGCCAGCTCTCCTCCCTCCACCCCCGCCCCCTCGACCAATGTCAAATCGGCCATGCGCACGCTTGACATCATCGAGTATGTCGTCGCGCATGGGACCGGCGTGGTGGCGCAGGATATTGCCGGGGCGCTGGCGATCCCGGTGAGCAGCCTGTCCTATCTGCTCTCGACGCTGGCCGAGCGCGAATATCTGCTGCGCGAAGGGCGGCGCTATCTGCCCGGCCCGGGGCTTGACCGGCTGCGCGCGCCCTCGGCCACCGTCACGCTCACCTCGCGGGTCGGCCCGGTCGTCCGCGCGCTGCGGGCGGAAGTGGATGAGACGGTCTCCTTCATGATGCGCAAGGGCTGGGAGATCGAGGCGATCGTCACCGAGGCGAGCGCGCAGGCGCTGCGCTATGCGATCGATCCCGGCCACCAGAAACCGCTGCACTGCCTCGCCGCCGGCAAGGCGATCCTCGCCGCCCTGCCCGACGCCGAGCTGCGCCAGTATTTCACCCGGACCGAGCGGGTCCGCTTCGCCCCGGCAACGCTGACCAGCGAACGCGAACTGCGCGCCGCGATCACCCAGATCCGTGCCCAGGGCTATGCCGAAGCCCGCGAGGAAGACACTGCTGGCATCTGCGGCCTCGCCTGCGCGGCGATGATCGGCGGCGAAGTGGTGGGTGCCTTTGCGGTGGCGGTTCCGGCGGTGCGCTATGACGAGCCGCTCAAGGCCAAGGTGGTCGAACTGCTGAAGCGCGCTGCGGCGAGTGTTTTCTCGGCGGATTGAGTTTCCGCCTGGCCGAGGAGAACGAAAAGATTACGGCATGTGGGCCGCCCGCACCCACGCTTGCACCAGACGCTCGTAATCCGGGAATCGCAAATCTACGAAGTCCAGACCGCTGACCAATGCGAGGTCAGGCAAGGCAGCAGCGAACGCATCATAGCTGTTCAGCAGTTCTAATGTCGGTGGAATGGTCCGGCGGCGCGAAACCGCAGTGAGAAAATCACGCACGTGCCTCACCATCGCGCGCCGGTCACCGCCGTGTGCCTTGATATCCATACCGGCCAAGTCGGACATGAACATTTGAAACCGATATGGCTCGGTGTCGAAAATCATGCATCGCTTTTGCGACTGATCCTCGTCGCCAAACCGCTTGGCACCCAAGAATATGCCTAGTTCGAGAGGCATGTTGAAACGAGGCAGGTTGTTGGCAGGGCCCAACTCGATTCGCGAGAGGTCGTGGATGCCGTAGCGGCTCTCGGCAATTATACGATAGAGCTTGTCGATCCGAGTTTCTGCGGCATCATCCATCTCGCGGGCACATCTGGCGCGAAACCCGCAAGCCAGTACCGCAAAGACCAATGCCTGAAAACTTGGCGTGAACGCGTCATCGAACGGACAGTTGATGAAAACGTCCTGCGCGGAGGAAGCCATGCGTTCTACTTCGAGTGCGAGCTAAGGTATTCCCTCACGGCCTTATCAGCCTGAGCGCTCGTGATTGTCGCCCGTTTGGTAACGGGCTTCAAGGAAGCAACCGAGAGAAACCGCCCACTTGACGCGGAGCGACCAGATTCCTGGCTACTAGCCTTCGGATGTTTGCTGCTGACAACATTCTTCGCCATCAGCCTTAGGTAACCCTCACCGCATCGGATCGCAATGGCGATCGTGGTCCGTTTCGGATGAAAACGCCAGGACGCCCAAAACGAAAAACTCCCCCGCCTCGCGGCAGGGGAGTCTTCAATTCCAATCATCCGGCAGCGCCCGAAAGCGCCGCAGCGGAGTGATCAGTCCTTCTTGTTGCGCCAGCCGTCGGCATAGGCGTCGCGTGCGACTTCCGAGTAGGGCGCGGGAGCGACCAGGGCCTTGATCTCGGTCTGCACGTGGCGCTCCACGGTCGGCTTGGTGGTGCCGCCATTGGGCTCGCCCCACAGCAGGGTCACTTCGGTGCCCGGCTCGGCCGCGCTCTCGTCAAGCATGGCGAGTGCGAGGAATTTGCCCTCGTTCGAGGTGTAACCGATCCAGGTCGAGACGCCGACCATCTTGCCGTCCATCAGCACCTGATCGAACGGGTGCATCGAATAAACCGCGCTGGGATATTCCATGAACTTGGCGCGATCGCCCTTCGACAAGGCCGAGCTCTGCACGCGCATCACGTCGGCATTGTCGAGCGCCAGCGTCACCTTGCGGCGATGCGGGCCGGCAGCCATCTTCTCCAGCGCAGCGCGGCCGATGAAGTCATGGTCGAACTTGACGAAGGGACCATAGCCCAGATCCCACGGCGTGGCGTAGTAGCCCTCGATGCTCTCGGGCACATAGCTGCCGCCGACCGAAGCCTTGGCTTCGTAGGAGTTCTCGGACAGCCACTCGCGGTAGGGCTTGAGCTCGTCACCGGTGTAGACCGCCGGGAACGGCGAAGGGATCCAGGCCGATTCCAGCGTGTTCGACGAATAGGCGCGGCCACCGACCAGCGCCATGCCGAAGTCCTTACCGGCTTCGACCAGCGCCGAGTGGACGGCGCCGTAATCTTCCCAGGGGCCGAACAGTTCCCAGCCCGGCTGGCCAGCCATGCCGTGACGCAGCGCGCGCACTTCCTTGCCGGCGATGGTCAGGCGGGTCATGTGGAAGAACTTGAGGTCGGGCGGGGTCGAACCAGTGGCCTTCTCGATCACCTTCATCGCGTTGGGGCCCTGGACCTGGAAGCGGTAGGTGTTGCGCTTGCCGTCGGTGCGCATCGCCCAGCGCTCGTCGCGCTCGACCGTCACGTCCCAGTTGCCGGTGACGGCGTGGAATTCCACCCACTCGATCACCGGTGCGCGGCCGACGAGGTTGAACGACTGGTCTTCCAGGTAAAACAGGATCACGTCGCCGATGACATGGCCATAAGGCGTGACCGGCACGAACTGCTTGGCGCGCTCGGGCTGGAAATTCTTGAAGGTGTTGACGCCGAGATATTCCAGCATCTTGAACGCATCGGGGCCCTTAACCGCCAGATCGACCATGTGGTACGACTGGTTGTAGAGCACGGCCGTGTTGTACCAGGCCCACTGTTCCGAGCGCCAGTTCGAATATTCGGCCGGTACGCCGGGATAGACATTGGGGCCAACCTGCTGGTTGCGCACCAGTTCGACCAGGTCGCCAGACGCGGCGAGAAACGACTCAAGACTGCTGGCTCCCATGAAACTTTCCTTTCAAATCATGGCGCACACGCGCCAGAAGCATCCTTGGCAACTCTTTGCCAGAGTTTCGGACTTATGAAAAGTTCGTATTTATGAAAAATCACACATAATGCGTATCGCCTGACATAGTTGCGGGAAGCGACCGCTTGCGCCATGGGATAAGCATTCGGAATTGGAGAGAATCATGGTGCAGGCACCCGAGATCGACGCGGCGGTTTTTCGCCAGGTGCTGGGCCATTATCCCACCGGAGTCTGCGCCATCACCGCGACCGGCCCCAATGGCAATCCGGTCGGCATGGTGGTCGGCACCTTCACCTCGGTCTCGCTTGACCCGCCGCTGGTTGGCTTCCTGCCCGACAAGTCCTCCTCAAGCTGGCCCTTGATCGCCGAGGCCGGGCATTTCTGCGTCAACATCCTCGGCAGCGACCAGACCGCGCTGTGCCGCCAACTGGCCGGCAAGGGCGACAAGTTCGCGGGCGTGGAATATGCCCATTCCGAGCACGGCCTGCCGGCACTGGCCGGCTGCATCGCGCGGATCGAATGCAGCCTGCATTCGGTGACCGACGCCGGCGACCACTGGTTCGTGCTGGGCCAGGTGCTGACGATGGAAGCTCTGCATGATGGCGATCCGATGCTGTTCCACCGGGGACGTTATGGCGGGTTTGCGGGGCTGGATTGAGGATGCTGCGGTCTGCAGACGCCGATACTGCGCACCTCCATCTCTCCTTCCACCGTCATCCTGAACTTGTTTCAGGACCCATTCCTCGGTTTGCCGGGAGTGCGAAGGTGAAGCGCGGCTGCTGAAGTTAGCTCTTACCCGGAGGCCGCCGGACGTGCGGCACGATGGGTCCTGGAAGCGAAGCTGAGCCTGCTCAAACAAGTTCAGGATGACGAGTAGGGGTAGGTAGGGCGTTGTCCCCCGCCCGCTTGCGGGAGGGGAGTTCGCAGCCATCTTGACAAAACAAACCATATAGGTTATACGCCCGCAACGGGAGCGGGGGCTGAAGCGCTTCGCCTCCTCCTCCGCGCTGCGGCCGACGCCCGGGCGGACCCGGTTGCGTCCGCATACCAAGGATGCGTGGAGGAGCCTCAGGTTCCAAAATCTCGGGATATGTCCCGAGGGCAGGCGGCAGGGGAGCGAGCCCGACCCGCCACCCCCGCGCACCACAGGGCCGAGCCGGCAGGTATAGTCTGCGTCCATCCGGCCGTTCGCAACCAATCGCAGTCAAGCCAAGCCTGTCGTGCCAGGCCCCCGCGTCGGCCGCGCCCGTTCGCTCATCCCACCCCGGCGTAACCCCGCATTCGCCAGCGGGGGTTTTCGTGTGTCTGCACCCCGGAGGGTCGGCCTACTCGACCACTTCCTCTTCCTCCTCGCGCCGTTCGGCCATGCCGAGCAGCTTGAGCTTGCGGTGCAGCGCCGAGCGTTCCATGCCGATGAAGGCTGCGGTCTTGGAGATATTGCCCGAGAAGCGGCGGATCTGGACGCGCAGATATTCGCGCTCGAAATTCTCGCGCGCCTCGCGCAGCGGGACGCCCATAAGCGCCGAGACCCCGGTATCGCCCGCCAGCCGCCCCGAGACGATCTCGGCCGGAAGCATATCGACATCGATCCGCGAGAGCTTGTCGCGCGGGGTGAGGATGATGGTTCGCTCGACCATATTGCGCAGCTGGCGCACGTTGCCGGGCCATTCATAGGCCTGCAGCGCAGCCATCGCCTCGAGGGTGATTTCGGGCGGGCGCAGGCCCTGCTCGGCGGCGTAGCGAGCGAAGAAATGATCGACCAGCGTGGGAACATCGTCGCGCCGCTCGGCCAGCGAGGGGATGGTCACCGGCACGACATTGAGCCGGTAGAACAGGTCCTCGCGGAACCGGCGCTCGGCAATCTCGATCTCGAGATTGCGCGAGGTCGATGACACCACCCGCACATCGACCCGGATCTGCCGGTTTCCGCCGACCCGCACGAAGGCCTGATCGGTCAGCACCCGCAGGATCCGCGCCTGGGTGGAGAGCGGCATGTCCGCCACCTCATCGAGATAAAGCGTGCCGCCATCGGCAAGCTCCAGCAGCCCCGGGCGCACCAGCCTGCCGTCGGCTTCCTCGCCGAACAGTTCCTGCTCGAACCGCTCGGGCGTGATCCGCGCGGAGTTGACCGAGACGAAGGCCGCCTCGGCCCGTCCGCTCCAGCCGTGCAACAGCCGCGCCGCCACTTCCTTGCCCGCGCCCGCCGGACCGCTGATCAGCAGCCGGCTACCGGTGTTGGCGATACGCTTGAGCGTGGCGCGGACCTGGTTGATCGCTGAGCTGTTGCCAGTGAACTCATCACCCAGCGGTGTGCCCTGACGCAGCCGGGCGTTCTCGCGGCGCAGCCGCTCGGTCTCGGTGGCGCGTTCGACCAGCAGCAGCAGGCGCTCGGCCTCGAAGGGCTTTTCGATGAAGTCCATCGCCCCGCGCCCGATCGCGGAGACGGCGGTATCGATGTTGCCATGGCCGGAGAAGATGATCACCGGCAGCTCCGGCTCGCGCCGCTTGATCTCGTCGAGCACTTCCAGCCCGTCCATCGGACTGCCGTGCAGCCAGACATCGAGCAGCACCAGCGAGGGCCGCCGCAGGTCGATCGCCTCCAGCGCCGACACGCTGTCGCCCGCCGTCCGGCAGTCGTAACCCTCGTCGCTGAGCACGCCGGCAACCAGCTCGCGAATATCGCGTTCATCGTCAACGATCAGAATTTCGAGCGCCATCTGGCCTCCGTTGTGTGCATTGCCGTCATTCCGCTGCCTCGCTGGAACGCTGTCCCGAAAGCGGATCGCGGGCAAAACGCATGGTCACGCGCGTCCCGCCGCCTTCGGCGCTGGAAAATGTCATTTCGCCGCCATGTTCCTCGACGATCTTCTTGACGATCGCGAGGCCGAGACCCGTGCCCTTGTCACGCGTGGTGACATAGGGCTCGACGATCCGCTCACGGTCCTGCGGCAGGCCGATGCCGTTGTCAGCCACCACCACCGCGACCTCATACATGCCGCCGGTGATATCGAGTGTGACCCGCCCGCGATAATCCGGCTCGGCCCCCTTGGCGCGCGCCTCGACCGCCTCGGTGGCGTTCTTGAGCACATTAGTCATCGCCTGGCCGAACTGGTGGCGATCGCAGGCGATGATGCCGATGTCATCCTGCGCAGAGAATGCGAAGGTGATGTCCGGCCGGGCCACTTCCTGCAGAAAGAGCGCCTGGCGCGCGAGATCGACCGGGTCCTCACCGCGGAACACCGGCTTGGGCAGGCGGGCGAAAGAAGAGAACTCGTCGACCATTTTCCTGAGGTCACCGACCTGGCGGACGATCGTGCTGGTCAGTTCCTCGAACAGTTCCGGATCGGTGACGATCTGCTTGCGGTAGCGCCGGTTGAGCCGCTCGGTGGCGAGCTGGATCGGGGTCAGCGGATTCTTGATCTCATGCGCGATCCGCCGCGCCACGTCGGACCACGCTGCCTGACGCTGGTCGAGCAGCTGGCGGGTGATGTCCTCGAAAGTGATCACATGGCCGCTGCGATCGCCGCTGATCTTGACCGCAAGGGTGAACAGTTCGGCCCCGCCCTGCTGGACGATGCCCTCGCTCGCCCCGCTTTCAACCAGCGCGGCGATCTGCGGTGCAATTTCGGCCAGCGGTTCGCCGACCGGTGGTGGCCCCGCCTTGCCCAGCAGCAGTTTCAGGGCCGAGCTGTTCATCAGCAGCACCCCGCCCTCCGCATCGAGCGAGACGATCCCGGCGGTGACCGACTCCAGCACCGCCTCGATGAAGGCCCGGCGCTCGCTGAGCTGCTCGTTGGCGCCGACCAGCGCCTGGGTCTGGCGCTCGATCTGCGCGGTCATGCGGTTGAAGGCGCGGTTGAGCGAGCCGATCTCGTCCGCCCCGATCCGCCCCTCGACCCGCATGGTGTAATTGCCCGCACCGACCTGGCGGGCAGCCTTCACCAGCTGGTAGAGCGGCTGCACCTGCCGGTCAGCCAGCCTGAGGCCGAACCACACCGCGAATCCGACCAATGCCAACGAAATCACGAACAGGAAGATGTTGAAGCGCAGCTGCAGCACCCGCGCGCGCTGGGTCAGCTCCTTGTAGCCCTGCACAATACTGTCGGCGCGCTTGCCCTGGCTGAAGGCCAGCAGGTCGGAGGTTCGTCCGGCATAGAGATATATCCCGGCCCGCCGGTCGATCGGCGT
Organism: Sphingomonadaceae bacterium; assembly: GCA_947477055.1. Classification (GTDB taxonomy): domain Bacteria; phylum Pseudomonadota; class Alphaproteobacteria; order Sphingomonadales; family Sphingomonadaceae; genus Novosphingobium. The sequence goes on along the minus strand of CANJSX010000030.1, from coordinate 10,947 downwards.
CACCGCCTCGATGTGGTTGGCGTCGGCGCTGACGATGATCTGCTCGCCCTTGTCGAGCTGTCGCAGCTGCTGCTGGGTAATCCAGCTGCGGTCGGCGCGGTTCTTGGGATCGACATAGGCGACCGTAACCAGCTCGCCATCGGAGCGCTTCTGGACGATCGCCACCTCGTCCAGCCCGCGCTGGACGACCTGATAGGCCACGCCCTGGCGGAAGCGCGGATCGACCACGGTAATCTCGCTGAGCATGAAGCGCAGGTCGCTCGCCATCGCGATCGACTCGTCGTTCACCGAGCGCACGTTCTGCTCGTAATAGCCGCGGGCCAGTTTGTTGGCGTTCTCCAGCAACCCGCGCGAGGAATCCGAGAACCAGAATTCCACGCCCGACTGGAACAGCCACGAGGCCAGGATCACGACCAGCAGCGTCGGCACCGCGGCGATCATCGAGAACAGGAACACCAGCTGCACATGCAGCTTGCCCGAACCGCCCACACTCTCCGCCGCGCGCCGCAGCGCCATGCGCCGCCCGAGCAGGATCAGGATGCCCATCGCCGGTACCAGCGTGCCGATCAGCAGGGTCGAGGTCAGGCTGGAAGGGAGCAGAGCGTCCTTCGACGGCTGGCGGCTAAGCGCGACCCAGGTAACCGCGCTCATCACCACGAAGGCCAGCACGCATCCCGCTTCCATCAGCACGAAGACATTGGATCGGCGCGCTGCCAGCTGGAACCGTCGCCACCAGCGCGGCCAGCGCCTGTTGCCAGGTGAAATCACGTGCTCCATCGTTGCATAGTTACAACACCGCTGTTGCAACTTTGCAAGAGGTTTGAATCCAGATCGGCGCTATCGCCGGGTGAAGGCCTCGGCCTCAATCCCCAGGTCACTTAGCCGCTTGCGCAGCGTGTTGCGATTGATGCCGAGCATCTGCGCCGCGCGCAGCTGGTTGCCACCGGTCTGGCCTAGTACCCAGCCGAGCAGCGGCCGTTCGAAGGCGGCCAGCGCCGTATCGTAAACCGCGCCATCGGGCGGCCGTTTAGCGCGCAGCCAGTCGACGACGGCAACCGCCAGTTCGCTGCCGTCCGGCGCATGTGCGCTGCCTTCGCCGCGCATTGCCCCCTCAAGCAGCACATCGATCGCCGCGATGTCGATCACATCGTCCCGCGCCAGCAGGGCCAGGCGGTAGATGAAGTTGCGCAGCTCGCGGACATTGCCCCGCCACGGCTGGCGCGTGAGCAGCAGCGCCGCCTCGGGTAGCAGCTGGCGGCGCGGCAGACCTTCGCCGGCGGCCAGCGCCAGAAAATGCCGGGCCAGCGCCTCGATATCGTCGGGCCGTTCGCGCAACGGCGGGAGGTGGATCGGCACGACGTTGATGCGGTAATAGAGGTCCTCGCGGAACTGGCCGGCGGCGATCAGCGGCTCGAGGTCCTTGTTGGTGGCGGAGACGATCCGCGCATCGATCGTCACTTCGTCACGCCCGCCGACCCGCCGGATCGAGCCCGATTGTAGCGCCCGCAGCAGCCGGGTCTGCGCCTGCATCGGCATGTCGCCGATCTCGTCGAGAAACAACGTGCCGCCCGCCGCTTGTTCGAACTTGCCGATATGGCGCGCCACGGCGCCGGTGAAGGCGCCCTTCTCATGCCCGAACAGCTCGCTCTCGATCAGCTCGACCGGGATCGCCGCGGTGTTGACCGCCACGAACGGCCCGTCGCGGCGATCGCCGAGCTGGTGGATCGCTTCGGCCACCAGCTCTTTGCCGGTGCCGGATTCGCCGAGAATCAACACGGTCAGATCGTTGCGCAGCACCCGGGTGATCATCCGGTAAACCGCCTGCATCGGCGCGCTGCGACCGACCAGCGGCAGGCCCTGCGGCGCCGGCTCCGTCTCTTCGGACGACACCGAACTGCCCGACCCGACCGCCTGCCGCACGGTCCGCGCCAGCTCGTCGATGTCGAAGGGCTTGGGAAAATATTCGAACGCACCCGTATCGCTGGCCCGCACTGCGGTATCGAGCGTGTTCTGGGCCGAGAGGATGATGATCGGCATCGCCGGATGGAGCGCCCGCACCGTGCCGAGCGTTTCGATCCCGTCACCATCGGTCAGCATCACGTCGGTCACCAGCGCGCCATAGCGATGCGCCGCCAGCAACCGGTCGCGAGTGGCGACGCTGTCGCAACGCGTCACTGCGAAGCCCTCGGCCTCCAGCGCGGCGGTGATCACGATCGCGATCGATTCGTCGTCCTCGACCAGCAGTACGCTCACGCAGCAGTCCCCTTCCGCTTCTTGCTGGTCTCGTCCGCCAGCGGCAGATGGACGCGGAAATGCGTCCAGCCGGCGGTGCCGTCGCGGTCGGCCTCTTCGCGCTCGTAAGTGATGCGCCCGTTCATATCGCGCACCAGCTTGCGGACCAGCGCGAGACCCAGCCCCTGCCCGGTCTTCTTGGTCGTCACGAATGGCTCGAAGATATGATCGCGCATCGCCGGGTCGATCCCCGGGCCATTGTCGCTGACCCGCAGCTCGATCGGCAGGCGCAGCGGGCGTCCGTCGGCGGTGGTGTGGAGCTGCAGCCCGCTGGCGAAGCGGGTGCGCACGATCACCCGAGGGTATGCCACATCGCGGCTGGCCTCGCGGGCGTTCGAGACGAGGTTGATCACCACCTGCACCAGCCCGTCGGCATTGCCCATCACCGGCGGCAATGAAGGGTCGAACTCCTCCTCGATCCTTGTGCCGCCCCCGGCAGAAAGGACAGCCGTGCCGCGGCGCACGCTTTCGTGCAGGTTGCAGGCGGCGAGCGGGGTGGTGGTGCGGCGGCTGAGCGTCTGCATCTCGTCGATCAGCTTGGCGATCCGGTCGACCTCGTCGGCGATCAGGGTGGTCAGTGCCTTGTCGGCATCGCCCAGCTTGCGCGCCAGCAACTGCGCCGCACCGCGAATCCCGGCGAGCGGGTTCTTGATTTCATGGGCGAGGATTTCCGGAGCGCGCAGCACCAAATTATCTGGGCCGGAGGGCGCTTCGCCCATGGTCTCGGCAGCGGTTGAATCATGCAGCGTCAGCACCTGCCAGCCCGGCTCATCCACCACCGGGGCCACGCCGACGTCGAGCCGCCGCGCGCCCTGCCCGACCACAACCACATCGCTTTCGCGCGCCGACAGCGGGGTTTCGGCATCGGCAATCCGCTCGGCCAGCCGCTGCTCTTCGAAGCGCAACACCTCGTCGAGCGGCTTGCCGACCAGCCGGCGCGAGGATTGTCCGAAGAACTGCTCGGCGACCTGATTGACCGAGGCGATGCGCTGCCCCGGCGCCAGCACGATGATCGCCATCGGCAGGCTGGCGACCAGCTTGATCGCATCGGGCAACCGGGTGTTCATGCGGCCTGCCGCTCGGCCCCGCGTTCGAGGAAGGGCAGATAGAACGTCGAAAGCGCCGCCATTACCGCCTCGGGATCGTCGATGAAGTTGACCCGGTTGCGGAACTCGGCCGAGCCATGCAGGCCCCTCGTGTACCAGCCAAGGTGCTTGCGCGCCATTTTCACCCCGGTATCGCTGCCATAGTGATCGAGCATCGCCCGGTAATGTTCGAGAATCAGCGCCAGCTGCTCGGCCAGCGAGGGATCGGCCATCGCCTCGCCGCTCTCCAGCCAGCGCATCACCTGCGCCAGCATCCACGGCTTGCCATAGGCCCCGCGCCCGATCATCAGCCCGTCTGCGCCCGATTGCTCAAGCGCCTGCGCGGCGTCGGCAATGGTGCAGATGTCGCCATTGACGATGACGGGAATCGAAACCGCGTCCTTGACCCGGCGCACAAAGGCCCAGTCGGCCTCACCCTTGTAGAGCTGGTTGCGGGTGCGGCCATGCACCGTCACCAGCTTCACCCCGAGATCCTCGGCGATATGCGCGAGTTCGGGCGCGTTGAGGCTGTCGTGGCACCAGCCCATCCGCATCTTGACCGTGACCGGCACCGAGACGGCCTTCACTGTCGCCGAGATCAACGCCGTGGCCAGCGGAATGTCACGCATCAAGGCCGAGCCGGCATCACCGTTGACGATCTTGCGCACCGGGCAGCCCATGTTGATGTCGATGATCGCCGCGCCGCGATCTTCGGAGAGCTTCGCCGCCTCGCCCATCTGCACCGGATCGCAGCCGACCAGCTGCATCGAAACCGGCTCTTCGATCGCATCCCACGCCGCCTTCTGGATCGACTGGCGGGTCTCGCGGATCGCGGCCGGGCTGGCGATCATCTCGGTGACATTGAGCCCCGAGCCAAAGCGGCGCACCACGCGGCGGAAGGGCAAATCCGTCACCCCGGTCATCGGCGCGAGGATCACCGGACAGTCGATGCGCACCGGGCCGATGTGGATCGGATTGAGCGTGGGGGGCGGAGGGAGCGGGTTCATTGTCAGCGTGCCTAAAATTTGGGCAGCACATAGGCAATTGCTCTCGTCCCGGCAAGCCTCTACCCGCTCGTGATGATGAACGCTGCCCCCCTCCCCGCTGGATGCGCCGCCGTGGTCGTGGCTGCGGGCGCCGGATTGCGCGCCGGACAGCCGCTGCCCAAGCAGTTCGCCAACTGGCGCGGCAAGCCGGTGGTGCGTCACAGCGTCGAGCGGCTGGCGGCGGCCGGGATCGCTCCGATCGTGGTGGCGATTCCTGCCGGGGCGGACGAGATTGCCGCTGAAGCTCTGGCGGGAATACCCACCGTCCGCCTCGTCACCGGTGGAGCGACACGGCAGGATTCGGTCCGGCTCGGACTGGAAGCCTTGGCCGATGCCACGCCCGAACTGGTGCTGATCCACGATGCCGCACGCCCACTGCTACCCCGCGCCGTGATCGACCGGCTGGTAGCAGCGCTGGCGGTTAATGACGGGGCAATCCCGGTGCTGCCAGTGGTGGACAGTCTGGCCCAGGCCGATGGCGCGCTGATGGGCGCCCCGGCCCGGCGCGAGACATTGCGGCGGGTGCAGACCCCGCAGGCGTTCCGCTACCCCGCGATCCTCGCCGCACACCGCAGCTGGAGCGGTGCGGCAGACGCCGGGGACGATGCGCAAGTGGCGCAGGCGGCAGGCATCGCCGTCGCGCTGGTCGAAGGAGACGAAGCCTTGCACAAGCTGACCTTCGCCGAGGACTTTACCGTGGCCCAGCCCGCCATGCGGGTCGGCACCGGCTACGATGTCCATCGCCTGACCGAGGGCGAGGAGCTGTGGCTCTGCGGGGTGCGGATCGCGCACAGCCAAGGCTTGGCCGGGCACAGCGATGCCGATGTCGCGATCCATGCGCTGGTCGACGCGATCCTTGGCGCAATCGGTGCAGGCGATATCGGGCAGCACTTTCCACCCAGCGACGAGCAATGGCGCGGCGCATCTTCGGACCGCTTCCTCGCCCATGCCGTCACCCTCGCCGCCGAAGCCGGCTTCCGGATCGGCAATGCCGACCTCACCATCATCTGCGAGGCCCCCAAGATCGGCCCGCACCGCCAGGCGATGCGCGAGCGGCTGGCCGAAATCATCGCTACCGATGTCAGCGCCATCAGCGTAAAGGCCACCACCACCGAAGGACTTGGCTTCACCGGGCGGCGCGAAGGCATTGCCGCACAGGCCGTCGCCACTCTCATCCTGGATTGAACGGAGCATCCCCCCAATGCGCAAGTTCCCTGTCGCCGCCGTCATCGCGCTGAGCCTGCTGCCGGGCCTGGCCCGCGCCGCCGAGCCGCCTTGCCTGACCCCGGCGGAGTTCACCTCGCTGGCGAGCTATGTGCTGCCCAATATCATCACCGGCACCAGCCAGCGCTGCGCCGCGGTGCTCCCGGGTGACGCCTGGCTGACCCGCAACGGCGCCGATCTGGCCAGCCGTTACGCCAGCACCAAGGCCAAATCCTGGCCCGGCGCCAAGGCCGCCTTCCTCAAGATGGGCGGCCCGATGGGCGATCCCCAGACCACCGACCTGATTCGCAATCTGCCGGATACGACCTTGCAACCGATGATCGACGGGCTGGTCGAAGGCGTGGTCAGCCAGAAGCTCCCGGCCGATCGCTGCCCGACGATTGAACGCATGGTGCGGCTGCTCTCCCCGCTCCCGGCGGAAAACACCGCCGAGCTGATCGCGCTGGCGGTCGGCCTCGGCTCGCAGGCCGGATTGGCGAGGGTCGGCAAATTCTCGATCTGCGCGGCCTGAGATGAGCGACAACCTCCTCCCTGACGACATCGTCCAGCTCGCCGCGCGCGTCATCGCCGAAAACAAGGCCGCCGGGCGCACCGTCGCCGTGGCGGAAAGCTGCACCGGCGGCCTCGTCAGCGCCGCGCTGACCGAAATCGCCGGCTCGTCGGCAGTGATGGACCGCGGCTTTGTCACCTATTCGAATGAAGCCAAGCGCGAGTTGCTGGGCGTGCCGGAGGAAATCCTCGATGCCTTCGGCGCGGTCTCGGTGGCGACCGCCTGGGCCATGGCGCAAGGCGCGCTCAAACGCAGCGGCGCCGATGTGGCGGTGGCGATCAGCGGCATTGCGGGGCCGGACGGGGGCAGCGCGGCGCGGCCGGTCGGCACGGTGGTCTTCGCCCGTGCAGTGCGCGGGAACGACGAGGTCGATGCGGAGGAGCGGCGTCTCGACGGATCGAGCCGGGCGACGGTGCGCCGTCAGGCGGCGCTGATCGCGCTTGAGCTGCTGCTGCCGTAGAGCGCCGCCGCGCGTTCCTCGAAGGCGTTCACCATCTTGCGGAAGGCGCGGTCGAAATACTGGCCGGCGAGCTTTTCGAACAGCGCGTTGCGGAAGGTGAAGCGCACCGAGAATTCCACCTCGCAGCCACCCTCGTCGCGGTCGCGGAAATTCCAGACATTGTCGAGATCGCGCATCGGCCCATCGACATAGATCACCTCGATCCGCCCGGGTCGCTGCTTGACCACGCGCGAGGTGAACTTCTCACGGATCGCGGAGAAGCCGACCAGCATGTCGGCAATCATCTCGCCCTCGCTGTCGGAGCGCACTCTGGTGGCGATCACCCAGGGCAGGAATTCGCTATAGCGGCCGACATCGGCCACCAGCTCATACATCTGCGCCGCGCTCCACGGCATGATGCGGACTTCATTGACCCCAGGCATCAGCGCGCCTTGGCGAGCTTCATCCGCTCTTCCTGAGCCTGCCGCAGGACGCGAGCTGCGCGCATCTCGGCGAAGTCCTCACCGGCATGATAGCTCGAGCGGGTCAGCGGGGTGGAGGCGACCTGGAGGAAGCCCTTGGCCCGGGCAATCGCGCCATAGGCGGAGAAGGCTTGCGGGGTGACGAATTCCTTCACCTCGGCATGCCTGGGCGTGGGCCGCAGATATTGCCCCATGGTGAGGAAATCGATCCCGACGCTGCGCATGTCGTCCATCACCTGATGGACCTCCAGCCGCTCCTCGCCGAGGCCGAGCATGATGCCCGACTTGGTGAAGACCGTCGGCGAATGGCACTTCACTTCTTCCAGCAACCGCAGCGAGGCATAGTAGCGCGCACCGGGGCGGATGGTGGGATAGAGCCGCGGCACGGTCTCGAGATTGTGGTTATAGACATCCGGCCCGGCGGCGGCGATCGCCTCGACCGCCTCGCGCATCTTGCCGCGAAAATCAGGGGTGAGGATTTCGATCGTGGTGTCCGGCGTGGTCCGGCGCAGCGCTTCGATCACCTTGACGAACTGCCCGGCCCCACCATCCGGCAAATCGTCGCGGTCAACCGAGGTGACGACGATATGCTGCAGGCCGAGCTTGGCCGCGGCAATCGCGACGTTCTCCGGCTCCATCAGGTCGACCTTGCGCGGCATCCCGGTCTTGACGTTGCAGAACGAGCAGGCCCGGGTGCAGACATCGCCCAGGATCATCACCGTGGCGTGCTTCTTGGTCCAGCATTCGCCGATGTTCGGGCAGGCCGCCTCCTCGCACACGGTGTTGAGGCCGAGCGAGCGCATCAGATCGCGGGTTTCGCCATAGGCGCGGGAGGTCGGCGCCTTGACCCGGATCCAGTCAGGCTTGCGCTGGCGCGGCTCGGGCGCGGGGGCGGACGAGAGGTCGTTCATGCCGCCCAGATAGTCGCATGACGCGGGCCTTGCCAGAGGCAATCGTACAGACCATGAAGCGCCGCATGAGCACCCGCCCTTCCCCGCAGTTCAACCACCTCGTCGAGGGCTACCGCCGCTTCCGCGACTCTGCCTGGACCCCGAATCGTGAACGCTGGGCGACCCTGCGCGATGGCCAGCAGCCCGAGATCATGGTGATCGCCTGTTCCGACAGCCGGGTCGATCCGGCGCAGATCTTCGATGTCGATCCGGGCGAGATCTTCGTGGTCCGCAACGTTGCCGCGATGGTTCCGCCGTTCGAGACCAGCCCCGGCCACCATGGCGTTTCGGCCGCGCTGGAATTTGCGGTGCAGTTCCTTGGGGTCAAGGAAATCGTGGTGATGGGCCACGGCATGTGCGGCGGCTGCAAGGCTGCGCTGACCCGCGAGATGCACGGGACCGAGCCCGGCGAAGGCGGCTTCATCGCCGACTGGATCGGGTTGCTCGATGATGTCCGCGATCCGATCGTCGCCCGGCTGGGCACCGAAGGCCGCGCCGCCGAACGGGCGATGGAGCAGGCCGGGGTGAAGGTCAGCCTCGCCAACCTCCGCAGCTTCCCCTGCATCCGCCGCAAGGAACGCGACGGCGAGCTAACCCTGCGCGGCGCCTTTTTCGCGATCTCGGACGGGGTGCTGCACGTGCTCGACGAGGCCAGCGACGACTTCCTGCCGGTGGACTGACGCACCGAGCCCAACGAGAAAGGGCGGCAGTCGCCTGCCGCCCCTCCCGATTACATGACTTGAGCGCTGCTTACTTCGGCACTGCCGGAGCAGCAGGCGGGGTCGGCGGGGCAGCCTTCTGCGAGGCGTAGATCCCCCACAGCTGCGCCAAAGCCTTGCGCGGCCCTTCGACCTTAGCGAAGGTCGCAGCCGCACCGGCATAATCGCCGCTGTCGGCCTGGGCGATACCAAGGCGGGTGGTCGCACGCGCCACGTCCACGCCCGGCTTGCCGAGCGCGATCGTGTAGAGTTCGACCGCCTTGGCCGCCTGACCATAGCTGAGGAAAGCGTCCGCCGCCGCAGCGACAGTCGCGCCGGTAGCATTGGCCGCGCGGGCATCGCGCTCCAGCGCCGGGAGCGAGGCCTTGTCGGCGGCGATACGGCCGGCGGCGAGGGACCGGTTGTCGCTGACGAACACGTCGCTCATCTGCAGCTTGCCGGCGGCGATGCCCTTGTCGATCACCACGACCACTTCACCCGGCAGGCGGCGGGAGTCAGCAGCCTGGATATATTCGACATAGTCACGGCCTTCGGCCCAGCTGCCGGTGCGGTCCATCAACCGCATCAGGTCGAGCGATTCCTGGTTGGCGTAGCCGCCAACCTCGCGCAGCACCGTGATCGCGCCGGCCCAGTTGTCGCTGCTGGGATAATCGCGCACCAGCGCCATCGAGAAGGCGCCCGCCTGGTCGAGGATCTTGGCCTTGTAGGCAGCACCCAAACCACGGCGATACCAGCCCTGCGGCGCCGGTGTGCCGGCGGCGCGGCGGGTGTCGATCGCCTGGTTCAGCACGACCAGACCCTGTGCGACCTGATTGTCGGAAATATAGGATTCGGCCAGCAGCGCCTCGATATCGCCCTCGCGGTAGCCTGCGGCCATCGCGGTGGTGAAGGCGGTGCGCGCAGTGGCGTAGTCCTTCAGGTCGTAGGAAATCGAACCGAGATAGAACTGCAAGCGCGGCGCGTCGGCCGGAGCGGTCTTGCCGCTGTCGAGCATGGCCGCAAGGCCCTTGCGCTGGGTCGCGGGATCCTGCGCCAGACCGCCGAGCTGAACCGCCAGCTGGCCGGCGATATACTTGTCGTCCGAAGTGCTGGCGCCGGCAAAGACGCCGTCAAGCTGGGTCTTCTCGGCAATCAGCGTGGTGCCGAGTTCGGCCACAGCAGTATCACGCTGCCCGCGCGCAGCGGTGCGGGCAGTGTTGCCCTGAGCTGTTCGCAGCGCTTCCACGCCAGCAGCGACCTTGGCCTGGGCGGCAATCACTTCGGGCTTCTTCTTGGCATCTTCGAGCCCCTTGCTCAGCGCTGCAGCGAGCGGCTGGAAGGTTTTCGACATCTTGATTTTCGGCGCCTCAGGCGCCTTGGGCTTGGCCGCCAGCGCCGGTGTTGCGACGACCAGTGCTGTGCCGGCCAGCGAAACCGCGGCCAGCGCACCGGCCAGCGAACGGGAAAGGATGGACCTGCGCATCAGGCCAGTAGTCCGCATCATCGCAATCTTCTCCTCAAGTGCCGGCGGGGGAAACAGGCCCGGCCGGAGCAAAACTTCCGAGCGTGCATTGGCGGGGAATCGTCGCTTTTGCAATGGCTACGGCAGCTATCGCCGCACGCTTGAATGGCCGTTGAATGCGATTCGTCGCAATTGTTCATGCTGCCCTCCATGCTGCAGCCCGGAAATGTGGAAAACGCGCAGCAAGCCGGGTTCCATACCACCCCTTCACTGGCCTTTGCCGGTGCTATGGCCTAGGGCCTTGGGGCACCCTGCATTCCTGTTGAAACAAGCGAAAAACAGCGCGTGAGCGAAGACAACAAAACCCCTAATTCTGTTGGCCCGATGGGCGAGTTCCAGCGCGTCGATATCGTCGACGAGATGAAGACCAGCTACCTCGATTACGCGATGAGCGTAATCGTCTCCCGCGCGCTGCCCGACGTGCGCGACGGGCTCAAGCCGGTCCATCGCCGCATTCTGTTCGCGAGCCAGGAAGGCGGCTTTGTTGCCGGACGGCCTTATCGCAAATCGGCCAAGATCGTCGGCGACGTGATGGGCAATTATCACCCGCATGGCGACAGCGCGATCTACGACGCGCTGGCCCGCATGACGCAGGACTGGTCGATGCGGCTGCCGCTGATCGACGGCCAGGGCAACTTCGGCTCGATGGATCCCGATCC
>CANJSX010000029.1 GCA_947477055.1 Sphingomonadaceae bacterium | reverse complement strand
CCCCCCCCCCCCCCCCCCCCCCCCCCCCCCCCCCCCCCCCCCCCCCCCCCCCCCCCCCCCCCCCCCCCCCCCGGGCATCCCGCCGGGGATGCCGATGGTGCCGCCGCCGAAGGGAAAGCGGATCGCCGGGCCGCCGTCGCCCTTTGGCTTGATCACGAAGCCGTTGCGCGGATAGCGGACCGGATCGTCGGAGACGAGATGGGCGTGCGAGTCATAGAGACGCGGGCGGCCCTGCGGCGCCGGATTTGCAGACACCAGCTCTGATTCCCGAAGTACTTGTTTTGTGTAGCACCATCTTGGCGCAACGTTTCGCGCTTCGCAATCCGATTTCGATTGCCGAAACGGTGATATCAGCCCTTCAGGTTCTGCATCCGCTGGAGATAACGCGCCAGCACGTCGATCTCGAGGTTCACCGCGTCACCCGGCTGGAGCGTGCCCAGCGTGGTCACTTCGGCGGTGTGCGGGATGATGTTGAGCATGAAGTCAGCAGTGCCGTCCGGGTGATCGACCACTTCGTTGACGGTCAGCGAGACCCCGTCGACCGTGACCGAGCCCTTGGGCGCGATGAACGGGGCGATCTCGGCCGGGGTGGTGACAGTCAGGCGAATCGAACCACCCACTTCCTCGCGCGCGATCACCCGCCCCACGGCATCGACATGCCCGGTGACGATATGCCCGCCGAGCTCTTCGCCGAGGCGCAGCGCCTGTTCGAGATTGAGCTTGCGGGTGGAGCGCCACTGGTCCTGCACGGTGCGGGCCACGGTCTCGCCGGAAATATCGACCGCGAACCAAGCATCGCCCGGCTCGCCGCCGCGCTCGATCACGGTCAGGCACACGCCCGAGCAGGCGATCGAGGCGCCGATCGCGATTTCGGCGGGATCATAGGGGCAGGTGATGACGGCGCGCAGGTCGCCCTGATCGCGGACTTCGCGGACTGTGCCGATGGCGGTGATTATTCCGGTGAACATGGGACGCTCTCGTAGACTTCCATCGTGTCGCTGCCAAGCTGGCGGCGGTCAGAAAGCTGCCAACGTCCGTGTGCGGCATCAAGTGAGGCCAGGCCAATGTCGGCGAGGCAGGGCAAGCCGGCGCCGAGCAGGATCGGCGCGCGGTAGAGCAGCAGCCGGTCGACGAGGCCGGCCTTCAGGAACGCCGCCGCCGCAGCAGCACCGCCTTCGACCAGCAGCGACAACACAACGTCCATCCCGGCGATGTCACCGGGAGCGGCGAGGGCGCGCCAGCCTTCGGGCGCCGCGCCGCGGCTGAGCACCCAGCGCTGCGGGCTGCGGTGCTCCAGCCCTGGCAGGCGCACATCGAGTGCGGGATCATCGGCCCGCAAGGTGCCGCCGCCGACGAGAATCGCATCGCAGCGCGCCCGCAGCGCATGGGCATGCGCCCGCGCCGCATCGCCGGTGATCCAGCGGCTGGTGCCGTCCGCCATGGCGATGCAGCCGTCGAGCGAGGTCGCGAGCTTGAGCGTCACATGCGGCCGGCCCAGCCGGCGCAGGGTGAGGTAGGGCGCGAGGGTTGCTTCGGCTTCGGGCGAGGGCACCACCGCCACGTCGATCCCCGCCTCGCGCAGCCGGGCAATCCCCGCACCGGCGGTGCGTGGATCGGGGTCGGGGCAGCCGATCACCACCCGCGCCAGTCCCGATGCAGCGACCAGATCGGCGCAGGCCGGGCCGCGCGGGCTGAGGTGTGCGCAAGGCTCAAGCGTGACGTAAAGCGCCGCGCCGCGCGCGGCGTCTCCGGCGCGCTCCAGCGCAACGGCCTCGGCATGCGGGCGGCCGCCGTCGCCGGTCCAGCCCGAGGCGACGACCTTGCCGTCGCGGACGATCAGCGCGCCGACGGCGGGATTGGGGCGGGCCAGCGGAAGGCCGCGCCGGGCGAGGCTCGCCGCAGCGGCCAGCCAGCGCCGGTCGTCGATCTCAGTGGCGCTCAACGGCGGCGCGCTCCACTTCGGCGCGAACCCGGGCAGATTCAGCATCGTCGCGCGCCTTTTGCCCGGCCTGGTCGGCCTTGGCCTTGGCCGCGATCGCATCGACATCCATGCCGGTCGCCCGGCCCAGCGCCATATAGGCCTGTCGCGCTTCCTCCTCGCGTGCGGCCTGAGCTGCTGCGGCGCGGTCCTTGAGTTCCTGATTGATGCGGTTGGTGCGGATGATTTCCGCCTGGCTGCGGTCGAGCGGCCAGGAATTGATGTAGGTGACTTCCGGCGGGCGCGGCAAACCCCGGCCACCTTCGTTCGCCATGACCGAGAAGATCGCGAAGGTCACCGCTGCCGAGGCAATGGCGAAGCGCCAGCGGTTGCGCCCGGCCTGCTGGTACACGGTGCGGAAATCCGCAATCGCGCCGCGTGGGCTGACGTTGCGCCAATAGGTTGAGGGGCGGATCAGGGACATCGCCCCCAGATAGTGCGTGTAACGCAGCTGCGCCAGCGTTTCAGTTGTAATCGACCGTGATTGGGATCTGACCGCGCAGCACGCCGCCGGCCGTGCCCTCGACCCGCATCTCGCCGCCGAAGCTGAATTCGAGCGCGCCATTGGCATCGAGCACTGGCCAGGTCGGCAGGTCGGTTTCGATCTGCGAAAGCTCGGCGCTGCCGCCGGTGGAGGAGGACATGCGGATCGTGCGTGGCATGTCGATCCGCACCGCCCGGCCCGGCGCGCCGGTGATCCGCGCCCGGCCCTGGAAGCTTATGCCCCCCAGCGGCACCACCCCGGTGGAGGTGCGCCGCTCGCCCGTCGCCGGGTCGATGCTGACGGTGGGCTCGCCCCGTCCGGTCAGCGCCAGGCGGCTGAAGGCGAGGTTGGTGGTGATTTCGATCTGCAGCGGGCGTTCGCCTGTGCGTTCGGCAGCACTCCCGGGAGCAGCATTGCACAGGATGCACTCCTCCTGCGCTCGCGCGGGAAGGGCGGACGTTAGCGCCAGCAGCGCCGAGGCGAGAGACAGGCAGCGCACCACGGACCGCATGTTTCATAATTTGATTGCGAACCGGTTAGGGGTTTTTACAAAGGTTAACCGAACGGCGCATACAGCCCGCGCCCATGGCGCTTTAGCCAGCTGTTGGCCCCGGCGATGTCCCCTTCGAACAGCTCGCCCAGCAGCGCGTGGAAGCGCGGGGAGTGGTCGAAGTGGACCAGGTGGGCGACCTCATGCGCGACGACCGAGCGGCGCACCGCGTCAGGCGCCATGATCAGCCGCCAGTTGATCCGGATGATGCCCCGCCCCGAGCAGCTGCCCCAGCGGCGCTGGGCGCTGGTCAACGCGAGGCGCGGCGCGGGGACTTCGGCGCGGGCGCAGTAATGCGCGAGGTCTTCCGCCAGCAGCGCGCGGGCCTCGGCCTCCAACCAGCGGCGCAGGCGGGTGGGCATGCCCTCGGCCGGGCCGCCAAGCCGCAGCGCCGCGCCATCGCGCAAGGGGCGGCGCGGGGCGCGAGGTTCGTGGAGCAGGGTGAACTGCTCGCCGCGAAAGGCGATTTGCTCGCCGGGCAACAGCGAGCGGCTCTGCGGTAGCGCGGCGAGCAGCCCGGCCAGCCAGTCGGCGCGCGAGCGGGCGAAGGCCAGCGCCTCGGCCTGGCTGCCCCAGCGCGGGATCGACAGCCGCACCTCGCTGCCATCGGGGGCGAGCCGCAGGGTCATCCGGCGCGCTTGCGGCAGGCGGCGGATCACCACCGGCAGGTTGCGCTCGCCCAGCTCGAGCGTGGGCTGTTCACGCGGGGCGCGCTTGAGCCATTCAAGCATCGTCGTCGTCCGCGTTGGCGTCGTCGGTACTGGCCACACTCATGCCAGCGGGAAGGATCACATGGTTTTCGAGCGGCCCGGCGATCACTTCCGAGATGGCCTTGCCCCGGATCGAGGCCCCGGCGCGGTGCACTGCCTCGCGGTCGCCGCAGACGAGGTAGTGCCATTCGGGCAGCGGCAGATCGTGGGCGCGCAGGCGATAGGCGCAGGTTTCGGGCAGCCAACCGAGCGTTCCGGCCAGTCGCGGCGTCAGCCGAATGCAATCGGGCACGAACTTGCGCCGCCCGGGATAATCGACGCAGCGCGCGGTCTGAAGGTCGAGCAGCTTGCAGGCGACATTGGTCGGATAGAAATCGCCGGTGTCCTCGTCCTCCAGCTTGTGCATGCAGCACTGGCCGCAGCCGTCGCACAGGGCTTCCCATTCGCTGCGCGAGAGGGCGGAGAGCGGCTTCTCCCAGAAGGGTGCGGCTACTTCACCCATTTGGCCAGCTCCGCCGCCACAGCATCCGGCCCCTTGTCGACCGGCAACATGGAAATGGGCTCGCCTTTCGGTCCCATCAGGTAGGCGATCCGGCTGTGGTCCATCAGATAGCCACCAGTCGATGGCTTGCCCTTGGCATAATAGGCCGCGAAGCCCTTGGCCGCCCGCGCCACTTGCTCCGGCGTTCCGATCAGCCCGAGCAGGCGGGAGGAGAAGGCAGCGGCAAACTCACCGACGACCTTGGGCGTATCGCGCGCCGGGTCGATCGAGATGAAGATCGGCTGGACTTTCGCCGCCTCGGCGCCATGCGCTTTTTCGAAGCGGGCGAAGCCGTGCATCATCACGTTGACGTCGGTCGGGCAGGCATCGGGGCAGAAAGTGTAGCCGAAATAGACGATCCGGTAGAGCCCCTCGAACTGGTTCCAGGTGACGGTCTGGCCGTCCTTGTCGGTCAGCGTGAACGGCCCGCCGATTGCCGCGCCTTCCAGCGGCGGGCGTTCGGCCACCTGGTCGGCACTGTCGCAAGCGGACAGCGCGAGGCTCAGCGGCAGAATAAGGAAAGTCAGCAAGCGGGCGATCATGGCGCGGCGGTTCATGCTCTGCTAAAGCTTGCCGTGCAATACAGGAATGGGGCAACACAGGAGTGGGGCAGGGGCGAATCCTCGCCAATCGATATCTGCTCGCCGCAACAGGAGGATCCGACCAGTGCTGAAGTCCGGGCGGTTTCGCCGCGCCTTCATTCCGATGCTCGCCGCACTGGTGGCGCTGTCCGCCCCGGCGCAGGCGCAGTTCTCCGATGGCTACAAGTTCCTCGAGGCGATCCGCAAGAAGGACGGCGGCGAGGTCAACAAATATTTGGCGGAACCCGGTACC
Source organism: Sphingomonadaceae bacterium (assembly GCA_947477055.1). Classification (GTDB taxonomy): domain Bacteria; phylum Pseudomonadota; class Alphaproteobacteria; order Sphingomonadales; family Sphingomonadaceae; genus Novosphingobium. The sequence continues at coordinate 14,433 of CANJSX010000029.1, read as the reverse complement.
ACGCTGGTCAACACCAAGGACGTGACCACCGGCGATACGGCGCTGCACATCGTCACCGGCCGGCGCGATCTGACCTGGATGAGCTTCCTGGTCGGCAAGGGCGCCAATGTGAATGCGCGCAATGTGCGCGGCGTGACGCCGCTGATGGTGGCCTCGGCGATGGGCTTTGTCGAAGGGGTGGAGCTGCTGATCTCCTACCAGGCGCGGGTCGATGATCCCGATGCCACTGGCGAAACCCCGCTGATCTCGGCTGTGCACCGCAAGGACGTGACGATGATGCGGCTGCTGCTCAAGGCCGGCGCTGATCCTGACCGGGCGGACAATTCCGGCCGCTCGGCGCGGGACTATGCCACGCTAAATGGGCGCGGATCGAACCTGCTGCAGGAGATCGAGACGAACGCCAAGCCAAAGACCAATGCCGGGCAGCCGCGCAAGGTCTACGGCCCGTCGTTCTGAGCCATGGCTGGTTCCGCCGACCCTTCGCTTGACGCGCTGCGAGTGAGGCTCGCTCCGGCAATCGCCGAGGCGGCGGCGTTCGATGGCTGGAGCATGGCGGCGGTGGAGGTGGCAGCGCAGGCGAGTGCGACCGATCCCGAACTCGCCCGCTTCGCCTTCCGCGACGGGCCGATGGCAATGATCGCCGCCTGGATCGCTTCGATCGATGTCGCAATGGCAGCAGCGCTCCCCTGCGAGGCGCTGGCCGCGCTGCCGATCCGCCAGCGCATCCGCAAGCTGGTGTGGTTCCGCCTCGAAGCCATCGCCGGCCAGGAAGAAGCGCTGCGCCGGGCCCAGGCGATCATGGCGATGCCGCAGAATGTGGCCGCCACGCTGGCACAGGCTTGGTCGAGCGCAGACAAGATGTGGCGCCTCGCCGGTGATACGGCGGCCGATTTCAACCACTACACCAAACGCACCACGCTTGGTGCGATCTATGCCGCAGTGCTGGCGGTGTGGGTGGGTGATACCAGCGAAGGCAAGGCGGAAACTGCCGCCTTCCTCGACCGCCGGATCGAGGGGATCATGCGCTTCGAAAAGGCCAAGGCCAAATTGCTGGCCGGCGACGAAGAGCATTTCAGCCTCGTCCGTTTCCTCGGCCGACTACGCTATCCGGCGCGCTGACTGCCGTCATTTCCGGTTAGGGCAACTTTGATCGCCGACCGGCAATTATCATGTGTATAATTTGCCGTGCATGTTGTATTTTGCTGGGGCATACTGCCCCCATCGACACCTCGCGCGCAACGGGACGGGAAGCTTGGAAAGCTCGATACAGAATCTGTGCACCAGCATGCTCCAGGTTGACCGGCCGGCACGGACGCAGGCCTGGAATACGCTGTATGCTTCCCAGCTGCCGATGGCGCGCTTCACCCCGTTTGATCGCGCCCCGCTCGATGCGCAGATGGCGGTGGCGCGGCTCGGTCCGATCAAGCTGGCCCGGCTCAGTTTCGGCAGCTGCGTGATCGAGCGCACCCGGGGGCACATCGATCGCAGCACGTCGAGGCGTTTTGCCTTCGTGATCCAGACTGCGGGAACCTCGCGCTTCTACCACTATGGCGTCGCCAATGTGATGCAGCCGGGCGACGTGGTGCTGTGCGACAGTGCCATGCAGCACTACTGGCTGAGCCGGGGCCTGTCGAGCGCGGTGCTGGTCGAGGTCGAGCCGCGTCTGTTGCGCGAATTCCTGCCGACGCCTGAGCAATATTGCGGCAAGGCGCTGGGCGCCGACCAGGGCGTGACCCGGACGATGACCTCGCTGGTGCAATCGCTGGCCGAGCCCGAAGCGCTGGCGGTGATCGGCGATCATGGCGACCGGGTTGGCCGGCATATGCTCGAAGCCCTGACCACGGCCTATGCCACCGGCTTTCCCGATACCTCCGATGCCAGTGCAATCATCTGGCAGCGCCAGAGCATCATCCTGCGTCACATCGAGGACCATCTGCGCGATCCGACGCTGAGCCCGGCCTCGATCGCCGCCTCGCTGCGCTTTTCGTCGCGTTACCTGCGCACCGTGTTCTCGGTTTCGGGCGAGACGCTGTCGTCCTACATCCTGCGGCGCCGGGTCTATGCCAGCGCCTGCGACCTGCGCAATCAAATGCACCGGCACCGCACGCTGACCGACATCGCCTTTTCCTGGGGCTTCAACAGCGCGGCGCATTTCACCCGCAGCTTCCGCGAGCAATTCGACTTCGCCCCGCGCGACTATCGCGATTACGATACTTTCTACCTGTCAACTCTCAGTTCCCACTGAGAGATGCCGTGACCCGCGCGCGGCCTATCCCTCGCAGCATGGTGATCGTCAGGTGACGGGGCTGGGGCGGGAGTTCGGCATGGCGGAAAAATCGGATCGCGGAGAAGTTGGTACGGGCATCAGCGGCCTGACCCGGCGCGGCGCACTGGCGGCGGGTTCGGCGGCCGGGCTGCTGGCCCTGCCCACGGGGCTGCGGACGCAAGGCGCACCGGCGATCCTCAGGAACCTCGGTGCACCGCGCAGCCTCACCAATATCGACCACGCTGTGGTCTATCGCCGTGAGGACGAATTCTGCTCCTAGCCGCACACCAGCGGTTTCTGGGAGAATGGCGACGGCACGCTGATCGCCAGCATCAATTCGCGCAAGGTCGGCTATGCCAGCGGCGCGGAGATCAACCACGATGCGCTGGAGCGGGCCGGAGCAAGCCTCGCGCCGCGCACCCTGACCGTCCGCTCCCGCGATAGCGGGCGGAGCTGGGATGGCGCGAACCCGCAGGTCAACATGCTCGGCGGCGGGCCGGGTACGGTCTTCGCGGAGTCGCTTGCCGCCATCGCGCCGGTCGACTTCCGCGACCGCAATGTGCTGGTCGCCAGCGGCAGCGCCTATGGCTTTGCGCAGTCCAATTCGCGCGGCACGGTCCAGGTTTCGAAGGATGGCGGCGCGACCTGGTCAAAGCCGGCGCTGCTGCCGCTCGACGGTCTGGTCTCTTCGTCTGGCATCTATTCCACTCTCGTCCGGCCCGACGGCCGCTGCCTGCTGTTCCTGTTCGAGGTCGACAAGAACAACGCCAACCGCCGCCCGCTGGTCTATGCCAGCACCTCTGACGGATCGCAGTTTCACTTCCTCTCCTACATCGTGCCCAAGCGCGATCTGTGGGGGCAGGCCGATGGCGATTATTTCGGCTCCATCCGCTTCATCGGCCATCGCTGGTTCTATCCACGCGGCTATCTGCTGGCTGACGGAACGATCATCTGCGCGGTGCGCTGCCAGCGCGATCCCACTGGCGTGATGTGGAGCGAGGTCTTCAAGTCGGACGACGGCGGCGAGATCTGGCAATGGCTCTCACGCATCAACGATTATGGCGCGCCGGTCAGCCTGGTGGTGATGCCCGACGGGCGGATCGTTGCGGTCTATGGCTACCGCCTGATGCCCTCGGGCATCCGCGCCCGGGTCAGCAAGGATGGCGGCAAGAGCTGGGGCCGCGAACTGATCGTGCACGACGATGGCGGATCGTGGGATCTGGGCTATCCCAACGCCTGGCTGGCCGGCCCGAACGAGGTCGGCGTGCTCTATTACTTCAACAGTAAGGACGACAAGGTGCAGGCCAACGGCGGCGTCCGCCACATCCAGCGCAGCATCTTCTCGATCGATTGACCCCGGAATTGCGCCACCTCGGGGCATCGCCGGGCAAATTTGACCTAGGTCAATTATTGCGAATGACTTGCAATTAGCCTGCCGATCTGCCAGCGGATCGGAGATGACATTGGACCTTCTCCCCATCGGCCAGAGCGCCCGCGTGATCGCGGTGGACTGGTCGCGCATGGCGGATGAGGAGGCCGAGCGGGTCCGCGCCATGGGGATCGATGTCGGCACGCAGCTGGCAATTTCGCACCGCGGCGTGTTCGGCACGCGCGATCCGCTGGCGGTGATGGTCGGGCGCATGGCGGTCGCGCTGCGCCGTTCGCACGCGCTGGCGATGCAGGTCGAGGCGATCTGAGATGGCCGGTCCGGGCAGCGCCGCGCTGGTCGGCAATCCCAATGCCGGCAAGAGCGCGCTGTTCAACGCGCTGACCGGCGCCCGCCAGAAGATCGCGAATTATCCGGGCGTTACCGTTGAGCGCAAGGCCGGGCGGCTGGTGCTGCCCAGCGGCGAGGCGGTCGAGCTGACCGATCTTCCCGGCAGCTACGGGCTGAACGCCACCAGTCCTGATGAGGAGGTGACCCGCAAGGTCATCCTCGGTGAATTTCCCGGCGAGGCGGCACCCGAAGTGCTGGTGGTGGTGCTCGATGCCTCCAACCTCGAGCAACACCTCGTCTTCGCGCAGGAGGTGATCGCGCTGGGTCGGCCCTGCGTGGTCGCGCTCAACATGATTGATCTCGCCACCCGCGACGGGCTGGTGATCGATCCCAAGGCCCTGGAAAGCGCGCTGGGCGTCCCGGTGGTCGAGACAGTGGCGGTGCGACGCAAGGGCTTGTCCGAACTGGCAGAAGCCATTGCCGCGGCAACGCACCGCAAAGCGCACCATCACCTGCCGCACACCACGCTCACCGAACGGCGGCTGACCGCGCATGCCATCGCCGCTGCGGCGATCGTCTCGGAGGACGCGAAGCACCGGCTCTACACCCGGCTGGACCGGCTGTTCCTCCATCCCTGGGCCGGGCCGCTGATCCTGTTCGCACTGCTGTTCGTGGTGTTTCAGGCCGTGTTCGCCGGGGCGACGCCTTTCGCCGATGCGCTCGATGCCGGGGTCGGGATGCTTTCCGGCACTGTCCGCACGGCGCTGCCGGCCGGGCTGGCTCGAGACTTCATCACCGATGGGGTGCTGGCAGGGGTCGGCTCGGTGGTGGTGTTCCTGCCGCAGATCCTGATCCTGTTCTTCTTCATCCTTGCGCTCGAAGCCTCGGGCTATATGGCGCGCGCCGCCTTCCTGATGGACCGGATGATGGCCGGCGTCGGCCTGTCCGGGCGCAGCTTCATCCCGCTGCTCTCCAGCTTCGCCTGCGCCGTGCCGGGGATCATGGCGACCCGAAGCATTTCCGATCCGAAGGACCGGCTGACGACGATCCTGATCGCCCCGCTGATGACCTGCTCGGCGCGGTTGCCGGTCTATGCGGTGATCATCGCCGCCTTCATCCCCAACCGCTCGCTCTGGGGCGGGGTCGGGTTACAGGGGCTGGTGCTTTTCACGCTCTACGTCGCGGGCATCCTGGGCGCCATGGTGGTGGCGCTGGTGCTGCGCAGCTCGGTGACCAAGGGCAAGGCCTCGGGGTTCATCATGGAGCTGCCGAAATACCAGCTGCCCCGGGCGCGCGATCTGGCGATCGGACTCCTCCAGCGCTCGTGGATCTTCCTGCGCCGGGCCGGCACGATGATCTTCATGGTCACGGTGGTGCTGTGGCTGCTGCTCAATTTCCCCCGCGCCGGCGAAGGCCAGGATCAGGTCGACGCCTCGATCGCCGGGCACATCGCCAACGGCCTCGCCGTGGTGGTCGAGCCGATCGGGTTTAACCGCGATATTGCCTTGGCGCTGATCCCGGCGATGGCCGCGCGCGAGGTGGCGGTCAGTTCGCTGGCGACAACCTATGCCGTCGCTAATGACGACGTGACCAAGCAGGACATGGCGCTCGGCGCGCAGCTCAAGGCGCACTGGAGCCTGCCCACCGCGCTCGCCTTCCTCGCCTGGTTCGTCTTCGCCCCGCAGTGCATGAGCACGATCGCCGTCACCCGGCGCGAAACAAACGGGTGGAAATGGCCCACCTTCATGTTGCTCTACCTGTTCGCGCTGGCTTACGTTTTTGCGGGGCTGACTTACTGGACGGCGGTCTGGCTAGGGCTGGGCTGAGTTTTCCGGTTATCGCAGGCGCTTAGTATGGGACTCTGGATTGCTTCGTCGCTGCGCTCCTCGCAATGACGAATGTGACGGAAAACCCCTTGTGGGTCACTGGCACGACCATGGGCCATTCGCTAAGCGGTGTGCTCAAAGATAAATGGAGCGATTCGATGGCAGGCAGCGTCAACAAGGTCATCCTGATCGGAAATCTTGGCCAGGATCCAGAGGTCAAGAGCTTCCAGAACGGGGGCCGGATCGCCAATCTGCGTATCGCCACCTCCGAAAACTGGAAGGACAAGGCCACCGGCGAGCGCAAGGAGCGCACCGAATGGCACAGCATCGTGCTCCAGTCCGATGGACTGGTCGGCGTGGCCGAGCGTTTTCTGCGCAAGGGTAGCAAGGTCTATATCGAAGGCCAGCTGCGCACCCGCAAGTGGCAGGATGCCTCGGGCAATGACCGCTACACGACCGAGATCTCGGTCGGCGTGGGTGGCGTGCTGACCATGCTCGACGGCGCGCCCGGCGGCGGCCAGGGCGGTGGCGCTGGTGGCGGCGGTGGCCAGCGTTCCGGCGGCGGTGACTGGGGCGGCGGTTCGTCAGGCGGAAGCGGCGGCGGCGGCGGTAGCGGCGGCGGCGCCCAGCGTTCGGGCGGCGGCTCCACCGGCGGCGGATTTGCCGACGATCTCGACGACGATATTCCGTTCTGATCCACAGGATTGGGATTTCATCCGTGACCGGGCGCAAGTTCCCGGCGCGGAGCAATGGGGACAATCCTGATGGTTGAGGGCGATGCCGCAATCGGCCGCGAGGCCATGCGCAAGGTGCAGTGGCGGATCCTGCCGCTGGTCATGCTCGCCTATCTCTGCGCCTATGCCGACCGGGTGAACGTCGGCTTTGCCGCGGCGACGATGAATGCCGATCTCGGCTTCTCCGCCACGGTCTATGGCCTCGGCGCGGGGCTGTTTTTCCTCAGCTATGCGATCTTCGAGATCCCCTCGAACCTGATGAGCGTGCGCTATGGCTCGCGCAAATGGCTGGCGCGGATTCTGGTGAGCTGGGGGCTGCTCTCGGCGGCGACGATGTTTGTCACCACGGCCTGGCAGTTCTACCTCGTCCGCTTCCTGCTCGGCGGAGCCGAGGCCGGGTTCTTTCCCGCGGTGATTTACTATTTCGCCCGCTGGTTCCCGCCCGCCTACCGCGCCCGCGCGGTCAGCCGGTTCTATCTTGCCAGCCCGCTGAGCTCGATCGTGCTCGGTGCGGTTTCGGGCTGGATGCTCGGGCTGGCCGGTGTGGCCGGCCTCAAGGGCTGGCAATGGCTGTTCCTGCTGCAGGGCCTGCCCTCGGTGCTGGTCGGGGTGATGCTGCTGATGCTGCTGCCCGAACGACCCGAGGAGGCTGGCTGGCTTGATCCGCGCGAGAAAGCCTGGATCGCCGATGAGCTGGCGCGCGATCAGGCGCGGCACGGCGCGGCTCATGGCGGCTTTGTCGCCGCCTTGCGCAATCCCATCGTGACTCAGCTCGGCCTGTTCGGATTCCTGCTCGCGGGATCGGTGACCACGCTGATGCTGTCGGCGCCGCTGCTGCTGGCAGCGCGTACCGGCGATGATGTTCACGGGGTCGGCGCGATTGTCAGCCTTGGCGGAGCAATCGGGGCGGTCGTGATGCTCGCTGCCGGCAATTTCGCCGACAGTCTCCGTGCGAACCTGACCCACGGACTGGCCTACACCGCCGTGCTGACGTTGGCCTATCTCGCGCTGACGTTGACCGGGGCGAGCTGGCTCACGACCGGCGCCTACCTCATCTTCGCGGCGACCTGTTTTACCGTCCCGATGCTGATGGTGACCGGCTGGATCGAGGTGCTGCCGGAGCGCGAGCTGGCGGTCGGCGGGGCGGCGATCAACACGATCTCGCAGATCGGCGCCTTCGTCACGCCGTTCGTCTGGGGGATGCTGAAGGATGCGACGGGCGGCTATCAGGCCGGGCTGGCGCTGCTCACCGCAATGGGAGTGGGTATGTGCCTGACGCTGGCCTGGGTTTGCCGAGGACGAAGGGCGCTTATTCGCCCTTCTTGAGCTTCGTCAGCGCCGCAAACGGCCCGGCCTCACCTTCGCTGACGATGCCGGCCCGCTTGCGCGCGGCTGCGGCATCGGGGCCGATAGCGAAGGGGTCAATCGCCAGCGCGAGGCTTTGTGCCAGCGCTTCGCCCAGATCGAAGCGCGTGCCGGAATAGGCGATCTCGTCGCAATCGTTGGCAGAGAGCTCGATTTCCTCTTCGCTGCCCGCCGCGGCCGGAGCCTCGGGCACGAAGCGCAGCAGCACCGGCTCGGCGATGGCAACGGGCAGGTCTTCGCCCGAAATGGCGCAGCTTTGGACGATGCCGGCAGTGAGCTTGCAGCTGGCCTGCACGGCTTCGCCTGCGTGAGCCAGCGTGACCTTTGCCTCAAGCCGGCCAACCGATACCAGTCCGAACCGGCGCGCGAGCGCAGCGCATTCGCTCGGGCTTGCTGCCAGTGCCAGCTCCCCGACGGGCAGATGCCGGACCTCGACCCAGTGACTGAACTCGGCTCCGCTCACCGTGCGATTTCCCCCGCGAGCAACTGCGCGGCATCGGCAGCGGCCAGCTGTGCCGCAAGCTCCCGCACCCGCACCGCCACGCCGCCCGGACCGGCACCGCCCAGCAGGGTGACATTGCGGGTGATTGCCGCCTGCAGCGCCGCGTCGTCCTGTGCCGCCAGCGCCTCGCGATAGGCGCCGAGGCGGCCGCCCATCACCCCCATCACTCGCCCGACATGCTTGCCCACCACTACGTCGCCCACACCGCTTTCGCGCAGCTGGCCGTCCATATCGGTGACGAACAGCTCGGTCAGCAGCACCGAGGGGGCGATCAAGGCCTCGTCGCGCTCCATTCGCAGCAGCACCAGCGCCAGCACCAGCGCGACCGCGTCGAAGCGCCCGGTGACAGTGTCGGCAACACCGCACTGCGCGTACCACGCCTTCTCGCGGGCGGTGGCGATGATGCGGTGCCACAGCGGGCGCACCGCGGCGTGCTGGTCCGGGCGGGGGCCGAGCAGGCGTTGAAGCAGGGGGCAGAGCGACGGCACGGGAACAGCGGCCTTTCTGTTAAGCGGCAATTCAAGCGGGCGGCGCCATCGGCATTGCACGAGGCGGAGATGGGCCCTAAGGCTGTCGCCGTTACAGGAGGGTGCGCCCCGCTGGCAATGGCGAAGCGCACCTGCGGATTGAAGCGAGGTTTTTCGAATGCATGCCAAGGGCCGGATGGCCGCAAGCATCGTGGCGGCACTGGTTCTGGCGACCCTCGCCGGTGGCTGCAGCTCGATCAGGGATCACCGCGGCTATCTGGCCGATGCGGCGCTGGTCGATTCGGTGCAGCCCGGGATCGATAACCAGACCTCGATCGAACACACGCTCGGCCGGCCGACCTTCGTCAGCCAGTTCGGCGAGAAATACTGGTACTACGTCTCGATCGACACCCGGCAGGCCGCCTTCACTCGTCCGCGCACCAGCGGCCAGATGGTGATGCGGATCCGCTTTGACGGCACGGGCAACGTCGCCGAGGTCAATCGCTTCGGGATGGAACATGTCGTCCGCCTCAACCCCGATGGCGACAAGACGCCGACGCTGGGCAAGGAACGGACCTTCCTCGAAGACCTGTTCGGCAACATCGGCACAGTCGGCGCCCCGGGTGCAGGACCGGCGGGTGGCGGCGGCCCCGGCACCGGCCCCAACGGTAGCTAGGTCAACACAGGGATGAGCCGTGTGCGCCGGTCGAGCGACTGGGGCTTTCCCCGCTGGCGCGGCTATGGCGGCTCCCGCGAAGCCGTGCAGGTCCGCCTGTGCGACCGGATCGGCTGCATCGAGCCGGGCATTTGCCCCGCGCCGAAATCGCCCAACAGCCCCGACCGCTGGTATTTCTGCCAGGCCCACGCCGCCGAATACAACGCCGGCTGGGATTATTTCGCCGGCCTCACCGCCGAGGAAGCGCTCGAGCGCGAGGCGAAGGAACGCCAGACCCACGAAGGCTATCACGAAGCGGCGCATTATGGCTGGGCCGGCTCGGGCGACGGCACCCGCAGCCGCGACGAGCTGCGCGCGCTGGAATTGCTCGGTCTGGAAGCCGATGCCGATATCGATGCGGTGAAAAAGGCCTGGCGCGGCAGAGCCAAGGAAGTGCACCCGGATGTCCGTCCGGGGGATGAAGACGCAGCCAAGGCTTTCCAGGCGCTGCAACTCGCGTATGATGTGCTTCGCCAGGCAGAAGAACGCCGGGAGTGGCGGGGTTAGGATCGCCTTGATCGGCTTGGGGAAGCAATGCGCTTCTTCAGGTTTCGGTTCACAGAGCGAGTAACACTATACCTTTTAGCACATGGAATTCCCTCTGGTTCGATTCGGCCGGATTGGCGCTTGATGCCTCGCATGTCATCGGCCTGCGCCTGACCAAGTTCGCCGCCTGGGACAACGCGGCGATGAGCGAGGCACAGCTGATGTTTTCCGAAAAGATCGGTGCCGTTGCCGAACTGCAGCTGATGGCGATGACCGGAGGCTTGGGTCAAACCCCGCAGGGCCAGGCCGCCAAGGCAATCACGCACCTACGCCGCAAGGTTTCGAGCAATCGCCGCCGACTGTCGGCCAAGCGCAAGGCCGCCTGAGCTCAGGCCGCGTCCAGCGCCTGGGCGAAATCGGCGATCAGGTCGTCCGGGTCCTCGATCCCTACGGAAATCCGCACGAGATTGTCGGTGATGCCGAGCGCCGCCTTGCGCTCGGGCGGGACCGAGAGATGCGTCATGCTCGCGGGATGACTGGCCAACGTCTCGGTACCGCCGAGGCTCACCGCCAGCTTGGCGATCTTGAGCGTATCGAGGAAGCGGAAGCTCTCCGCCTCGCTGCCTGTGATGAACAGCGAGAAGGTGCTGCCCGCGCCGCTGCAGTGTCGGGCATAGATGTCCTGCTGGCGCGGATCGGCGATCATGCCGAGGTAGCCCAGCCCTTCAACCTTGGGATGTCCGGCCAGGAAGGCGCAGACCTTGGCCGCGTTCTCGCCCGCGCGGGTCATCCGCAGTTCCAGCGTCTCGAGGCTGCGCAGCAGCATCCACGAGGTATTGGGGTCGCAGATGGTGCCCATGGTGTTGCGCAGCATGCGGATCGGATCCATCCAGCGCCGCGCGCCCGACAGGCCCCCGGCGACGAGATCGGAATGGCCGCCGGCGTACTTGGTCAGCGAATAGACCACCACGTCTGCCCCATGATCGAGCGGGCGCTGCCACAAGGGCCCAAGGAAGGTGTTGTCGATCGCGATCGGCGCCTCGGGCGCAATGGCATCGCGCGCGGCAGCCACCGCCTCGACATCGACCAGCGCATTGGTCGGGTTGGCCGGGCTTTCGAGATAGACCAGAGCAAGCTTGCCGCCTTGCTGCGCGGCGAGTGCCTTGCCCTTCTCCAGCGCGGCGCTGATTTCGGCCGGTGCCGCCCCGGCCGGGAAATCGACATAGCCGATCCCGAAGCGCGAGAGGGTGCGGGCGATGAAGCCTTCGGTCGCCGCGTAAAGCGGGCCGGAATGGACGATCACGTCGCCCTGGCCGCAGCAGGCCAGCAGCAGCGTGGCGATGGCCGACATGCCGCTGGAAAAGACCAGCGCGTCCTCGGCCCCATCCCACACCGCGAGGCGGTCTTCGAGGATCTCCTGATTGGGTCCGTTGAAGCGCGAATAGACCAGCCCTTCCGAGCCGCCCGGACGCTGGCCGGTGATCCCCTCGAAGAAGCGCTTGCCTTCCTCGGCACTGGGGAAGGCGAAGGTCGAGGTGAGGAAGATCGGCGGCTTCAGCGCGCCTTCGCTCAGCGTCGGATCATAGCCGAAGCCCATCATCAGAGTGGCGGGCTTCAACTGGCGGTCGCCGATGCGGGTGATCTCGGGCTTGGGCTTGCGGCGCGGGGTAGGCGGCGTGACGGGTGGTGTGGTGGACATGGGACGGGTCTTTCCTGATCGCGTGCTCCCAGGGAGGCTGGAGTCGACAAGGAACGCAGGCGGCGCTCGCAATCCTAACCTCCGCAGGACCTCATCTCCACCCGTGAGCGGATGGACGGGCGCATATCGGGGATGGTAGCTGATTTCAACTGAAACCGGATCAGCGCAGCGCGGTGATTCCCCACACCACTGCGACCATCAGGAACACCCCCGCCAGATCGAGCAGCAGTCCGGCGCGCAACACCCGGGGCATGGCAATGTGGCCGGTGGCCCAGGCCAGCGCGTTGGGGCCGGTCCCGGCCGGGAGCATGAAGCCCCAGCTCGCGGCGAGCGCGGCGGGGAGGGCGAGCAGGATCGGATCGGCGCCGAGCGCAACCACCAGCGCGCCGACCACCGGCATGATCCCACTGGCCGCGGCGACATTGCTCGCGAACTCGGTCACCAGCACCACGAAGCCGACCAGCACCAGAGCTACCACCGGCAGCGGCACGGCCTTCAGCGGCAGCAGCATCTGGCCGAGCCAGTCGGCCAGCCCGCTCTCGCCCATCCCCATCGCCATAGCGAGACCGCCGCCGAACATCAGCACCACGTCCCATGGGGCGCGGTGGGCTTCCTTCCACACCAGCATCGGCCGGCCAGTGCCATCGGGGATGAAGAATAGCGAAACGCCGGCAATCGCGGCGATGGTGCCGTCGGTCAGCCCGCCCTTGGGGAACAGCGGCTCGAGCAGCGGCAGGGTGACCCAGGCCAGCACTGCGGTCGCGAATATGGGCAGAAGCCGTTTTTCCGGTACGGTCCAGCCGTCGGGCAGATGAATCGCGGCGCGCGCATGGTCGGGGTTGAAGTCGTCGGCATGGATGCGCTGCATCCGGGCGATGATGAAGGCGGCCAGCGGCACCGAGATCAGCACCATCGGAATGCCATAGAGGCTCCATTCGAGGAAGCTGATCTTCACGCCCAGCGTCTTGTCGAGCAGCGCGACGGCGATGGCATTGGTCGGTGTGCCGACGATCGTGCCATAGCCGCCCAGCGTCGCCGCGAAGGCGATCCCCATCGGCAGCGCCCCGGCCATGCCCTCTTGCCGCCCTTCGCCGACTCCGCCCGAGCGTAGCATGGCGATCGCCATCGGCATCATGATCAGCGCGGTCGAGGTGTTGGAGATGAACATGCTGATCAGCGCCGTCGCCGCCATCACCGAGAGCAGCAGCCGACTATTGGAATGGCCACCGTGCTTGAGGATCGCCAGCGCCAGCCGTCGGTGCAGCCCGGTCCGCTCGATCGCCAGAGCGAGGAAGGCGCCGCCGAGGAACAGGAACATGATCGGGGTGTAATAGGACGATGCGGCCTTGTTGGCATCGGCCACGCCGACCAGCGGCAGCACGATAAAGGGCAGCAGCGCCGTGGCCGACAGCGCGATCGCCTCGGTCATCCACCAGGCTGCGACCCACCACACCAGCCCGGCGGTCGACCAGGCCAGCACTGGCATGCCAGCGGGTGCGGGCAGCAATTGCGTGGCGAGGAAGCCGGCGATCCCCAGCCAGAAGCCGATGCGTTGGGCTGAAATTTTGGCCTCCAGCGTTGCGCGGGTGCTTCGACAGGCTCAGCACGAGCGGATTTTATTTACCGCCAGCGAAGTCCCCGCTCAGCCTGAGCTTGGCGAAGGCCAGCCGCCCACGCGCCAAGCAGCACTATTTCGGTGAGATCACCATCAACATCTGGCGGCCTTCCATGCGTGGATAGCTTTCCACCTTGGCCACTTCGGCGACGTCTTCCTGCACGCGGCGCAGCAGGTTCATGCCCAGCTGCTGGTGCGAAAGCTCGCGCCCGCGAAACCGCAGGGTCACCTTCACCTTGTCGCCTTCGCCGATGAAGCGGTTCATCGCCTTCATCTTCACGTCATAGTCGTGATCGTCGATGTTCGGACGCATCTTGATCTCTTTGATCTCCTGCGTCTTCTGGCTTTTGCGGGCGAGGTTGGCCTTCTTCTGCGCCTCGTAGCGGAACTTGCCGACATCGAGGAACTTGCACACCGGCGGGTCGGCGTTGGGCGACACCTCGACCAGGTCGAGGCCGGACGTGGCGGCCTGTTCGATCGCTTCGCGGGTGTACATGACGCCAAGGTTCTCACCGTCTCCATCGATCACGCGGACCTTGTCGACAGTGATGAATTCGTTGAAGCGCGGCCCGCTTTTTACGGGGGGCGTCATCGTGCGCCGGGGTGGGGGTGCTATCGGGCTTTCTCCGTTGCTCTGTGAACGTTGCTGGCGGCGCTCATATCACAACTGCGCCGAAGGGAAAGGTTGGAATCACTGGCCTGAAGCCTGCCACAGCGGGAAGCTCGCGATCCGGCCCTGCGCGGCGACCATGGCGATAATCGCCCGGGCCGGTTGCAACGCGCCCAGGATCGCCGGATCGCCCGCATCGAGCCCGCCGGTCAGCGCGCCATAGGCCGGCAGCACCAGCCGGTTCTCGCTCGCCACTGCACAGGGCCGCGCCACTCGCCGCCCGCGCCCGCTGATCACCAGCTTGGGGTGAAAGTGCCCGGAGATTTCCGGTCCGCCGGTGCCGGGCCGCGCCTCGTGGCGGAGCGCGATGCCGGCCAGCGCCAGTTCCTCGACCGTCGTGCCGGGCAGGATTGCGGTCTCCTGTCCGTCGT
>CANJSX010000028.1 GCA_947477055.1 Sphingomonadaceae bacterium | reverse complement strand
CGTCACCGGCAGGCTGGTGTGGACAGGTGGCCGAGTGGTTAATGGCAGCAGACTGTAAATCTGCCCGCGAGAGCGTACGGTGGTTCGAATCCACCCCTGTCCACCACCCAGCCCCGGCAATCCAGACGAACAACGTTGCTGTCGGCTGAGCCGATTCTTGCCTGTGCCCTCACAGGCTGGCAGGAGCGGCATTCAAACGCAGCAGCGGGACGATGAAATGACACAACAGGGCGATGGCGATCACCGGGGTAAGAGCAGGCGCGGTTTGCGCGGACGCGCCGGCCGCATGCAGGGCGGGCGCGGCAGCGGGCAGGCCAGCAAGGGTGCAGTGCGGCTATGGGGCCGCCACGCGGTCGAAGCCGCGCTCAAAAACCCCGAGCGGAGTCACCGCAAGCTCTGGGCCACCCGCGAAGGGATCGATTCGCTAGGCGGCGAGCTGCCGGAAAACTTCCCGGTCGAATATGCGCAGGCGGCGGACCTGGGCCGACTGGTCGCGCGCGATGCGCCGCACCAGGGGCTGGTGCTCGATTGCGACATGCTCGAGGATGTCTTCCTCGACGACGTGCTCAGCGGCGATGCCGCGCGCCCGCTGGTGGTGCTCGACCAAGTGACCGATCCGCACAATGTCGGCGCGATCCTGCGCTCGGCGGCAGCCTTCGGCGCGGCGGCGATCGTCACGCAGGACCGGCACGCCCCGCCCGAATCCGGCACGCTCGCCAAATCGGCATCCGGCGCGCTCGAGGTGGTGCCCTGGGTGCGGGTCGTCAATCTCGCCCGCGCGCTCGAGGAGATCGCCGAGGCCGGTTACTGGCGGATTGGGCTCGATGGCTCCGGCACATCGACGCTGGCCGAGGCGCTCCCGACGGGGCCAGTGGCGCTGGTGCTCGGCGCAGAGGGCGACGGCATGCGCCATAACATCGCCCAGCACTGCGATGCGATCGCGAAATTGCCGATCGGCGAGGCGATCGAGAGCCTCAACGTCTCCAACGCCGCCGCGATCGCGCTTTATGCCGCCGCGACCCGGGCAGGAGTGGAGCCATGATGCCCAAGCCTTCGCCGTTGCTCTTGCCGCGCTGCTGGCGGGCTGCCTGCTCTCCCCGGGCAAGTTCACCTCCAGCCTCGATGTGCGCCGCGATGGTCACTTTACCTATGGCTACACCGGCGAGATCTACATGCTGGCGCTGAGCAAGCTGGCCGAGATGGGCCGCGACGCAAAAGGGAAAGGCACGTTCGCCGCCTCGCCCTGCTACAAGGACGACCTGACGACCGAGCGCAGCTGCACCGCGAGCGAACTGCGCCAGCAGCGCGAGGACTGGGACGCTACGCAGGCCCGCAACACCGACAAGAATCACCGTGAAGCCGCTTCGATGCGGGCGATGCTGGGCGGGATCGATCCGACCGACCCCAAAGCCGCTGAAGAGCTCGCCGCGCGGCTGCGCAAGCAGGCCGGCTGGAAAAGCGTGAACTACAAGGGCGACGGATTGTTCGAGGTCGATTTCAGCCTGTCCAGCACGCTCGATCACGATTTCGCCTTCCCCACGATCGAACGCTTCCCGATGGGAAGCAACTTCGTGACGATTGCCCGCCGCAATGACGGAAGCTTGCGGATCGACGCGCCCGGTTTCAGTGCCGTTGCGGGCGGCGAGCCATTTCGCGGGATGATGCAGGGACTGGCAATGGCCGGCAGCGAAGCAAATGATCGCAAGAACCCTCTGGCGGGCATGCCTCAGTCAGACGGCAAGTTTACCATCACCACCGATGCGCAGGTGGTTGCCAACAACACCGATGAAGGGCCGCAGCCCGATGCCGGCGGCCAAAAGCTGGCGTGGACCGTCAACCCGCGCACGGCGGCAGCTCCGATGGTAGTGCTCAAGCTCGGGGTGAGGTAGCGTTCGGGCGGGAGCGCCCATTGCGAACATCCGATCTGCTCCTAAAATGCAGAGCAATCGCCTGCTCCAAGATCTAACCCTTATCGTCATCCTGAACTTGTTTCAGGACCCATTTCTCCGCCCGCGCAGTTCCCAGCGAGGGAGGGCGAAGGGTCACAGCCTGGTCCACCCTTAGCGGGTTGTCGCTCTCGATCAGTTTGAACGTGACGCCGATATAGAGCGTTCCTTAGGCGTGCTCGCGAGCAAATCGACGCCAGGGTCGCGCTCAAAGGTCATGGATCTGAATTTGCGGGACGATGGGTCCTGAAACAAGTTCAGGATGACGAAAATTGGACGGGGTTGGAATGTGAGATGGCCGCCTCGATTAGCGAGCGATTGCGTGCCTTGGATATTCCGCTCCATCCTCCGCACCCCAAAAAGAAACGCCGCGCTCACCGGGGTGAGCGCGGCGGAACTTCTCCAGGATCCGCGAGGCGTTTGCGGACCCGGCAGGAAGTCCGTCTTAGTTGACGGCGTCCTTGAGGCCCTTGCCGGCCTTGAACTTCGGCTGGGAGGAAGCCTTGATCTTCATCGGCTCACCGGTACGCGGGTTGCGGCCGGTCGACGCCTTGCGCTTGACGACCGAGAAGGTGCCAAAGCCGACGAGGCGGACTTCATCGCCGCTCTTGAGCGCGCCGGAGATGGCCTCGAAAACGCCTTCGACAGCCTTGGTGGCATCGCTTTTGGTCAGGCCACTGGCGTCTGCTACGGCGCCGATCAGTTCGTTCTTGTTCATTTCGGGAACCCTCTACCTTGTGAGTGGAATAGTGCAGTTTCTGAGTCGCCTCTCGGGTGGTGGGAATTGAGCGAGTTTTGCCTGAACTGTCAAAGCGAAAAGCGGCTGTTTGGCGCGGATTATCCCCGATTTTCCGCCATTTTTACGCCCATCTGCGATCAGACGCCCCCTTGACGGGATGCGGTTCGCTCGCCGCACCCCGATGATGGGTGATTCGAGGCACCGGAAAGGGCTCAGTGCGCGGTGGTCGAGGTCGCCGCCGGAGCGATTCCCGCGGCCCCCGGCTGGCTCGCCAGGTCGTCCGCTTCGGTCCATTCGATCGGTTCGACCGGCGCAGTCAACGCCCGCGCCAGCACCTCGTCGACATGGGCGACCGGCACGATCTCCAGCCCTTCGAGGATGTTCGCCGGGATCTCGACAAGGTCCTTGCGATTCTCTTCGGGGATCAGCACCGTCGTGATGCCTCCACGAAGAGCGGCGAGCAGCTTTTCCTTGAGCCCACCGATCGCCAGCACCCGCCCGCGCAGCGTGACCTCGCCGGTCATCGCCACATCGGCGCGTACCGGGATGCCGGTCAGCGTCGAGACGATCGAGGTGACCATGCCGACGCCCGCCGACGGCCCGTCCTTGGGCACGGCCCCTTCGGGCAGATGGATGTGCAGGTCCTTCTTCTGGAACACCGACGGCTTGATGCCATAGGCCGGGGCCCGCGACTTGACGAAGCTGAAGGCCATCTGGACGCTTTCACTCATCACCTCGCCGAGCTTGCCGGTGGTCCGCGCCGCACCCTTGCCGGGCACGGTGACGCTTTCGATCGTCAGCAGCTCGCCGCCAACCTCGGTCCAGGCAAGCCCGGTGACCGCGCCGACCTGGTTTTCGTCGTCCGACATGCCGTGGCGGTACTTGCACACGCCTGCGAAGTCGCCGAGGTTTTCTGCGGTGATGGTGATCGCCTTGTCCTTGCCTTCAAGGATCCGGCGCAGGCTCTTGCGCGCCAGCCGCGCGATCTCGCGCTCCAGTGTGCGCACCCCGGCTTCGCGGGTGTAATAGCGGATCAGATCGCGCAGCCCGTCGTTGGCGAGGGTGAACTCGCCCTTCTTGAGCCCGTGCGCCTGGACCTGCTTGGCGATCAGGTGACGCTCGGCGATCTCGGCCTTCTCGTCCTCGGTATAGCCTTCGAGGCGGATGATCTCCATCCGGTCGAGCAGCGCCTGCGGCAGGTT
Organism: Sphingomonadaceae bacterium; assembly: GCA_947477055.1. Classification (GTDB taxonomy): domain Bacteria; phylum Pseudomonadota; class Alphaproteobacteria; order Sphingomonadales; family Sphingomonadaceae; genus Novosphingobium. The sequence goes on along the minus strand of CANJSX010000028.1, from coordinate 15,649 downwards.
GAGGCTGTTCGCGGTGCAGACGAACATCACGTCCGAGAGATCGTAATCGACCTCGAGATAATGGTCCTGGAACTTGGCGTTCTGTTCCGGATCGAGCACCTCGAGCAGCGCCGAAGCGGGATCGCCGCGGAAATCCTGACCGAGCTTGTCGATCTCGTCGAGCAGGAACAGCGGGTTCGAGGTCCCGGCCTTGCGCAGGTTGGTGACGATCTTGCCCGGGAGCGAGCCGATATAGGTGCGGCGGTGGCCGCGGATCTCGGCCTCGTCGCGCACGCCGCCGAGCGACTGGCGGATGAACTCGCGCCCAGTGGCGCGCGCGATCGACTTACCGAGCGAGGTCTTGCCCACGCCCGGAGGACCGACCAGGCACAGGATCGGCCCCTTGAGCTGGTTGGTCCGCGCCTGCACCGCGAGATATTCGACGATCCGGTCCTTGACCTTGTCGAGCGCGTAGTGATCGGCATCGAGGATCGACTGCGCGGCCGCGATGTCCTTCTTGAGCTTCGACTTCTTGCGCCACGGCAGGCCCAGCAGCACATCGAGATAATTGCGCACGACGGTCGCCTCGGCGCTCATCGGCTGCATGGTCTTGAGCTTCTTGAGCTCGGCCGTGGCCTTGGTGCGGGCTTCCTTCGAGAGCTTGAGCTTCTCGATCTTCTCCTGCAGCTCGGCCAGCTCGTTGGCTTCCTCGCCTTCACCGCCGCCCAGCTCGGACTGGATCGCCTTGAGCTGCTCGTTGAGGTAATATTCGCGCTGGCTCTTCTCCATCTGCCGCTTCACGCGGCCGCGGATCTTGCGCTCGACCTGCAGCACCCCGAGCTCGCCCTCCATGAAGGAATAGACCATCTCGAGCCGCTTCATCGGATCGGTTTCGGAGAGCAGCGCCTGCTTGTCGGAAACCTTGGCGCCGATATGCGCGGCCGCCGCATCGGCCAGCCGCGAGGCATCGTCAATATCGCCAAGCTGATCGCCGGCGTCCTGCGGCATCTTCTTGTTGAGCTTGGCATATTCGCCGAACTGCTCGACCACCGAGCGCATCATGCCCGAGACTTCTGTGCCCGCAGCGGTGACGGCTTCGATCTTCTCGACCCCCGCGACCAGCATCGGGCCTTCCTCGCGCAGCGTTTCCAGCTGCGCGCGCTGCTGGCCTTCGACCAGCACCCGCACTGTGCCGTCGGGCAGCTTCAGGAGCTGCAGCACCGTGGCGATCACGCCGGTATCGTAAAGATCGTCGCGGTCGGGATCGTCGCAGCCGGGATCGAGCTGGGCGAGCAGGAAGATGTCCTTGTCGCCGGCCATCGCGGATTCAAGCGCGGCCACGGATTTCTCGCGGCCGACGAACAGCGGCACGACCATGCCGGGAAACACGACGATATCGCGCAGGGGAAGCAGGGGCAAAAGGTTCACGGTCATATCCATCCATTATAGCGCGTTACCGCGCCTGCCGGGCGACTCCGGCACTTGAGGCGAGATATGGGGTGCCCCCCGGCGGCGTGCAATGGGGCATCTGGCATGCCTTGTGGATGGGCCGGCATGCTGGCGGAAGCGGAGATTGACACCGGCGGCAAAGCGTTCAGGTTCACAGCCGGGCTGGTGGGGACTTTCGCATGGCAACGGCAACGCTGGCCTTCGACTGGAAAGGTAACGCGACGCACATCCGATCAGTTGCAGGCATAATTGCCCTTCTCGGCGCGTCTCCGCTCGCCGCGCAGGTCCGCCCGGCGGACCAGTCGCCCTCGGCCGCGGCGGAAATGGTGCATCCCGATCATCACGCAGAAGCCACCGCTCCGTCCGTCCGGCCGGCGCTGATGCAGGGCTACGGCAACGGCGGCTTCACTATCACCACTAGCGTTCCGGAGGCGCAGGCCTTCTTCACCAACGGCGTGGTGCTGGGCTCGGCCTATGCGCACAAGGCCTCGGTCGCGGCGATGGAGGAGGCGGTGCGGCTCGATCCGGCCAGCGCCATGTGCCTGTGGGGCCAAGCCTGGCTGGATGGGCCGACGCTCAATTACGGCAAGGACAAGGCCGAGCGGAAACCGCTGCTTGCGCTGCTGCGCAAGGCCCGCCCCCTCGCCCTCAGCGCCGGAACCGAGCGTGAGCTTGCGCTGATCGACGCGATGACCCTGCGCTACCGCCCCGGCAAGACCAGCAAGCGCGACGCCGCCTACAGCACCGCAATGAGCGCGCTGGCCGCCCGCTATCCCGATGACGACACGATCCAGGTCATGGCCGCCGACGCGATCCTGATCGCGGTCAACAAGGAGGAGGAATACCCCGCCGCCGGCCAGGCCGCGATGACCCTGCTCGAAGCGGTGCTAGCCCGCAGCCCGAACAGCACCCCGGCGATCCACTTCTATATCCACGCCAGCGAAATCGCCGGGCAAGGCGCCAAGGCCGAACCCTATGCCGACCGGCTAGCCGAACTCGCCCCCGCCGCCAGCCACCTGCTGCACATGCCCTCGCACACCTGGTACTGGGTCGGCCGCTATCAGGACGCCGCCGATGCCAACATGCAGGCGGTGGTGGTCGACGAGGGCAACGCGGTGCGGCTCGGCCACACCGGGCATCAGGGCGTGTTCAACCTGCCCTATCACGCGCATAACGTGATCTTCGGCCTCGGCGGCGCGATGATGGCGCGCGACGGCAAGACCGCGCTGACCCTCGCCCGCCCGCTGGTCGAGGTGTCGCAGACCCGCGCCGAGGCGCATCCGGTGATGCAGCTGCTCTCGGCCGCCGGCTATTTCGCGCTGGCCCGGTTCGACACGCCCGAGGCGGTGCTGGCCCTGCCCGAGCCCAAACTGCCGTACCTCGCCGCCGCCCGCCACTATGCCCGGGGCGAAGTCTTCGCCGCACGGGGCGAAAAGCCGGCGCTGGCCACCGAAATCGCCGCCATCCCCGAACGGATCGCGAAGAAACACAACGACGACACAAGCGCCGCCGAACAGATGCTCGGCATCATCCGCGCCGTGCTGCGGGGGCGGTTGGCGATGCTCGAAGGCCGCACCGCCGACGCGGTTGTCGCGTACCGCCACGGCGCCGAACTGGAGGAAACCCCGGACTTCTCCCGCTTCACCGACCCGCCCGCCTTCTGGTACCCCGTCCGCCGCGATCTCGCGGCGGCCTTGCTGGCGCTGGGGGATAAGGCGGGGGCGCGGCGCGAGGCAGAGGCGACGCTGAAGCTGCGGCCGAAGGATCCGGTGACTTTGGAGCTGGTGGCGGGGGTGCGGTAGTTTGGCAGATCAAGCCACGAAATCCTGCGCTTCAAGCCGGGATTTGACCCATCTATTTCCTGGAACGCTCGAATTCAGCAACCATCTGATCAACGGTTGGAGGCGGGTCAACGACCTTGGCAATGCAGCTTGTAGAAACCTCAATCTCATACAAAAACTGTCGAATTTCTGATATCTCTGACATCAGTTCAACGTGATCACTGTGCCACTGTGAACTCGCCGAATAGACTGCCGTCGCAATTATGTTCGCAGCCCAAATAATGACAGGCAAGAACAAAAGCGGCCAATATACGAGAGCATCCGTCAACACCAAATCCCCCAAACCATTTAACCGACTAGGATGCACAGCATCTGAGGAACAATATCTTGGTTTCTGTGGGAGTACAAATCATCGTTTCACGCTGTCCGTGCGCAATCACCCCAGCCCGGGAAAATTAAACCCCGGCGGCAGGCCCATGCCCTGCCGCGCCTTGGCCATTTCGGCGCCGGCCACTTCGTCCGCCTTGGTGCGGGCGTCGTTGAAGGCGGCGGCGACGAGGTCTTCGAGCATCTGCTTATCGGCCGGGACTATGAGGCTGTCGTCGATCCCCACCGTGATCACCCGGCCCTTGGCCGAGCAGCGGATGCGGACCAGACCGCCCCCGGCCAGGCCTTCCACCTCGAGCGAATCCAGTTTGGCCTGGGTCTCGGTCATCTGTTTCTGGATGGTCTCGGCAGCCTGCTGGGCGGCTTTGAGCATCTCTTCCATCGACTTCATTTCTGCTGTCTCCAGTTGCGTTCACCGCTGTCCTCGGTGACGAATTCGGCTTGGGGGAAAGCCGCAAGGGTAGCCTCGACCAGCGGCGAGCGGCGTAGTGCTGCTTCATCCGCCGCCTTGGCCGTTTCGGATATTTCGCGCAGGCTCGGCAGCCCCTCACCCACCCCGGGCGAAACCTCCCAGCGCGTTCCGGTCGCCTCGTTCAGCGCCGTGCGGATTTCGGCCGAGGGATCGCCGGAATAGCCCGGCGTCAATGCATAGCTGAGCGAGCCGGGCGCGAGCGCGATCACCCGCACCCAATCCCGCATGATTTGCGCGACGCGCAACTGGCCCAGCTGATCGACCTGCTCGACCAGCGCCGGCCAATCCGGCCCCCTGGCGACCGGCGCGGGCGCACGTTCGCCGCCCGCCTCAATCTGAGCCGGGGCTAAAGGGCGGGAGGAAAGCTCCTCCAGCTTTTTCACCAGCGTGCCGGGATCGGGCAGATCGGAGGCATGCATCACCCGCAGCAGCGCCATCTGCGCGGCGACCAGCGGATCGGGGGCGAGGCGGACCTCGTCATAACCCTTGAGCAGCAGCTGCCACAGCCGGTGCAATTGCCCGGGCGAGAGCACCCCGGCCCATTGCTCGATTGCGGCGCGTTCCTCGGCAGAAATCGCCCCGTCGTCCTGCTTGCCAAGCTGTGCGACAGTGACGCGGTGGCACAGCTCCATCGCCCCGCGCAGCAGCGCCAGCGGCTCCACTCCATGGGCATATTGCGTATCGGCCAGCGCCAGCAGCCCCGCCCCGTCCCCTCCAAGCATCACCGCGAAAAGCTTGCGACGGGCGGATTTGTCGGACAGGCCGAGCATCTCCTGCACCTGCGCCGCGCTGACCATGCCGTCGCCGCCAAGGTCGGCATGGGCGATCGCCTGATCGAGGATCGAAAGCCCATCGCGCGAGGAACCCTCGGCGGCGGCGGCGATCATCGCCAGCGCCTCGGCCTCGGCGGCTACGCCTTCGGACTGGCAGATGTCTGTGAACTGCTGAATCAGCAGCGGCACGGTGATCCGGCGCAGATCGAACCGCTGGCAGCGCGACAGCACCGTCACGGGCAGCTTGTCGGCTTCGGTCGTGGCGAAGAGGAACTTCACGTGAGCCGGCGGCTCTTCCAGCGTCTTGAGCAGCGCGTTGAAGGCGTTGCGACTGAGCATGTGGACTTCGTCGATGATGTAGATCTTGTAGCGCGCCGAGACCGAGGCATAGCGCACCGCCTCGATGATCTCGCGCACGTCGTCGACCCCGGTGTGGCTGGCGGCGTCCATCTCGATCACGTCGATATGCCGGCCTTCGGCGATGGCTACGCACGGTTCGCACACCCCGCAGGGGTCGATCGTCGGCCCGCCCTGCCCGTCCGGCCCGATGCAGTTGAGCGCCTTGGCGATCAGCCGCGCGGTGCTGGTCTTGCCCACCCCGCGCACCCCGGTCATCAGGAAGGCATGCGCCAGCCGCTCGCGCTTGATCGCATTGGCCAGCGTCTGGACCATCGCATCCTGGCCGATGAGTTCGGAAAAGGTCTGCGGACGATATTTGCGGGCGAGCACCCGGTAGGGCTGTGAAGGCGCGGCGGTGGCGACCGGTGGCGGGGCGGCGGGCGCTACAGGCGCGGGATCGCCGAACATCGAGCTCTGCCCGGCGGCCTCCAGCTCGGCCGCCGAAGGGCCCTCTTCCTCGGGCTCGTCGCCAAATATCTCGGGTGAATCATCCATTGCCGACAAGTTAGGCGGTGCGGCGTGAATTGTCAGGCTGAAAAGGAGCCGGCCGACCCGCCGCAACCCGTTGTGGCTGCTTCCTTCCGGACCTGACCAGGTTGGCGGACGCAGGCGCCCGACCGACTCCCGGGCGGGCATATGGCGGCGAAAGCGCGGATTCGCAAGTCTAACAGCACTTGTGTGTGGTGGCCCTGCAAAGTCGGGGCCATGATCGCCGGGCATTCAGGAGCATGAAAGGCCCAGCCATGCGTCAGCCCGTCTATCACATCGTCGCCGCCCTCTCGCTCGCCGCCGGCATGGTTCCGGCGCCGCTTGCCGCCCAGTCGGTCCAGTTCGGTGACGATTCCAGCCAGTTCGCCCGCGACGGCGAATGCGACGATTCGCGTTTCACCGGCGCCGGGATGACCGACACCACGCTGATCGAAAGCGACATCGGCCACGATGCGACCGACTGCCGCGCCGCCTATAACCAGGGCCGGATCAGGCTGCGCGGCGGCGGGAGCAGCACTCGCTATGCCTCCAGCGGAGCCGATCACATCATGTGGGGCAACAATTCCAGCAAATACGCCAACGACGGCGAATGCGACGACGCGCGCTTTGCCGGCCCCGGCATGACCGACACCACCCTGCTCGAATCGGATATCCAGCACGACGCGTCCGATTGCCGCTCTGCCTATCAGCAGGGGCGCATCCACCTTCGGAACTGAGCTGCCGCCTTAGCGGAAGTTGTCGGCGTAGGTCTGGAGCTTGAGCCGACGCGGCGGGGTCGACGAAACATGGGCGGCGATGCCGTGCTTCTGCGCATAGGCCTGCGCCTCGCCCTGGCTGCCGAACGTCAGCACCACCTGCACCTGCGTATCGCCCGAACCGGTCCAGCCCATCAGCGGATCGGCACGGCGCGCTTCGGCGGGGGCGAATTCGAGGATCCAGTCATCCAGCAGGGCCTTGCCCGACTGCATGGCGTTCTTGGGGCGCTGATAGATGCGTGCGGTCATGGCCGGGCTTTTCTCCTAATCGCGCTAGGAATCAAGTGCGCTTTGTCGCCGCGAAGGCATTTTTCGTCTTGAGGCTCGGATCTTCGGTCCACGGCTCGTCCGGCCAGCGGTGCCTGGGATAGCGGCCCTTCATGTCGCGCTGCACGTCTTTCCACGAACCGCGCCAGAAGCCCGGCAGATCGCGGGTCGATTGTACCGGTTTGCCGCCGGGCGAGGTCAGCTTGAGCAATAGTGGCTGAGGCGGCTGGCCGAACACGGGGTGGCGATCGAGCCCGAACAGCGCCTGGACCCGCACCTCGACACTGGGTCCGGCCTCGTCCTCATAGTCAATCGCGTGATGCGTCCCGGCGGGGCTGGTGAAGTCCGGCGGGGCGAGGCGGTCAAGCGCAGACTTGCCTTCCCAGTCGAGCCTCCCCGCCAGTGCATTGTGCAGCGTCCCGGGTTCAAGCGCATCGAGCCGGCGGGTGAGCAGCGGGCCGAGCCAGTCCGGCGCATCGGCCAGCAGCGCCTCTTCCGAAAGCGCGGCAAGGCCGGCGTAGCGTGCGCGCTTGAGCAGGTTGAGGCTGGCCCGGCCGAGCGGCACGAGCGCCAGTCCCTCTTCTCGCACGCGTTCGATCAGGAAGGCGGCAATCGCGGCCGGATCGGGCGAAGGATCAGACCCAGCCGCGAGGGTGATCGCCCCCAGCCGCTGCTCGAGCAAGGCCTCGACCCGGCGCTCGGCGGCGATCCAGCGCAAGGCACCGCGCCGCTCGATCCGGTGTCCCATGTGCCGCAACACTTCGGCTTCGGTCAGCGCGATTGCGCCGGTGATCCGGGCACCCTTGGCCTCGCCCTGCGCTTCGCCCACCGCCAGCCATTCCGCGCGGGCCAGCGGCGAGACCGAATCGAGCCGCAGCCCCCTGCCTCCGGCGGCGAGCCAGTTTTCGCCCGCAGTATCGCGGCGCTTGGCGAGGTTATCGGGGAAGGCTTCGGCCAGCAGGATGCCGAGCGGCAATTCGCCGTTGCCGTTTGCCTTGCCGCTGAGTTCACGTGCGCGGCTGGCCCACCGCTGTGCGAGCTGGCGCGAGGACTCTGCCCGGGCCGAGCGGTCTCCGTTCCAGCGATCGAGCCGCGCGGCCAGATCCTCCCCCCGCCCACCGAGTCCGCGTTCCTGCAGCAACAGCGCCAGCCGCGCCGCGTCGCGCTCCGCGCCATGCTGCGCAGCATAAAGCAGCATATGCGCCTGCCGCGGGTCCATCGGCAGCGCCGCCATGCTGCGGCCGTGCGGCGTGATTGCGTCAGCAGGATCGAGCGCCCCGAGCGACTGCAACAAACTCCGCGCAGCCGCCATGGCCGCAACTGGCGGGGTATCGATCCATGCCAGCGACGCGGGATCGGCCGCGCCCCATTGCGCCAGCGTCAGCGCCAGCGGAGCAAGGTCCGAGGTCAGCATCTCCGGCGGATCGAACGGTGCCCGGCCGGGATGCGCCGCCGCCTCCCACAGCCGACAGGCCACCCCCGACCCCTGCCGCGCCGCCCGCCCGGCGCGCTGCGCGGCGGCGGCCTGGCTGGCGCGGTGAGTGACCAGCCGGGTCACGCCCGCCGCCTTGTCGAACTCCGCTCGCCGCGAGAGCCCGGCATCGACCACCACCGAAACGCCGTCGAGCGTCAGCGAGGTTTCGGCAATCGCGGTCGCCAGCACGATCCGGCGACGGCCCTGCGCATCGCGGCGGATTGCTATGCGCTGTGCGGCAGGCTCGCATTGGCCATGGAGTGGCAGCACCAGCGCATCGGGGAGTTTATCCGCCAGCCGCTCGCGCACCCGCTCAATCTCGCCCACCCCCGGCAGGAAGGCGAGTACATCACCCGCCTCCTCCCGCCAGGCGGTTAGGATCGCCGAGGCCATCGCATCCTCGATCCGCAGTTCGGGCCGCGAGCCCAGCCAGCGGATCGCCAGCGGAAAGGCCTTGCCCTCGCTCTCGATCACCGGCGCGCCATCAAGCAACGCGGCAAAGCGCGCTCCGTCGATCGTGGCGGACATCACCAGCAGCCGCAGGTCCTCGCGCAGCACCCCAGCGCTTTCGATCGCCAGCGCCAGCCCGAGGTCGGAATCGAGGTGCCGCTCGTGCGCCTCATCGAACAGCACCGCCGAAACGCCCGTCAGTTCGGGATCGCTCAGGATGGTCGAGACGAAAATCGCCTCGGTCATCACCAGAATGCGGGTGCGGGCCGAACGTTTGCTGTCGAGCCGGATAAGATAGCCGACCGTCTCGCCGGGCTTCTCGCCTAGCAGTTCCGCCATCCGTTCCGCCGCCGCCCGGGCCGCGACCCGGCGGGGGGAGAGCAGGATCACCGTGCCACTGCACCACTCCTCGCCGAGCAGCGCCGGGGCGACCGCCGTGGTCTTGCCCGCACCGGGCGGAGCAATGAGCACAGCCGAAGTCCGCTCGCGCAAGGCAGCGAGCAGTTCGGGCAGCACGGCATGAATGGGCAGCGGGTCCACCGCCCCCTCATAGTTGCTCCGCTCGAGGAGGGAAGCCCGCCGCCGACCGGGCTCAACCCATCGGGTACATGATCTCCTTCGAGACCGCGTCGATTGCCTTCATCACCTCGGGCGGGAGGATCAGGTCGCGGGCCGCAAAGATATCGGCGAGTTGATCCTCGGCGCTGACCCCGACGATGGTCGAGGCGACGAAATCATGCTGCTTCGACCACGCGACCGCCATGGTCGCGAGACTCATCCCCGCCCCACGCGCAATCGCGGCATAGCGATCCGCCGCCGCGACCGACTTGTCGTTGACAAAGCGGCTGGCCATCACCTCCTGCCGCCCACCCATCTCGAAGTAGCGGGTGAAGCGGGTGCCGGCGGGCCGCGCCCCGCCGCTGTACTTGCCGGTGAGTACGCCGCCCGCAATCGGCGAATAGGGCAGCAGGCTGACTCCCTCGTTGCGGCAGACCTGCACCAGTTCGTCCTCGAAGCGGCGGTTGTTGAGGCTGAAACTGTTCTGGATCGTCTGGAAGCGCGCGGTGCCGAGCTTTTCGGCTGTCGCCAGCGATTTCATCAGCCCCCACGAGGTTTCGTTCGAGCAGCCCAAAATCCGCAGTTTGCCCGAGCGCACCAGCTCGTCGAGCACTTCCATGGTCTCGTCATACGGCACGCCGGGATCGGCCCAGTGGGTCTGGTAGAGATCGATATAGTCCGTACCGAGCCGGCCGAGGCTTTCCTCGACCGCGGCGATGATGTTGTGCCGATCCAGCGCGGTCATCCCGGCGCGCTTGGGCGAGCGGAACCAGGTGTGGCTTGGCCCGGCGACCTTGGTGGCGATGATCACGGATTCGCGGGCCTTGGTCTTGAGCCACTTGCCGAGGATATCCTCGCTGCGCCCGGCCCATTTGGGATCGGGCGGCACGGGATAGCCTTCGGCGGTGTCGTAGAAGTCGATCCCCGCGTCGAAGCAGCGATCGAGAATCCGCAGCGACGTCGCCTCGTCGACCTGGCTGCCGAAGGTCATCGTCCCCATGCAGATTTCGGACACGGTGATGGCGGACTTGCCGAGACGGCGGCTTTGCATGAATTGGAACTCCCGGATTTCGACTCGATTTGCTTATCAAGTGAAATGCAGGTTCCCCCATCACCGGTCAACCGGCGGGCAGCCCCGTGCGACAAACGCGCCGCACGGGGCCAATTCCGGTCAAACCAGCGCCAGACGCGGTGTCTGCGGATGCGGGCGCCGCCGCATAGCGCGATCCCGTTGTAGCGCCGTCACTCGCAGGCCGTTGACGCCATCACGCTGCAGCGCGCGTTGCCAGCTGGCGAATTCCTCCTGCGAGAGATTGTAGCGCACCATGACCTGTTCGATCGAAAGCAATCTGCTTTCAACCGCAGCCACAACCTGCGCCTTACGGCTGGCAACCCAGCGCGTTGTCCCGATGGCGGGAAGACCTTTCCCGGACAGGAGCTGGTCCAGCGGACTGGCAATCCGGAGCGGTCGAAGGTTTTGGTATTCTGTCATTACCTGGTCCTCGAGCTGTTCAGAACGATGGCCCCCAAGCAAGTTGAGTATTGAATTCGCGTGGTTAAATTTGACTGAATCCGCGGCTCAAGCCGTCGCAACTCCAGCGCGGCTCACGGTGCGCTGTGGTGCTGCGGCGATGGGCCGCCAAGGCGGAAGTCAGAAGCGGCGCGAGACCGCGAATTCGGCGGCTTCACTCATCGCATCCCGCGCCGCGCCGGCCGGGAAAGCGGCAATGGCGTCGATTGCACGGGCCGCGAAATGCCGGGCGCGCTCGCGGGTGGCGCTGACAGTATCGTGCCGCTCGATCAGCGTCACCGCATGGGCGAGATCGTCGTCGCCATTGGCGAAACCGGCGATCGCATCGCGCCAGAAGCTCCGTTCTTCCTCGGAGCCGCGGGCGTAGGCCAGGATCACCGGCAGGGTCATCTTGCCCTCGCGGAAATCGTCGCCCTTTTCCTTGCCCATCTCGCCCGAGGCGGAATCATAATCCATCGCATCATCGACCAGCTGGAAGGCGATGCCGAGATTGCGGCCATAGGCCTCGAGCGCACGCTCCTCCGCTTCGCTCTTCTCGGCCACGACTGCGGCGATGCGGGTGGCGGCTGCGAACAGGGCGGCGGTCTTGGCGCCGATGATCGAGAGGTAGCGCTCCTCGCTGGTCTCGATGTGGCGCTGCGCGGTGAGCTGGTCGACCTCGCCCTCGGCGATGACCGAGCTGGCGCGGGACAGAATCTTGAGCACCCGGAGGCTGCCGTCTTCCACCATCAGCTCGAAAGCGCGGGTGAAGAGGAAATCGCCGACCAGCACGGTCGCCGGATTGCCGAACACGATGTTGGCGGTGGCCTTGCCGCGCCGCAGTTCCGAGCCGTCGACCACATCGTCGTGAAGCAGCGTCGCGGTGTGGATGAACTCGACCGCGGCCGCCAGCTTGTGGTGACGCGAGCCGTGATAGCCACAGAGTTCCGCCCCCGCGACGGTCAGCATCGGCCGCAGCCGCTTGCCGCCGCCGGCGATGAGATGGCCGGCCAGCGCGGGGATCAGCGGAACCTCGCTCTGCATCCGGTCAAGGATCACGGCGTTGACGGAATTCATGCCCGCTGCGGTCAACGCCAGCATGGGATTCAGCGAAGGCTCGCTCGCTCGCAGGCGGAGCGGAATGACATCGGCGCTCATCGCCGGGCCATGCGACGGCGGCCCGGCAAAGGCAAGTGCAAAGGGGGCAATGGAAATGCCGCGATTCTCATGCTAGCGAGCGCCGCGATGAGCGAAAATCAACCCGATCCCGTCCTCTCCGGCTTCCGCGCCAGCATCGACAATATCGACGCCGCGCTGATCCACATCCTCGCCGAGCGCTTCCGCATCACCAAGGCGGTCGGCGCCTACAAGGCCGAGCACAGCCTGCCCGCCTCCGATCCGGGCCGCGAGGAGCGGCAGATCGCCCGGCTGCGGCAGCTGGCGACAGATGCCCAGCTCGATCCCGAGTTCTCCGAGAAGTTCCTGCGCTTCATCATCGAGGAAGTGATCCGCCATCACGAGCAGGCCGCCGGCAAGTAAGCCAGGCGGAAACAGCGGCAATCGAGAACAGATCGCCGACAGATCGCCGGTTGATTTCAACGCCAACTTCGCAAGCTGGCAGCGTCCGGCGTTCGATTAAGGTCCGCTACGCCTAAGCTGAGCCAGCCCTGGGCAGCCTTAGCTTCACCAGCAAGCCGCCCAGGTCCTCGCTTTCGCCGAGTTCCACCTCGCCGCCGTAGATTTCTGCGACATCGCGCACGATGGCGAGACCCAGCCCCGTGCCGGGTTTGCCGGTATCCAGCCGCGCGCCGCGATCGAAGATCCGGCTGCGTTCCTCTTCGGGGATGCCGGCGCCGTCGTCCTCGACCCAGATCTCGCACCAGCCGATCTGGCTGCCCGGATCGACCGTGACGAAGACGCTGCCGCCGCCATATTTGGCGGCGTTCTCGATCAGATTGCCGAGGATCTCGTCGAGGTCCTGTCGCTCGACTGCGACCATGGAGTCGCGTCTGCCGTCCAGATCGAAGCGGGTGGAATCATAAAGCCGGGTCACGGCCCGCAGCACGGCTTCCGTGCTATCCCACACGCTGGCGCGCGACTGGCCGACGGCGCGCCGCCCGACGGCGCGGGCCCGGGCAAGGTGGTGATCGACCTGCCGCCGCATCACCGCCGTCTCGCGGATCACCGTATCGGCCAGGTCCGGCGCGCGAGCGGTGGCGGCGTTCATCACTACCGTCAGCGGAGTCTTGAGCGCGTGGGCGAGATTGCCGGCATGGGTCCGCGCCTCCTCCGCCTGCCGGTCGACGTGGGCGAGCAATGCGTTGAGCTCCTCGACCAGCGGCTGGACTTCCAGTGGCAGCGGATCGACGAGGCGGTTGGTGCCGCTGGTGCGCAGCGCGGCGATCGCGCGGCTAATCCGGCGCAGCGGTGAAAGGCCATACCAGCTTTGCAGCATCGCCATCAAAAACAGGCCGAGCCCGAGCACCACGAAGCTCCACGCCAGGATCAGGCGAATTCGGCGGATCTGCGCGTCAAGCTCGGTCCGGCTCTGGGCGACCACGAACGACCACTTCGTCTCGCTGCCGGGCAGGATGATCGATCGCTCCATCTTTCGCAGCGGCTCGCCGGCGTACTCGTCGCTGTCATCGGGGGGCGGGGTGGAATCGAAATGGCCGCCGGTAACCTTGAGGCTGCGGTCCCACAACGAGCGCGAGGGGAATTCCTCATGCCCCTGCCCGCTGATCTGCCAGTACAGGCCGGAATTGGGCTCAAGAAAGCGCTGATCGCCGAGCGGGCGATTGAAGAACACCTCGCCGTCCGGCCCGACCTCGGCCGAACCGACCATCGCGGTGAGCATATAGCCGAGCTGATCATCGAAGCTGCGGGTAACCTGGCTGGTCAGCGTGCGTTCCAGCCCGACGCCGCCGAGCAGCAGCAGGATGATGATCCATCCCGCCGCGATCAGCATCATGCGGCGCGAGAGCGAACCGGTATGGGCCGCGACTGCTGCGACCGGCGGGTCTTCAATTTCGTCCTCGCCGGTGGACAATTCAGCCCCGGCCCGGCCCAACCGGATCATCGAGGCTGTAGCCCAGGCCGCGGATCGTGGTAATCACATCGGCGCCCAGCTTCTTGCGGATGCGGGTGACGAAGACTTCGATCGTGTTCGAATCGCGGTCAAAATCCTGATCGTAGATATGCTCGATCAGCTCGGTCCGGCTGACTACCTTGCCCTTGTGGTGGAGCAGGTAGGACAGCAGCTTGTATTCCTGCGCGGTGAGCTTCACCGGCTCGCCGGCCAGCGTCACCCGGCCCGAGCGGGTATCGAGCCGCACTTCACCGGCGATCAGCTCGCTCGAAGTGTTGCCTGAAGCGCGGCGGATCAGCGCGCGCAGGCGGGCGATCAGTTCCTCGGTCTGGAACGGCTTGGCGAGATAGTCATCGGCCCCGGCGTCGAGCCCGGCGACCTTGTCTGACCAGCTGTCACGCGCGGTCAGCACCAGCACGGGGAACTTGCGGCCTTCCTTGCGCCACATGCCCAGCACAGTCAGCCCGTCGATCTCGGGCAGGCCGAGGTCAAGCACCACGGCGTCATAGTCTTCGGTGGAGCCCAGGAAGTGGCCGTCCTCGCCATCGACCGAAAGATCGACGGCATAGCCGGTAGCCTCAAGCGTCGACTTGAGCTGGCGGCCGAGCGTGGGCTCGTCCTCGACGATCAGGATGCGCATTGTCTCGTTTTCCCCTGCAACGTCAGATTGAAATGGGCCTTGCGTACCGGAGCGTCAAGCGCGCCAGTCAGCGCGACTGGTGGATGATTTCGCCCGAGCGGGCATCGACATCCACGAACACCACCCGCCCGTTGCGGATGAACTTGAGGCGGTAGGCCATGGCAGCCGGATCGTATTCAGGCCCGAGATATTGCATGCCCTGCATCTGCGGCAGCACCCGCCCCTCAATCTCGCGCAGCGAGCGGACATTGCCCGCGCGCAGATCGCGCCGGACCTCGCCCTGCTCGTCACCATGCGGCGGCTTGGCATGGGCAGCGGGCGCCAGCTGCGGCAGCAGCGCGAACAACAGGATGGGAAGAAACCGTTCCATAATGGCGTTTTGCCTATCCCCGCCGGATTGAACAAGATGTGAATGCACAGCCCTGCCCCGGTTCATGCTTGCCCGGCTCATGCCTGCTTGTCATCCCGCCGGCATCTGCCTAGTGCGCCACCACCATGGCCGTCGCCCCGATCCTCTCCTGGGAAGCCCTGAGCCTGCACCAGGGTTCGGGCTGGCTCTTTTCCGACCTCGACCTGGCCATCGGGCCGAAGGACCGGCTCGCGCTGATCGGCCGCAACGGCGCGGGCAAGACCACGCTGCTGCGCCTGATCGCCGGGCAGATCGAGGCCGACAAGGGCACGCGCTCGATCCAGCCAGGCACCAGGATCGTGATGCTGGAGCAGGATCCGTTCTTCACCGGCTATGAAACGCTGATGGACTTCGCCCTTTCCGGCACGGACGCCCCGCCCCGGCACGAGGTAGAAGCCATCGCTGGCCAGCTCGGCATCGACCTGAGCTGCAGCGCGACTAGCGCCAGCGGGGGCGAGCGCCGCCGCGCCGCGCTGGCCCGGGCGCTGGCCTCGCAGCCCGACCTGCTGCTGCTTGACGAGCCGACCAATCACCTCGACCTTGCCGCGATCGACTGGCTCGAAAGCTGGCTCTCGCGCTATAACGGAGCCTTCGTGGCGATCAGCCACGACCGCACCTTCCTCACCCGCCTGACCCGCGCCACGCTGTGGCTCGATCGCAGCAGCCTGCGCCGCAAGGAGATCGGTTTCGGCGGCTACGAAGCCTGGGAAGAGCAGGTCTATGCCGAGGAAACCCGCGCGGGCGAGCGGCTCGACGCCAGGCTCAAGCT
>CANJSX010000027.1 GCA_947477055.1 Sphingomonadaceae bacterium | reverse complement strand
TGGCCGATCTTCGCCGCCTATGTGCTGAGCTATGCCTATGTGGCGATCTACTGGGTCAACCACCACCGTCTGTTCAGCCACGCCCGCAAGGTGACCGGCGGGCTGGTCTGGTCGAACATCGCGCTGCTCTTTGCGCTGTCGCTGCTACCCTTCACCACCGCCTACCTCGGCAGCAATTTCCTCGATCCGCTGGCAAGCGCGATCTATTCGGCCTCGCTGCTGCTTCCGGCACTGGCCTATCTCTGGCTGCAGTCGGTGATTGCCCGGACCGGGGCGCAAAGCGCAGAAGCCCGCGCCTATCACCGCGCGACTGGACGAAAGGGCATGGTTGCGGGCGTCGCCTATGCTGCCGGCGCAGTGCTGGGATGGTGAATTCCCGCGCTGGGCGTCGTGTTGCCCGGCCTGGTCGCCATCACCTGGATCAAACCGTGGGGTCCGATCGACAGCCTGCTACTGCGCTGCGATGCACCAAGTGAACCCTGATCCGATCGTCGCTTGACTCGCATGCCTGCATCCCGTTCAACTCTCTCCAGAAAAGTAACAATCGGGGGAGTTGGGATGAAAATGCTACCCGCCCTGTTCGCGGCCACGCTGCTGCTGACTCCGCTTCAGGCTCACGCCCAGGCATTGAGCGACCCGGTGGTCGCCGCGCCGAATCCGGAAAGCCTGTTCACCAGCCGCGATCCCAAGCTCCACCGCAACAAGCAGGTGGCCCTTAAGATCGTCAAGGAACTGCTCGAAGCCGGCCAGTGGAGCCGCGCGCCGCAATATCTCACCCAGCGCTATATCCAGCACAACCCGGTCGCCGCCTCGGGGCTTGACGCCGTGATGCATTACTTCGTCGATATCGCGAAAGTGCAGCCCAAGCCGGTCCCGGAGCGCATGCAGACCAAGGTGGTCGCGGTGCAGGCCGAGGGGGATTACGTCACCGTCAGCTATGTCCGCGAGCTGCCCGATCCCAAGACCCCGGGCAAGACCTACACCACCACCTGGTTCGACATGTGGCGCTTCGTCGACGGCAAGGCCGACGAGCACTGGGACCCGATGGCGCTGCCACCGCCACCGCCGCCAGCACCCGATGCCGCGCTACGTGAATCGCAGGACCGCGCGGCGATCGCACAGCTTGAGTGGGACTATTCCCGCGCAGTCGATACTCTCAATCCCGCTGCCTATGCCGCCAACTTCACGCCCGACGGCGCCTTCGGCACGACCAAAGGCAGCGCTGCGCTGAGCAAGATGATCGTCGATCTCAAGGCCGGCCAGGCCGAACGCCGCGCCAGGGGCGAGACCATCACGGCGATGTACCATTTCATGGCCAATCAGAGCATCGCCTTCGTCGATCCGGACCATGCCCGGATACGCTACTACTGGCAGACAGTCTTTGCCGGCCCCACACTCGACCCCGCCCCGCGCCTCGCTGCGGCCGGACGCGGGGTGGACGATGTGGTGAGGATTAGCGGCAAGTGGCTGATCGCCAACCGTAACGTCACACCGACTGATTGACCGCGGGGGCCGACCGACAATTGCCGAGTGACAAATCCGAAACCACTTCCGCTCGTCCTGAGCCTGTCGAAGGGTGTTGCGCGACAGTCGAACGTGGAGCGTCGTCCTTCGACAGGCTCAGGACGAGCGGGCCGATGAAACGAGAACACAGACCGCGCCTACACCACCCAGAACGGCACCGAGGCGCATGGCGGGCGCGATCGCGGGCGGAACCGCGCCGATCGCCTGGAAAGGTATGCTGTTCTCGAACTCGGGCTATGGCGGGCTGGGCAAGATGCCGGGCAACGTGCTGCTGGCCTGGTCGGTCAAATAGCGCCCCTCTTTACAAGCCGCACGCCCTTCCCCATAGGCTGCGGCATGACTTTGCGGCTTGGCCTTACCCTGCGACTTATCCGCCCTTGGGCGTGAGCTGGCGTGTCGTCTTCGGCGCACGCGCGGCGCCCAAGGGAACCTGAACCGCCCTTTAGTCGTACCCAAGATCACCGAGACACGCCATCATGACCATGCTGAAAGACCCTTCGGTCAAGTATCGCCCCTTCCCCCAGGTCCCCCTGCCCGATCGGCAGTGGCCTTCCAAAACCATCACCCGCGCCCCGCGCTGGCTCTCCACCGATCTGCGCGACGGGAACCAGTCGCTGATCGATCCGATGGGCGCGGAGAAGAAGACCCGCTTCTTCGATCTGCTGATCAAGCTCGGGCTCAAGGAGATCGAGGTCGGCTTCCCCGCCGCCGGGGCGACCGAATATGATTTCATCCACAGTCTGGTCGATACCGGCCGGATTCCGGACGATGTGCTGGTGCAGGTGCTCACGCAAGCCCGCGATGATTTGATCGCCACCTCGTTTGAAAGCCTCGCCGGGGTACATGCCGCGATCGTCCATGTCTACAACGCGGTCTCACCGCTGTGGCGGCAGGTGGTGTTCGGGCTGGAGCAATCCCAGATCCGCGCCATCGCCGAAAACGGCGCCAAGCAGCTGCGCGACAATGCCGCGCGCTTCCCGCAGACCAAGTGGCACTTCGAATATTCGCCGGAGACCTTTTCCACTGCCGAACTCGATTTCTCGATCGAGTGCTGCGAGGCGGTGATGAACATCCTCCAGCCCACCCCGGAACACCCGATCATCCTCAATCTGCCAGCCACGGTCGAGGCGGCGACGCCCAACATCTACGCCGACCAGATCGAGTATTTCTGCCGCAACCTGCCCAACCGCGAGAGCGCGGTGATCTCGCTCCACACCCATAACGACCGGGGCACCGGCGTCGCGGCGGCAGAGCTGGGGCTGATGGCCGGGGCGGACCGCGTGGAAGGCTGCCTATTCGGCAATGGCGAGCGGACCGGCAACTGCTGCCTGGTAACAATTGCTCTTAATTTATACACACAAGGGGTTGATCCAGAACTGGATTTCTCGGACATCGACGAGGTGATCCAGACGGTCGAATACTGCAACCAGCTCAAGGTGCCGGAGCGGCATCCCTATGGCGGCGATCTGGTGTTCACGGCCTTTTCTGGCAGTCATCAGGACGCGATCAAGAAGGGCTTTGCGGCGCAGGAGCAGCGCAACGACCCGCTGTGGGCAGTGCCTTACCTGCCGATCGATCCGGCTGATCTGGGCCGCAGTTATGAAGCGGTGATCCGGGTCAACTCGCAGTCCGGCAAGGGCGGCTTCGCCTGGGTGATAGAGCAGGACCAGGGCCTCAAGCTGCCCAAGCGGATGCAGGCGCATTTCAGCCGCCACGTGCAGGAACTGGCCGACGAACTCTGCCGCGAGCTGCAGGCCGGTGACATCTGGGACGTCTTCCGCCGGGTCTACCGCCTCGAAGAGCCTCAGCACTTCCAGCTGGTCGACTGGGACGAAACCCGTGCGCCTGATGGCACGCGGATCTTCGCCGGCAAGATCGGAGTCGATGGCCAGGAACAAAGCGTCTCGGGCCGCGGTAACGGCTTGATCTCATCAGTGGTGGCGACGCTGGCCGAGAGCTTCGGCGTCAGCCTGGAAGTGCGCGACTATACCGAGCACGCCATGGGTGCCGGCTCGGACGCGCGCGCGGCGGCCTATGTCGAATGCACCACCGCCGATGGCCGCACCGTCTGGGGCGTGGGGATCGACGAGGACGTCGGCACCGCCAGCGTCCGCGCCGTGCTCAGCGCGGCCAACGCCGCGCGCTGATCAGCTCCCTGCAGATTTCCGCCGCAGCGCCAGCAACACCAGCGGGATCCCGAGCGCCTGCCAGGTGAGGATGCGGACTATCGCCCAGCCGCCCATGCTGGCGATCAGCCCGAGCGATGTGACGACGCCAAGTATCGCGATGGCCTGGCCGTAAGGAATCCTGAACGGTCGGGCCCGCTCGGGTTGACGCCGACGCAGGCTGAACACTGCGGCGCAGACCACGGTGAAGGCCAGCAACGCGCCCGTGGAAATCAGTTCGCCGAGGAGGGCAATCGGCATGAATGCGGCGAGCACGGCGCCAACCACGCCCACCGTCACGACGGCGCGTACCGGTATCCTGCTTTGCGGAGACAGGTGAGTGAGCACCGATGGCAGCCAGCCATCGCCCGCCAGCATATAGATCAGGCGCGAGATCGCATAAAAAGCCGCCCACAAGCCCGCCCAAAGCCCGATCGAAACGGCAATGCCGACGTAAGACTTGACCCACGCCAGCGACGGCCCCGCAGCAGCGAGCGCGGCGGTGATAGGAGCGTCGACATTGAGCTGGCGGTAGTTGACGAGCCCGGTCATCGTCAGCCCCACCAGCATGTAGAGCAGGGTTGAAATTGCCAGCGTCGCAATGATCGTGCGCGGCAGGTCACGCTGGGGATTGCGCGCCTCGAGCGCGGTCGTCGCCATCGCATCAAAGCCGAGAAAGGCGAAAAACACCATGCCGGCCGCCGCGAGAACGCCGGGGATTCCAAAGGCCGTTCCCCCGTCTGCAGTCTTTTCGGCAGGGGGAATGAACGGGGTCCAGTTGGCGGGATCGGCATGCAGCAGGCCGAACACCACGAACAGCGCCACTGCGCTCAGCTTGATCAGCACCGTGGCCGTATTGAACCGCGCCGACTTGTGCAGGCCGGACAGGCGCGACAGGGTGACCAGCAGTATGACGAAGGCCGCTGGCAGGTTGACCAGCGCTCCGGTGCCGGAAAAGGCCGCCCCATCGAAAGCCAGCGGCGATCAGGCAATCGCGGCCGGCAAGGTCACGCCGATATCGGCGATCACCGACTGGACATAGGCCGACCAGCCAATCGCGATCGCGGCTGTCGCGAACAAGTATTCAGCGATCAGCGCCCAGCCGACGATCCACGCCAGCTTGCGACCGAAGGCTTCATTAGCGAATGCGTAGGCCGAACCAGCCGAGGGCACCATTGCCGCCATTTCCGCATAGCAGAAGGCGCTGAACAGGCAGACCAGCGCTGCCAGCGCGAAGCTGATCACGATCGCCGGGCCGGCGTGGGTTGCGGCAATCTGCCCGGTAACAACGAAGATGCCGGCACCGATCACGGCGCCGACACCCATCAGGATCAGAGTTCCCGGGCCGAGCACCCGCGACAGTTCGTTTGCTTGCATGTTAGGCCCCCACGGCGATGTGGTGGGAGGCTAGGTCAAGCGGCAGGTGCTTACAAGTGAACCTTGATTTTCCGCTACAACTTCACCGGCAGGCTCCGCACCCGCTTCCCCGTCGCCGCGAAGATCGCGTTGGTCACCGCCGGGATCAGCGGCGGCAGGGCGGGTTCGCCGAGGCCCGAGGGCGGGCCGTCGCTCATCACCCAGCTGATCGCGATCGCCGGCACGATGCTCATCCGGCCGAGCGGGAAAGTATCGAAGCTTCGGGTTTCGCTGGCGGCGTCGGTGAAAATGATTTCCTGCCCGAGCAGTTCGGCCAGTCCGTCGATCACGCTGCCCTTGACCTGCGAGTCCGCGCCGAAAGGATTGACGATGATGTTGCCGACATCGCCTGCGACCCAGACCTTGTGCACCTTCACCGCGTCATCGATGACGCTCACGTCGGCCACTTCGGCAAAATAGCCGCGATGGCAGAAATAGAAGCCGAAGCCATAGGCTCTACCTATGGATTTCGGACGATCCTTCCAGTTACTATCGGCCAGAACCTTTAGTATCACGGCCCGCGCCCGCGCGGTCGAAAAGGCAAACGAAGCCTGCGTTGGATCGCCTGGAGTGCCGATGGACAAGTCCTTCTCGCACAGCTCCAGCATCAGCGCCGGCAGATCTTTGCCAGCAGCCAGCGCGACCTCATCGAGGAACGACTGGAAGGCGAAGCATTGCGAATTGGAAGCCGGGGCCCGCAGCGGTCCCGTCGGGATCACGGTGGGCATCAGGCTCTGGGTGTAGAGCAGATCGCTGACCAACCCGGTGGGGAACAGCGTTGGCGACATGGCCGCAGAGCTTGCCGGTTTGCCATCCGCTCCGAAACTGACGAAGTGACAGGCAAAGCCCGCTATCTTCCCTGTGGCATCAAGTCCGGCGCGGAAATGATGCCAGCCGGCGGGACGGAAGAAATCGCGCTTCATGTCGTCCGGGCGACTCCAGACGAGCTGCACCGGCTTGCCCGGCATGGCCTTGGCAATCGCGGCGACCTGGGCGACGAAATCGTTGATCAGCCGCCGGCCGAAGCCGCCACCCATGCGCGAGAGGTGGAGCGTGATCTTCTCGGCCGGGATGCCCAGCGCCGTCACGATTCCCGTCACCGCGCGCTCGGGCGTCTGCGAGGGCGCCCAAAGTTCCAGCGTCCCGTCTGCCTTGTAAAGCGCGGTGCAGTTTTGCGGCTCCAGCGGAGCGTGGGCAATGAAGGGATAGGAGTAACGCGCGTCCAGCTTCTTCGCCGCCGCCGCAATCTTCGCTTCGGCATTGCCATCACGGCGCAGGTCACTGCCGCCGCCCGCATCCATCAGCTTGGTGGCCTTGGCTTCATAGTCGGTCGAGGTGTGGCCCTTGCTGGCCGAAAGGTCCCACTCGATCTTGAGCAGAGCGCGGGCCTGCTCGGCATACCAGTAATTGGTGGCGACGACAGCGACACCGTCGACCAGCACCTCGGCGCCACCGACACCCTTGATCGGGAATACCTCGAGCACGCCTGGTGCTTTCTTTGCCGCCGTCGCATCGTAGCTGACCAGCTTTGCGCCATGCGCCGGGCCGCTTTCGAAGATCGCATAGACCTGTCCGGGCAGCCGCGTATCAACCCCGAACAGCGGCTCTCCGCGCAGGATTCGGGCGCTATCCACACCGCCCTTGGGCTTGCCGATGATGCGGAAGTCCTTAGCGGCCTTGAGCGGCACCTTGGCCAGGTCCGGCACCGGCTGCATCGCGGCATCGGCGGCGAGCGAGCCGTACGGCCACTTCCGGCCCGAGGCCTTGTGCACCACCATATCGGGCTCGGTCGACAGCTCCGCCAGCGGCACTCCTGCCTTCGCGGAGGCGGCCTGCAACAGCATCTGCCGTGCTGCCGCACCGACCTGGCGCATCGGCAACCAGTTTTGCGGCGTGGCAAAACTGCCACCTGCAACCTGGCGCGTAAGGTAGCGCTTTACGTCGAGGCCGCCTTGCTTGACCTTGATCTTGTTCCAATCGACGTCGAGCTCTTCGGCGATCATCATCGGCATCGAGGTTTTGATGCCCTGCCCGATCTCCGGATTCTGGCTGACGATGGTAACGAGGCCGCTGGCCGCGATCTCGACATAGGCGTTGAGCTGAGCCGGTGCGCCTTCCGCACCAAGCAATTTGCCCGGCAACGTGATGGAGAGCGCCATCCCGCCCCCGGCGAGCGCGGAAACACGCAGGAAATCGCGGCGATCCAATGCATTAACCGGCATGGTGATGCTCCTCCGTGCCGGCCGCCATGGCGATTGCCTGGCGAATCTTGGGGTAAGTGGCGCAGCGGCAGATGTTGCCTTCCATCGCCGCGTCAATGTCACCAGCGGAGGGCTTGGGCGTGTCCTTGAGCAGGGCATGGGCGACCAGCATCTGGCCCGATTGGCAATAACCGCATTGCATCACGTCGATCTCTAGCCAGGCGGCGCGCAGCTTTTCGAAGATCGGATCGCCGGCCATGCCTTCCAGCGTGGTGACCTTGCCTGCGCCGAGATCGCCGATCGGCAACTGGCAGGAGCGCACCGGGGAGCCATCAAGATGGACCGTGCAGGCCCCGCAGAACCCGCCGCCGCAGCCGAACTTCGGCCCGCACAGGCCGACTTCCTGGCGGAGTACCCACAGCAGCGGCATGTCCGGGGTCGCCTTCACGGTCTGCTTCTTGCCGTTGAGCGAGATGGTATAGGTCTTGATGTCAGGCACTGAGTGCTCCCTGCAGGTTTGCGCCGCAGCATACGCGAATTGCGCAATGCCGCAAACTGGCAGGGCAGGTCAATGCGGGGAAGCGGGCGGTGGGTCGGGTGGATTGTGGCTATGCGTTCAAATCGGAAAGACTGCCGCCTGACCCAAATTCGCTCCGACTTCGTCAATCAGGTTCCACACTGTCGCGCCGGAAATGGCGAAGCGTCGGCCCTTGGCCGAGATGCGGATGCCGGCGTAATCGTCGATGAAGCCGTCGCGGGAGACGCGGTTAAGCAGGAGCCGGCGTTCCTCGCGCAGCGGAGCTTCGGCCGAGAGGCGCGAGGGCATGCGGGTGAAGGCGGCGAAGTCCGTTTCGAAGGCGGCGCGCGCGGCGGCGTTGCCGAAGAAGAACAGCGGATCGGGCTCGGTGACGTGAGCGACGATAGCTTGCGGGGCCTGCCACAGTGCGGTGGCGGGGTCGGCATCGGCGGGGACCAGATCGCGCCCGGTCAGCCGCCGATAGCTCTCGGCGATCAGCGCGATCCGTGGGTCGTCAGGCAGGATCATACCGGCTCGAGCGGGACGTACTTCGCCGGGGTCCATTCCACCGCGATGGCATCGCCCGCGCGCACTACCCCGCCTTCAAGGATCACCGCCATCACCCCGGTCTTGCGCAGGATCGTCCCGTCCGCGCGCTTCTCCAGCGTTGCGGCCATGACGCCGGCCTCGGTCGCCTGGTCGATCAGCCGGCAGGGATTGCGGGTTCCGGTCACCTCGATCAGCGCCTCCGCCCCGAGCCGCAGCCGCGTGCCGCGCGAAAGCGCGAGCACGTCGATCCCGGCGGTCGAGATATTCTCGCCCATTTGCCCGGCGCCGACTTCAAACCCCTTTTCCGACAGTTCTTCCAGCAGTTCGGACTGGATCAGGTGGACCTGCCGCAGGTTGGGCCGCTCCGGATCGCGCTGGCGGTCATAGCGGTGCATCACCGTTGCCCCGAAATGCGCATCGCCTTCCACCCCCGCCCCGGGGACGAGGCGGATCACCTCGCAGGCCGGCTTGGCGATGGTGTGGCGCTGGGAACGGTGGACGGAGAGAATGCGGGCAGTCATCCCGATCCTGTTAGCACGCCGCGCTGCTTCGGCAACGCTCGACAATGCGCCCGAGCCGACATATGCAGACGATTAAGTACGCAATTAAAACGGATCAAGCGATGCCCCTTCCCGCTGTTCTAGGTCATCTGCGCCTGCCCGTGATCGGCTCCCCGCTGTTCATCATCTCCGGCCCGGATCTCGTCATCGCCCAGTGCAAAGCGGGGATCGTCGGCAGCTTCCCGGCGCTCAATGCCCGGCCTCAGTCGCTGCTCGACGAATGGCTGCACCGCATCACCGAGGAACTGGCGGCGCATGACCGCGATCATCCCGAGGCGCCCTCCGCGCCCTATGCGGTCAACCACATCGTCCACCGCTCGAACGACCGGCTGGAGGCCGATCTCCACAGCTGCGCTAAGTGGAAGGTGCCGCTGGTGATCAATTCGCTCGGCGCTCGCGAGGAGCTGAACCAGGCTGCTCACAGCTGGGGCGGCTTTGTGTTTCACGACATCATCAACAACCGCTTCGCCCGCAAGGCGATCGAGAAGGGCGCGGACGGGCTGGTGGCGGTCGCGGCTGGCGCGGGCGGGCATGCCGGGCGGCTTTCTCCCTTCGCGCTGATGCAGGAGATCCGCGAGTGGTTTGACGGCCCTGTCGCGCTGTCCGGCGCGATCGCCTGCGGCCGTTCGATCCTTGCCGCGCAGGCCATGGGCGCGGACCTCGCCTATATCGGCAGCCCCTGGATCGCCAGCGTCGAGGCCAATGCCCCCGAGCCTTACAAGCAGGCGATCGTGGACAGCGGGGCGGACGACATCGTTTATTCCAGCCTCTTCACCGGAGTGCACGGCAACTATCTGCGCCCCTCGATCATCGCTGCGGGGATGGACCCCGACAATCTACCGGAAGGCGACCTGTCGGCGATGGATTTCGGTTCGGGCGGCGGCAGCAAGGCCAAGGCCTGGAAGGACATCTGGGGCGCCGGCCAGGGCATCGGCGCGGTAAAGGCGGTTACTCCTGCCGCCGAGCAGGTGGCGCGGCTGGCGGCGGAATATGCCGAGGCGAAGCGCGAGCTGGCGGTGCTGACCGGCACCTGACTTCACCCCACCACGTCGGTGTCCGGCCACAGCATTTCGGCCAGCGCATCGAGTTCGCTGAAGTCCACCGGCCGGCCGAGCGGATCGAAGCGATTGAGCGACAAGGGCTTGCGCGCCGTGGCCAGCAGGCGGCGGCGCAACGCCCGTTGCAACAGGCTGAGTCGCATCAGCGCCTCATCCATCGCCACCTCGGGTGCGAGTAGCCGCCGGGCCGCCCATCCGGCCTCGACCTGTCCGACCCGCTCAATCACCATGGCATTATAATTGCGATGCGGCCCGCGATGCAGCGGCAGGCCGAGGCGCACCGCCGCATGGTCGTTGGCCGGCAGCAACAACCCGTTACAGCGGAAATCGTCAAACCCGATCCGCTCGGGCCCGATTGCATCCAACAAGGCGCCGAAGCACCGACGGGAGAGCAGCTGGCACGGCAGCAGATGATGCCGCTGCAGCCCGGGATCGTACCCGGCCGGTCGCGGCGATTGATCGCCCTGAACGAAAGCCTGGCACGAATGAGCCGGCCGCTGGCCAGCGCGAGCGACTGAACAGGCATTCAGCCTTGGGCCCAAACGCGAATAAATCGTCCGTTGGCAGATGGTTCCATCCGGATCGGTTCGCCGTTCTCTCCTGCCAGTTCGATGGGCTTGTGCACCGGCCCGTCCTCGACCAGTCCGTGAATCAAGCGAACGGCCAGCTTGGCCGCACCTGGGAATGGTCGGCCGGCAGCAGGTTCGATCCGCAATTCCTGGCCGATGAAGAATTCGAGCCCGACGCTCCGCAGCCCGCCATCGGGATCGCGCGCCAGCGCCGTCAGCCCCAGTGCAGGAAAGGCGCCCCCGGCCAGCCATGTGCCAACCTGTAGGCGGAACAGCACCGGTTCGATCAGGCTATGCGCAGGACGCCAGGCAATGCCCTCGATCCCGGGCAGTTCGCTCAGCGAAGCAGCCAGCCCGACCTGCATCCGCACCACCGGCAACAGCGCCTCACCCCCGGCGAGATGGTCCTGGGCAGAAGCGAGACCGCCTCAAGCGCCGATTGTGATGGCGCGGGATCAAAACCAATCAAATGCTCCATCGCCGGCAGCCGGAGCGGATAGGCCGGCCGCAGGCCGGTCAGATCAAAGGCGAGTCCCGATGCGAGCAGCTCAACCATGCCATCCGACTCGGCCGACCGATGACCCATAGCAATCGCGGTGCCAATGCTCGATTGGCGAGCGCAGACAGCCTCAACGTCACTCGCCGTTGGACGCGTGCCGGATGCAAAGACCAGGCAAAGGCCGCTCCCCCCTGGCACAGTGGCAGAATGTCCACGCGTAGTAATAGCCGGCTCCCCAGTCTTCTGTGGAGGTGTCTGGCACTATTTCTGCGTTCTCGTCGAGTCCCGCGGCGGGAGATGACACGGGAATGGATGTAACCTGCAAATAGTTCGGCCCGCACGTTAACTGGGCACAGCCCGACCGAGGATAGCGTGCATCATGCACACGCCGTTTTCGAACCTGCCGGCAAAGCCGTTGTCAGCAGCCGGGCGCCAGCACTCCGCCGAGCAAACCGCCCAGACCGCCACGGCGCGGTCGGCATTCCGGCTGCTGCTGCGGTTGCTGGCCGGGCTGCTGCTGTCCGCCCATGCCCATGGTCATGCCCTGCATCTCCATCCAGCTGGTCATCGAGCGATGACGGATTCGGGCGGTCCATTGCAGGCTCCACGGGGTGCGCACATCGGCAGGGCGCGGAGGGTAGGCGAAGTCCTCCATCGGGCCATAGGCGGTAAGCGTACCCATGCGGAAATCGGGCGCGGCCTGCTTGACCTCGACCGGGACGACGCAGCTGGTGGTCGCGGGCGTCATCACCGTGCGGTCGCGCACGAGCCCCGCCACCTGATCGGGTGTCAGCCAGTCCGCCAGACCGCCGCCGAACTGGCGCGAGGCGCTTGAGCTCCACATCACCATATCGCCCATCTGACCGTTCGGACCCATCTTGCTGCCAAACAGGGTGGCGAGATAGCCGGTGGCGTAGGTGATCGAACCCCAGTTTAGCAGGGTCGAGCCGCTCGCCTGCGCGGTGCTGATGACCCGCAACGGGGCCATGAAATCCTTGGTCAGCGTAAAGTTGAGCTCGGGCGAGTAGTTGCCGGCAACGCGGTGTGCGCCCAGCAGCGAGCTGTCGGGCTTGGTGAACTTGCCGTCCTCGGCCGGCCAGCGCCCGAAGGTTTTGGAATTGCCGATGGTCGGACCCCAGTCGCGGATGACGGCCGATGTCCACAGCCCCGGCGGGACCTGCCCGGCGGCGAGCTTGCTGAAATCGATGATAACCGGCTGGCCGCGTGGCGCATGCTCACCGCAGCCCAGAAGATCACCATCCGTCCCTTGGGCTTTTCGCCCTGGCGGGGGTTGGGCAGTTCGTCGCTCGGCCCGCGCTCCTCGCGCGGGGTGACCAGCGCGACCGATTTGCCCAGCTTGGCGACCGGGGGCATGAAATGATCGGCCCTGGGCGCACCCGGGGCCGGGCCATTCGACGAGCCGAGCCGCAGCAGCAGTTCGTGCTGGACGGAATTGCCGCCGCCGCCGCCTAACATCGCCGCCATGCCCATGCCACCGCCGCCCATCGCACCCGTGCCCGAGACGGTGCCGGCACGCATGTCATAGCGCGCAATCGGCCCGCTGGCCGGGCGTTGCTGCGCCAGCAGCGGGATGGCGGCGAGCGCCGCGGCCGATCCGGCCATGGCGAGGAGGATGGTCTTTTTTTCTGGTCATGTCCTGCTCCCCTTGCGGAATGTTCCTACAATACAGCATCCAGCCCCCGGAAACATTGTATTTATCAACCACCCGCAGTCCGTCCGCCCCTTTTCGCGGCCAGACCGATGCCCTAACCCGGCGCCATGGATCACCGCGCCGCCTCGATATCCGGGATCAACCATTCGCTCTCGGGCCGCAACTGGCTCTGGCGCGGGGGCAACATGGATTTTGCCGGCGGCTCGCCGGCCGGGCTGGAAGACGATCTCGTCACCCAGATCCTGCTCGCCCGCGGCGTGGCGCGCGACGATGTGGAACGCCAGCGCACCCCTTCGCTGCGCGCTTTTCTGCCCGACCCCTCGATATTCCGCGACATGGATCAGGCCGCACAGCGCCTCGCCCAGGCGGTGCTCACCGCCGAAACCGTTACCGTCTATGGCGACTACGATGTCGACGGTGCAACCAGCGCCGCGCTACTGATCCGATTGCTGCGCGACCTTGGCCTCCCGGCACGCTACTACATCCCCGACCGGCTGCTCGAAGGCTACGGCCCTTCCGGCGAGGCACTGGTGCGGATCGCGGGTGAAGGTTCAAGCCTGATCATTACCGTCGATTGCGGGGCAATGGCGCATGAGGCGCTGGGCATGGCCCGCGATGCCGGGGTCGATGTGATCGTGGTCGACCACCACAAATGCTCGCCCGACCTCCCCCCGGCGACCGCGCTGGTCAATCCCAACCGGCTCGATGAAGAGCCCAAGGCGGCTGCTCACGGCCATCTCGCTGCTGTGGGTGTCGCCTTCCTGCTCGCCATCGCGACGGTGCGCGAATTGCGCCAGCGCGGGTTCTTTGCCGGGCGGGCCGAACCGGACCTGCTGTCCCTGCTCGATCTCGTCGCACTGGGCACCGTCGCCGATGTCGCCGCACTGCACGGGCTCAACCGTGCTTTCGTGGCACAGGGCCTCAAGGTCATGGCGCGGCGCGAGAATATCGGCATGGCCGCGCTGATCGACGCCAGCCGGCTGACGCGCGCACCGAACTGCTCCGACCTCGGCTTTGCGCTCGGCCCGCGCATCAATGCCGGCGGCCGGGTCGGGGAATCAACGCTGGGCGTGCGCCTGCTGACCACCGAGGATCCAGACGAGGCCCGCGCCATCGCCGCCCAGCTCTCCCTGCTCAACGAGGAGCGCCGAGGCATCGAGGCGGTGGTGCAGGAAGCGGCCGAGGCCCAGATCGAACGCCAGCACAACCGCGCCGTGCTGGTGCTCTCCGGCCAGGGTTGGCACCCCGGGGTGATCGGCATCGTCGCCGGGCGGATCAAGGAGAAGTGCGGCAAGCCCGCCCTCGTGATCGCGCTGGGGGCGGACGAAGCCGGCAATGGCAAGGGCTCGGGCCGCTCGATCGCCGAGGTCGACCTCGGCGCCGCGATCATCGCCGCGCGCGCGGAAGGGCTGCTGCTGGCCGGCGGCGGCCATGCCATGGCGGCGGGGCTGACCGTCGCTGCGGATCAGGTCGAGGCGTTGGCCGACTGGCTCGACCGCAAGCTCGGCGCCGCCGTCACTGCGGCGATGACCGGCAAATCGCTGCTGCTCGATCTAGCCATTGCCCCGCGCGGGCTCCAGCCCGAGCTGGTCGAGACGCTAGAGAGCGCCGGCCCCTATGGCATGGGCTGGCCCGCCCCGCGCGTCGCGGTGGGGCCACTGCGGCTGGTCAAGGCTGATATCGTCGGCACCGACCATGTCCGGCTGATCGTGCGCGGTGAGGACGGCGCAAGCTTCAAGGCCGTAGCCTTCCGCGCCGCGCAAACCGAGATGGGCCAGGCCCTGCTCCACGGCGCGCGCGAACGGCGCTTCTGGCTTGCCGGGCGAGCGCGGATCGACGATTGGTCGAGCCGCCGGCAGGCCGAACTTCACGTCGAGGATGCGGCCTGGGTCGAATGAAACAACTTTGCCGCTTTGGCTGGCGGCTTTGGACTTGACCCCTCCCCCCGCCTTCCCTAAACGCGCGCCCTGCCCTGCGGCGCAAGTCGGCATGGCCCCTTCGTCTAGCGGTCTAGGACGCGGCCCTTTCACGGCTGAAACACGGGTTCGATTCCCGTAGGGGTCACCACCGGAACTGCACCAAGCAGGAACTAGCGGCCCCTTCGTCTAGCGGTTAGGACGCGGCCCTCTCACGGCTGAAACACGGGTTCGATTCCCGTAGGGGTCACCAGCTTTTCTGCTCCTCCCAGCTCCACCCCGCGATCAACGCATCGAGGCTGCGCAGTGCGACGTCTTCCAGATCGATCTCCCGGCGCAGCAAGCCTGCATAGGGCGCGTGGGCGAAGTCCGACCAGCCGGTGATCAGCGCCTGCACTGCCGACTGGAGTTCGACCGCTGCATCGAGCGGCATGTCCAGCCCGGACAGCTTTTCCCTGATCCGCGCCATGGTCTGGCTGAAACAGGCCTCGGTCAGCGCGGTTGTGGTGGTCAGTCGCCCGAAATCTGGAGTCTCGGCCTGGGTGCGCAGCAGCGCCTGACCGAAGGCGCGCATCCAGTCGCGCCAATGGCGGTGCTCGGCCATGGCATCGAGGCAGGAGTTGAAGATCTGCTCCAGCATGCCTTCGAGCAGCGCGTTCTTGTCCTTGAAATACCAGTAGAGCGAGGGCGCGCGAACGCCGACCCGGGCGGCCAGCTTGCGCAGGCTGATCCCGTTCAGCCCCACTTCGCCCAGCATCGCCCGCGCCTCGGTGACGATGGCTTCGCGGCTTAGCACTTGCTCGTCCATCCAATCCCCGTTGACGCTGTTCGTCAGCGGGCTTAACAGACTTCATCTAACAGTGTTAGATAAAATGCCGCAGAACGTCCATGAACAGAGAGCAGAGACCGATGACCATGACGATCACCCGCCTTGACGTGCCGCAATGCGCGGTAGGCGAAGGCCCCGTCTGGGATGTCACCGAACAGGCGCTCTACTGGATCGACATTCTCGGCCGCCACGTCCACCGGCTTGATCGCGCGACCGGGACGACGCAGACCTGGTCCGTGCCGGACATCATCGGTTCGATGGCGCTCCGCAGCGGCGGCGGCGCAATCGTTGCGCTGGCCAATGGCGTCTACACGCTCGATTTCGATACCGGCGCGGTAGCCATGCTCGCGACCAGCCCCGATCTGAGCGAACAGGTTCAGCTGGCCGACGGCAAGGTCGACCGGCTCGGTAGGTTCATTGTCGGTTCGTCGGACCGCGAGATGAAGGACGCGCGCGGCAAGCTCTATGCCCTCGATCCGGGGGCACGCGAGCTGCGCGTGATCGACGATGACATTTTTCTCGCCAACGGCCCCTGCTGGTTGCCCGACGACAAGATTTTTTATCACGCGGACAGCATCCGCAAGCTGATCTATGCCTACGATTACGACATCGAGCGGGGCACGGTCAGCAACCGCCGGCCCTTCGCCAGCACTGAAGACCTCGGCGGCATCCCAGACGGCGCGACGGTCGACAGCGAGGGCCATGTCTGGAGCGCGATTTGCGAGGGCGGCAAGCTGGTGCGTTTCCGCCCGGATGGCAGCATCGAGCGGATCGTGGAGTTCCCGCTCAGGCTGCCCGGCAGCGTGATGTTCGGCGGGCCGCAGCTTGACCGACTGTTCGTCCCCACCCTCAGCCCGGCCTTCCTTGGCCGCGAGGCCGATCCGCTCGACGGCTCGACCTTCGTGATCGAAGGCCTCGGCATCACCGGCATTGCCGAGCCGAGGTTCGGCGGATGAAGGCGACCATGCCGCTGCTGCTGGTCACGGTGTTCCTCAACATCGCCGGGTTCAGCCTGATCCTGCCGCTGCTGCCGTTCTACGCCAAGGCCTTTGACGCGACGCCCTTCGCCGTGGCTTGCCTGTTTGCGGCCTATTCGCTGGGCAATGTGGCGGGCGAGATCTTCTGGGGGCGGCGCTCGGATGCGATCGGGCGCAGGACGGTGCTGATCATCACGACCGCAGGCGCGGCGCTGTCCTACGTGGCCTTCGCCTTCGCGCCGGGATTGGCGGCGGCGCTGGCGATCCGAGTAGTCAGCGGCTTCTTCAGCGGGACCTTCGGGGTGGTCCAAGGCGCGATTGCCGATATTACTCCGCCGCAGGAGCGGGCGAAAAACATGGGCTACTTCGGTGCGGCCTTCAATCTCGGTTTTGCGACCGGGCCGGCAATCGGGGGCCTGCTGGCCCGGCCTGAGCAGGGTCTGGTCGGCTTTCACCCGCCGATCCTGGCCGCCGCCGTGCTCGCTGCCGGAGCCTCGCTCTGGGCGCTCGTCGCGCTCAAGGAAACGCGACCACCCGATGCCGCGCTGCGCGCCGCGCCCAGCTACGGCGAGGCGCTTACCTTCGTAAAAGGCCACCCCGTCCTGCTCCGCCTGTTCCTGATCGCCTTTTGCGGGGTGGCGGCGTTCGGATCGATGGAGGCCGTGTTCGGCCTGTGGACCGAGCGCAATTTCGGCTGGTCAACGCATGAAGTCGGGCTGACCTTCCTCGCAGTCGGCGGCGCCGGGCTGTTCGTGCAGGCGCTGCTGATCGGGCCGATGGTCGCGCGCTGGGGCGAGGCGCGGATCATTGTCGCCGGGCTCGGCATGTTGATCGTCGCGATCGTGCTGCAACCGGTGCTGCGCCTGCCTGCCGCCTCGGTGGCGCTGATGGCGGCGCTGATGGTCGGCCACAGCCTTGCCTTCCCCAATGCCGGAGCGCTGGTTTCGCGCAATACCCCGCCGGACCGGCAGGGCAGCGTGATGGGCCTCAACATGGCCTCCAACGCCTTGTCGCGGATCGTCGGCCCGCCGTTGTTCGGCTGGGTGTTTTCGGTGAGTGCCGACCTGCCCTATTATGTCTGCGCGCTGATGATCGCGGCGATGCTGCCCGTTGCCTGGGGCGTAGTGCGGAGGACCAACCCATGAGTGCACGCTTCAATCCCGCCGCCTTCCGCGCCTTCGCCGCTGCGATCGGCCAGGAATGGGTGATGACCGGCGATGACGACCGGCTGGCCTTCGCCGATCACTTCGCCGCCGACGAAAACAAACACCTGCCCTCCGGCGCGCTTTCCCCGGCCAGTGCCGAGGAAGTGCGCGAGATCGTGCGGATCGCCAACCGCTACAAGGTCCCGCTCTGGCCGATCAGCCGCGGCAAGAACTTCGGCTATGGCGGCGCAGCGCCGGTGCTGAAGGGTGCGGTGGTGCTCGATCTCTCGCGGATGAAGCAGATCGAGGTTGATCGCGAGAATGGCACGGTGCTGGTCGAGCCCGGGGTCGGCTTCTTCGACCTCTACGATTATCTCCAGGCCAACAAGATCCCGCTGTGGCTCTCGGTGCCCGGCAATAGCTGGGGCTCGGTCGCCGGTAACGCGCTCGATCGCGGGGTCGGCTATACCAGCTATGGCGATCATGCCTCACGGATCTGCGGGCTCGAGGTGGTGCTGCCGGATGGCGATCTGGTCCGCACCGGGATGGGCGCGATGCAGGGCTCGCCGACCTGGAACCTCTATCGCAACGGCTTCGGCCCCGGCTGGGACGCGATGTTCTGCCAGTCCAACTTCGGCATCGTCACCAAGCTCGGCCTGTGGCTGATGCCCGAACCCGAAGCGGTCGCCGGCTATGATTACGAGTTCGACAAGCCCGACGATCTCGGCTGGGCGATTGACACGATCATGCCGTTGCGCCGTGAGGGGCTGATCCAGCAGAGCCCGAGCATCGGCAACTGGCTGCGCTCCGCCGCAGTGATGACCACGCGCGAGCAATGGACCAGCGACAAGGGGCCGCTCGACGAGAAGGTCGTGACCGCAATCCGCGAACGCTTCAAAATCGGCTGGTGGAGCGTGCAGATCCGTTTCTACGGCCATCTCGATGTGGTCGAAGCCTCGATGCGTGTGCTTGACCGGGCCTTCGACAAGCAGCCGATCCTCTCCAAGAAACCCGCGCTGTGGAAGCGCGGCGACCCGCCGGAGGGCTCTCCCGTGACCGGTGTTCCCGTCACCTTCCCGCTGGCCAATGCCAACTGGCATGGCGGGCGCGGCGGGC
This sequence comes from Sphingomonadaceae bacterium, assembly GCA_947477055.1. Taxonomy (GTDB): domain Bacteria; phylum Pseudomonadota; class Alphaproteobacteria; order Sphingomonadales; family Sphingomonadaceae; genus Novosphingobium. Next base: position 1,186 of record CANJSX010000027.1, on the reverse strand, counting down.
ATCTCGGCTACTCCCCGGTGCTGCCCCCGCGCGGCGATCTGGCGATGGACCAGTTCAAGCGCACCTATGCGCTCTACCAGAAGTACGGCATGGATTATCACGCCAGCTTCTCGATGAGCGAGCGCAGCCTCGTGAACGTCAACCAACTGCTTTACGACAAGGACGATCCGGGCATGATGGGCCGAGTCGATGCGATGTTCCGCGCGCTGGTCGCCGATGCCAAGTCGCTCAACTATGGCGAGTATCGCACCCACATCGACTATATGGACCTCGTCGCGGGGACCTATGATTTCAACGACCGCGCGCTGCTGCGCCTCAACCAGCGGGTCAAGGACGCACTCGATCCGAACGGGGTGGTCGCGCCCGGCAAGAGCGGAATCTGGCCGAAGGTAATGCGCTCATGAGGAAATTTGCCCTGCTGGCGCTCGTCGCCCTCGCCGCCTGGCCGCTGACCGCCACCCCCGCGCAGAATGCGCCCGGTGGCGACGGCTCGGTGGTCGAGAACCCGTTCCGTGGCGTGATGCAGGACCGCTCTGCCCGCACCCCAGACGAGGCCCTGTTTGTCGAGAAATGCGGCATGTGTCACCGCCAGATGGGCATGGGCACAGTGATCCTCGCGCGGCGGATGGACCCGAAACTTGCCCCGCTCGAAGCCCGGAGCGATCTGACCCCGGATTTCATTACCACGGTAGTGCGGCAGGGCCTCGGCAACATGCCCCGGATCGGCCGGGGCGAAGTCAGCGAGGCGCAGCTTGGGCGCATCGCCGCCTATCTTGCCAAGGCCCCCGCCAGCTAAACTTCAATTCGTCATTCCGCCTGGATCAATGGCTTTCGCCGCGTGGGGCGTAGCCAGCCGCCTTCCCTTGCCATATCGCAGCGCCGAACTTGCACGCCCCGATGCTGCAGGCCCCGAATCTGCAGACAAAGCCGGAAGGAAAACCCATGCCATCACCGATCATGCTGGTTACCGGAGGGAGCCGCGGCATCGGCGCCGCGATTGCGCGCATGGCGGCCGAACGTGGCTATGATGTCGCGCTGACCTATACGAGCAGGCCCGAGGGCGCCGAACAGGTGGCGGAAGAAATCCGCGCGCTCGGCCAGCGGGCGCTGACGATCAGGGCCGACATGGGCGTTGAGGAAGATATCCTGCGCATGTTCGCCGAGGTCGACGAGAAGCTCGGCACGC
>CANJSX010000026.1 GCA_947477055.1 Sphingomonadaceae bacterium | reverse complement strand
CCGGGCAGCTGGCCGCCTTCGCCGGGCTTGGCGCCCTGGGCCATCTTGATCTGGATGTCGTCGGAGTTGACCAGATATTCGGTGGTCACGCCAAACCGCCCCGAGGCGACCTGCTTGATCGCCGAGCGCATCGAGCTGCCGTCGGGCAACGGCTTGAAGCGAGTGGGATCCTCGCCGCCTTCGCCGGTGTTCGACTTGCCGCCAATCCGGTTCATTGCCAGCGCCAGCGTGGTGTGCGCTTCCCAGCTGATCGAGCCATAGCTCATCGCGCCGGTGGCGAAGCGCTTGACGATCTCGCTGGCCGGTTCGACCTCGGAAAGGTCGAGCGGATGCTCGGCCTTGCGGAAATCCATCAGTCCGCGGATGGTGAGCATCCGGCTCGACTGGTCGTTGATGGTCTGCGCGAATTCGCGATACTTTTCCGGAATATTGCCGCGCACCGCGTGCTGCAGGGCGGCAATATTCTGCGCCGTCCAGGCATGCTCCTCGCCGCGCAGGCGCAGGCCATACATGCCGCCAACGTCGAGCATGTTGCGGTAGATCGGGTTATCGCCATAGGCGCACCTGTGGCGGCGGACGGTCTCCTCCGCCACTTCTGCCAGCCCAACGCCCTCGATCGTGGTCGCGGTGCCAGTGAAGTAGCCTTCGATGAAGGCGGACGAGAGGCCCACGGCATCGAAGATCTGCGCCCCGCAATAGGACTGGTAGGTCGAGATGCCCATCTTGGACATGACCTTGAGGATGCCCTTGCCGATCGCCTTGATGTAGTTCTTCTGGACCTGCTTGGCGTCGAGTGGCAGCTGCTTCTTCACGCGGATGTCTTCCAGCGTCTCGAAGGCCACGTAAGGATTGATTGCCTCGGCGCCGTAGCCGGCAAGGGCGCAGAAGTGATGCACCTCGCGCGCCTCACCCGTCTCCACGACCAGCCCGGTCTGCATCCGCAGACCCTGGCGGACGAGGTGGTGATGCACCGCCGCGGTGGCGAGCAGCGCCGGCATCGGAATGCGGTCCGGGCCCTGCGCGCGGTCGGACAGGATCAGGATGTTCTTGTCCTGCAGCACCGCCTCGGTCGCGGTCCAGCACATGTCCTTGAGCGTCAGCTCGAGGCCCTCTGCGCCGGTGCTGGCGTCCCAGGTCATGTCGATCGTCTCAGTGCGGAAGGCGCCGTCTAGCGCGGCCTCGACCGAACGGATCTTGGCGACCTCGTCATTGGTCAGGATCGGCTGATCGACCTCGAGCCGCTTGTGCGTGCCGGCTTCCATCCCCAGCAGGTTCGGACGCGGCCCGATCATGCTGACCAGGCTCATCACCAGCTCCTCGCGGATCGGATCGATCGGCGGGTTGGTGACCTGGGCGAAGTTCTGCTTGAAATAGTCGTAGAGCAGCCGCGAGCGGTCGGAGAGCACTGCGATCGGGGTGTCGGTGCCCATCGAACCGAGCGGATCGTCGCCCTCTCGGCCCATCGGCTCGAGGAACCTGGAGAGGTCTTCCTGAGTGTAGCCAAAGGCCTGCTGGCGATCGAGCAGGCTGGTGGTTTCCACCGCGACCTGCCCCGCCTCGGTCTCGACCAGCTCGAGATCCTTGAGCTTGTACTGCGCGGCCTTGAGCCACTCCTCATAGGGTTCCTTGGCCGAAAGCTGGGCCTTGAGCTCCTCGTCCTCGATGATCCGGCCCTGCTCGAAGTCGATCAGCAGCATGCGGCCCGGCTGAAGCCGCCACTTGCGGACGATATTGTCTTCCTTGATCGGCAGCACGCCGCTTTCGGACGCCATCACCACGAGATCGTCGTCGGTGACGAGGAAGCGCGCGGGGCGCAGGCCATTGCGATCGAGCGTCGCGCCGATCTGGCGGCCGTCGGTAAAGGCCACGGCGGCCGGGCCGTCCCACGGCTCCATCAGCGCGGCGTGGTATTCGTAGAAGGTGCGGCGCTTGGCATCCATCGTCGGGTTGCCGGCCCAGGCCTCGGGCACCAGCATCATCACCGCATGGGCCAGGCTGTAGCCGCCGGCGAGCGGCAGCTCGAGCGCATTGTCGAGGCAGGCGGTGTCGGACTGGCCGTGGGGGATGATCGGCCACATCTTGTCGAGATCGGCGCCGAGCAGCTCCGATTCCATGGTGCGGCGGCGCGCGTTCATCCAGTTGACGTTGCCGCGCACCGTGTTGATCTCGCCATTGTGGGCGATGAAGCGGTAGGGGTGGGCGAGCTTCCAGCTGGGGAAGGTGTTGGTCGAGAAGCGCTGATGCACCAGGCCGAGCGCCGAGACACAGTCCGGATCGCGCAAGTCGTCGTAGAAGCCGCCGACCTGCGTCGCCAGCAGCAGGCCTTTATAAACCACCGTGCGGCTCGAGAAGCTCGGCATGTAAAGCTCGGTCAGCCCCGGTAGCCCGTGCTTTTCGGCCAAAGCCGCCAGCGGGTTCTGGGTCTGCTTGCGGATCACCAGGATCTTGCGCTCGAAGGCGTCCTGATCGGCGCAGTTCTCGCCCCGCGCGATGAAGCATTGGCGTATCACCGGCATCTGCGCGATCACCGCCTTGCCCAGGCCCTCCATTGTGGTCGGCACGTCGCGCCAGCCGATCAGGCGCTGGCCTTCCTTGGCGATGAACTTCTCGAAGGCGCCGACCACGAAATCGCGGCTCGCCTCGTCCTGCGGCAGGAAGCACATGGCCACGGCATAGTCGCCGGGCTGGGGCAGGGTGATCCCCGCATCGGTCGCCCAGCGCCGATACAGCGCGTCGGGCAGCTGGATCAGGATGCCGGCGCCGTCGCCCAGCAGGGGGTCGGCGCCGACCGCGCCGCGATGATCGAGGTTTTTGAGAATCTCCAGGGCCTGGGAAACGATCGCATGGCTTTTAGCGCCCTTGATATGGGCGACAAAGCCGACGCCGCACGCGTCGTGTTCATTACGCGGATCATAAAGGCCCTGGCGCTGCGGAAACATCGATAACCCATCCTGTCGTCGGCCGGATCGGTGCCACCCAAACCGGCAATGAAGCGCGACTCACCTGGCCGCAAAAAGCAGCGAAAGTTGCGCAAGACTTGCCCATGACGACAGGAAGATATTTTTGCAACTGCGAATGCCACATCGGATCGCGCAGGGGTGGCTGATCGCCGGAATGCATACCAATTCAGCGGCGGATCAGGCCCGGATCAGGCGGCGCCGCTCATAAGCTGGAGCGATGTCAGGGCCGCACGGAGCGCCCGCTCGGTTTCCTCGGGATCACGTGCATATGCCGTGGATGCGACCTCGGATGAGGGCGTATAGGTATCCGCCCGTGCTCTGTCGTGGAATGCAACAGCCGCCATGGCGGAACGTTCGCCCACCGAGTGGCCGGGGAAGATCACAACCGGTTCGATCGCTTCGGAGGTGGCTTCGTTCTCTTCGATCCGGATAAAATCCTGCCGTGGAGGCGACGGCAAGACGTCCATTTCCAGCAACGAGCTGTAAGCCTCGTCATCACTGTCCGTCGGCTCCGGATCGTCGTCAGGGCTCAGCGAGGGCAGTCCCTGCGCCGATTCCTGTGACAGTGCGAGCGAAGCGGCAAGGCCGTCGACAGCATTGCCGTTGATCGGCGCCGAAGCGTTCCCGGGCATGGCCAGATGGCGCATGGGGGGCTGCTCGACCGCCGCATCATCGTCGAGCGAACCGAAATCGATCGGGCTTAGCGCAAGCGGCAGCATGATTGCCGGTACGATGATCGGGGTGGGTTCGACAGCGGACGATGCGGCCGGTTGTGCTGCCAACGGCAGCAAGCGCGGCAGGCTGTGCAGTTCCGCCGGGACGGCAGCGGCCAGTGCGGGCGCAACCTCGACCGAAGCCGCCCGCGCCTGACGACGGCGACGCAGCGCTTCCGCGAGCCGGTCCATCAACTCGGTGCTGGCCAGCTCCTCTCGGTTAGCCGGGCCTTGGGTGGCATGGTTGCCCGGTTCCGTGGCCACGATTTCCGGCGCGGCAATGACTGCCTCGGCGGGCTGGGGCGAGGGGGTGAAGCTGAACGGTTCGGGCGCCGCGGCGGCGATCGGTACGAGTTCTTCGGCCGGGAGCACATCCGGCTCGAACCCTGACAGATCCAGTGCTTCGACACCATGGGCGCCGTCATCATACGGAAGAAGTCCATCGTCGCCCGGCAATGGCGCGAAGTCGACAAAATCGGTCGGCGGTGCTTCGGGCAGAGCGAGCGACGACGGGTCGCCAGCGCTTCCTCCGCGATGGCGGGCGCATTGGTAATGGCGGCGGCGAGCAGTTCCTCGTGTGCGGAAATCGGCTTGCGCGCCGGAGCGTCGGGATGGGCATCGCGGGGCCGCAGGTTCATGGCCGGTGTCGCTGCCGATGTCGCGGCCGATGTCGCGGGACGCCGCCGTTTGCGCTTGGCGGGCTTGGGACGCGCGATCCGGCGGGCAATCACCCCTCCGATAATGCCGCCGATGCCAGTGAGGCAGACCGCCAGCAGGATCCGCGCGGTCACGCCGAAGGGCGGGCCGGCGGCCGGGATCAGCAGGTCGATCTTGCTGGCACGGGCTAGTTCTTCCAGCACCTGCAGGCGGATGGCGAGACTGCCAAGGCCGCCGAGCGCGCCGAACCACAAGGCAGCGACGACCGGGAAGAGCGGATGGCTCACCACGGACTTGCGGCCCGATTTCGCTTTGCCCGTCTTGCTTGCCATGTGTCGCTACCTCAGCTCAAACTCAATTCAAACGGCCAAACTCAGGCCGCGCGGCGACCCGGTATGCTCCGAGCGGCTACCAAGCTTTGGTAAATTTCCTGATACCGCTGAACGTTATGCATCCAGTCGTGCGCCACGCGGACATGGGCCCGGCCAGCTTCGCGGCGCGCATCCCAATTGCTCCGGTCCGACAGCAACCCCGCCAATGCCCGGGCACAGGCAGCCGGATCGTCTGGCGGAAACAGGGTCCCGGTGACGCCATCGGTCATCAACTCGCGGTGCCCGCCGACGTTTGAGGCGGCGACGAGCTTGCCCTGCGCCATCGCTTCGAGCGGCTTGAGCGGGGTGACCAGATCGGTCAGGCGGCTGCGCTTGCGGGGATAGGCCATGATATCGGCCAGCCCGTAGTAGCGCTCGACCTCGCGGTGCGGGACGCGGCCGGTAAAACGGATCGCATGCGCGATGCCGGAAGTCTCGGCCTGCGCCTTCAGTGCCGCCTCGCACGGGCCGCCGCCGACCAGCAGTAACCGGACATCGGGATGGCTCTCGAGCATGGCGGGCATGGCGGCGACCAGATCGTCGAGCCCCTCATAGGCATAGAAGCTGCCGATGAAGCCGATCACCGGCCCATCGCCGAGACCAAGTTCGGCAGCCAGAGCGGCATCACTTGGTGGTGCCTCGCCGAACAGCGAGAGGTCCACCCCGTTGGGCATGATCGAAATGCGCTCCGGCTCAACTCCCCGTCGGGCCAGATCCGCGCGCAGCCCCTCGCAGATCGTGACGATATGGTCGGCCCCGGCGATGACATGATTTTCGAGCATGCGGGTCAGGCGATATTTGGCCGACCCTTCGCGCCCGGTACCATTCTCGACCGCTGCGTCTTCCCAGAAGGCGCGGATTTCATAGACCAGCGGCAGCCCCCGGTTCCGCGCGACCCTCAGCGCCGCCTCGCCGCACAACGCGGGCGAGTGGGCGTGCAGCACATCGGGCTGGAATTCATCGCAAACCCGCTCGATCGCGTCAGCCAGCATACCGATCTCGCGCCATTCGCGGATGCCGGGCGGGCCGCCGGCCTTGCCGGGGGTGCGGTGGAAGGTCAGCCCGTCGATTGTCTCGGGATCTGGGCCGTCGGCAAGGTGCCGCATGCCGGTAATCCCGCGCGGCTCGATCCCAGCTGCCACCTGCGCCGTGAGAATCGCGCGCGTGCGGAAAGTGTAGCCGCTGTGCAGCGGCAGCGAATGGTCAAGGACGTGGAGAACCCGGGTCATGGGCCATTTCCCTAGTCCAGGACTGCTTAACGCGCCGTCAACCGCGATGCGCTAATGCGCGGGAAATGTTCGACTATTTTTCCCTCGCACTCACCCATGGGCTGCTGGCGCTCGCCGCCTGGCGGTTGCTGTGGCGAGACGACCTGGATTCCGATCCTGCCGACCCCGCCGACCCGGGCGAGAGTGCCCCTGCCGCGCCTGCTGCCGATCCACGCTTCGTGCTGAAGCGCAAGGACCCGCCGGGCCGTGCTTGATCTCGCGCTCACCGCCTTCACCCTGGGCCTGCTCGCGGTCGGTCTGCGGCGCCCGTTCCTGTGGGTGCTGGCCTATCTCTACATCGACATCGTCGCCCCGCAGAAGATCTCCTACTTCCTGCTCGCCTCGATTCCCGTCTCGCTGATCGCCTTCCTTGCCGCGGCAGGGGGCTGGCTGCTGATCGACGACAAGCGCGACAGCCGCTTTACCCTGCGCCAGGCCCTGCTGCTCCTGCTGCTGGTCTATTGCGGGCTAACCACGCTGAGCGCCGATTTCGCGGCGCCGGCGCTCAGCAAATGGGCCTGGGTGTGGAAGGCGCTGATCTTCGCGGCCTTCCTGCCGCTGACCCTGCGCACGCGCCTGCGGATCGAGGCGGCGGCGCTGGTCATGGTGCTTTCGGCCGCCTCGATCATCATCACCGGCGGGATCAAGACCGCGGTCTCGGGCGGCGGCTGCGGCTCGCTGCACTTCTTCGTCAACGACAACACCGGGCTTTACGAAGGCTCAATCATCTCCTGCGCGGCGATCGCGATCATCCCGCTGGTGTGGTGGCTGGTAAAGCACGGCATGGTCTTCCCGCGTGACTGGAAGGTCACGGCCTTCGCCGGCGCGCTGACCTTCGCTTGCCTGCTGATCCCGGTCGGCACCCAGGCCCGCACTGGCCTGCTTTGCATCGGCCTGCTCGGCGTTCTGACGCTGCGCGCGGTCAAGCACCGGCTGCTCTATGTGGCCCTGATGGGCGCCGCCGCTCTGATCGCGATCCCCCTCCTCCCGCAGAGCTACACGGCGCGGATGGGCACGATCGAGAACCACGAGGGCGATGAATCCGCGTCGCAATGTGGAGCTGGACGCTCGACTATGTCCGCGAACCTCCCTTCGGCGGCGGGTTCGAGGCCTATCGCGGCAACCGGATTACCTACGAGACGCGGGAGACCGAAAAGTCGGGCGATACCGCATCAGTCGAGACCACCGAGATCGTCGATGCCAGCCGGGCCTATCACTCGAGCTATTTCGAGATGCTCGGCGAGCAGGGCTGGCCGGGGCTTTTCCTGTGGCTGCTGCTGCAAGGGCTGGGCCTGATCCAGATGGAGCTGCTGCGCCGCCGCTGGAAGCGCCGCGAGGGCGCGGACGAGCAATGGCAGGCCCCGCTGGCGACCGCGCTGCAGCACGCGCAGCTGGTCTATCTGCTCGGCTCAGTGTTCGTCGGCATCGCGTTCCTGCCCTTCATGATGATGCTGATCGGGCTGCAGTGCGGGCTGTGGAGTTACCTCAAGCGAATCGATGCCGCAGCGCGCGCCGTGCAACCCCGCCCGCCGCGCCCTCGCGCCGCGTTGGCGATGCCGTAGCGGCAACGCGATCCGCGTTGCAATGCGCGGATTTCCGGGCCATTCTTTCCGCCAATTAGACACTGGTGAAGGAACGCCATGAGCCCGCAGGAAATGCAGAGCAAGGTCGGCCAGTCGATCGGAACATCGCCCTGGGTGGAAGTCACGCAGGAGCGGATCAACATTTTCGCCGACGCCACCGACGATCATCAGTTCATCCATGTCGATCCCGTGAAGGCGAAGTTCACCCCCTTCGGCGGGCCCATCGCGCATGGCTTCCTGACGCTCTCGCTGATCCCGATGCTGCGGCTCAGCTCCGACTGCCCCCGACTCGACGGGATCAAGATGGCGGTCAACTACGGCGGCAACAAGGTCCGCTTCCTCGCCCCGGTGCGCTCGGGCAAGCGCGTCCGCGCCCATTTCAAGCTGCTCTCGCTGGAGGAAAAGCGCCCCGGCCAGTGGCAGGAAGAGATCGAGACCACGATCGAGATCGAGGGTGAGGACAAGCCGGCGCTGGTCGCCGAATGGATCTCGCAGTTTTTCATCTGACACGTCTCTTCATCTGAAGCTCCGCCTCCCCGGGAAGCTTTCCAGAACCATCAATAACTATCAATTCAGGGAATTTGCCATGCGTGATGCCGTCATCGTCGCCGCCGCCCGCACTCCAATCGGCCGGGCCTATCGCGGGGCTTTCAATGCCACTCCAGGCGCCACCCTTGGCGCGCATTCGATCAGGGAAGCGGTCGCCCGCGCCGGGATCGAGGGCGGCGAGGTCGATGATGTGGTGTGGGGTGCAGCGTTGCAGCAGGGCGCGCAGGCCGGCAACATCGCCCGTCAGGCCGCGCTCAAGGCCGGGCTCCCGGTCACTGTTTCGGGCATGAGCATCGACCGGCAGTGTTCCTCCGGCCTGATGACCATCGCCACCGCCAGCAAGCAGGTGGTGATCGACCGGATGGACGTAGTCGTGGCCGGCGGGCAGGAATCGATCAGCCTGGTCCAGACCAAGCAGATGTGGATCGTACCCGATCCGAGCCTGATGGCGATGCACAAGGCGGTCTACATGCCGATGCTGCAGACCGCGGAGATCGTCGGCAAGCGCTATGGCATCAGCCGCGATGCGTGTGATGAATATGCCCTGCAATCGCAGCAACGCACCGCCGCCGCGCAGGCGGCGGGCAGGTTCGACGCCGAGATCGTCGCCTGTGCCGCCACCATGGGCGTGGCCAACAAGGAAACCGGCGAGATCACGATGAAGGACGTGACCCTCACCAAGGACGAGGGCAATCGCCCCGAGACCACGCTGGAAGGGCTCAAGTCGCTCCAGCCGGTGCTGCCCGAAGGGATCGTCACTGCCGGCAATGCCAGCCAGCTGTCCGACGGTTCGGCTGCGGTGGTGGTGATGGAAGCCGCATTGGCCGCGAAGAAGGGCCTGGCCCCGCTCGGCCGCTATCTCGGCATGGCGGTGGCCGGCACAGAGCCCGACGAGATGGGCATCGGCCCGGTCTACGCCATCCCCAAGCTGCTCAGCCGCTTCGGCCTCAAGATGGACGATATCGGCCTGTGGGAGCTCAACGAAGCCTTCGCGGTGCAGGTGCTCTATTGCCGCGACAAGCTGGGCATCCCCGATGAGCTGCTCAACGTCAATGGCGGCTCGATCTCGATCGGGCATCCCTACGGGATGACCGGCGCGCGCTGTTCCATGCATGCGCTGATCGAGGGCAAGCGGCGCGGCGCCAAGCATGTCGTCGTGACCATGTGCGTCGGTGGCGGGATGGGCGCGGCCGGCCTGTTCGAGGTGCTCTGATCGCGATGGGCGTGCAGCCCGGGATCGTCGAAATTCTCGGGCTGGCGGCCAGCGTCAGCCTGCTGTCCGGCTGGCGGCTGTACCTCTGCATCCTCGCCACTGGCCTCGCGATGCAGTTCGGGGTGCTGCCGCTGCCGGAGCATCGCGCGGCGCTCAAGGTGCTGGCCAATCCCTGGGTGATGGGCGCCGCCGGTATCGCGGCGACCGCTGAGTTCTTCGCCGACAAGGTCGCCTGGCTCGATTCGGCGTGGGACGCGGTACATACGCTGATCCGCCCGCTCGGCGGGGCGCTGCTGGCGCTGGCAGTGGTCGATCCGTCCGACCCGGCGACACAGGTGATCGCTTTTGTGCTGGGCGGAGGGGCGACTCTGCTGGCCCACGGCGCTAAGGCCGGAGCGCAGGCGGTGGTCAATGCCAGCCCCTAGCCGTTCAGCAATGTCGTCGTCTCGAGCGCCGAGGATCTGATGACCGGCGGGCTGCTTTATCTCGCCTACGCCTATCCCATGGCCGCAGCGGGCGTGGCGGCGCTGCTACTGGTCATCGCGGTCGGTCTGCTGGTGTTCGCGCGGCGGGTGCTGAAGCGCCTGTTTTCCGGCAGCACGGACAGCTAGCGCGCTGCGGCGCGGGCGATCTCGGCGAGGCTTTGCCCGAGCAGCAGCTCGGCATCCTGGCTGTGCGACATCAGGCTGCGGTGCAGCTCGGCGAGGCGGGTGATCAGCCGCTCGAGCTTGCGCCCGCGCCAGCGTTTGAGCTGGGCGCCAAGGTCACGCTCATCCTTCCAGAAGATCCGCCGGGCCGAGGATTCGGCCTTGAGCAGCGCCGCCACATCGCCGCGCGGGCCGATTTTGGCGGAGAGCTGGGCGAGCTGGGCCGCGCGGCGCTCGAAGGCCAGCAGCACGCCGACCGGATTGAGCCCGAGTTCGCGCATCCGGCGCAGCTCGCCGGGCACGCGGGCGGTTTCTCCGGCCAGCATGGCGTTGACCAGCGGGTTGAAGCTGTCTTCCTCGGTCGAGGCTCCGATCGCATCGTGCGCATCGGCAGTGGCGTTGCGCGGGCTTTCAGGGGCGGCATCGAGATAGAGTGCGAGCTTGGTCACCTCGGACTGGGCGAGGCGCGTATCGAGCCCCGCGCCGCGCGCGATCCGCTCGGCAATGTCGCCGCCGATTCGCAGCCCGGCGGCATCGCCCATCGCCCGCACCGTAGTGGCGACGCTGCGCAAATCGGGCGGATAGAACATCGCGACCAGCGCATCGGGCCGGTCGGCCAGCAGCTTGGCGGTGCGCGACTTGTCGGTCGCGCCGGTTGCGACGACCAGCACCGGGCAGGGCTCGACTTCGCCCGCGAGGAGGATTTCCAGCGCCTCGCAGGCCTCGTCGGCATTGGCGCGGACCATGATGTGGCGGGTCTCGCCGAACAGCGAGTTGGAGCGCGCCTCGTCGCCCAGCTTGACCGGATCGCGCTTCAGGTCTGCGCCGGAAAGCTCGACCCGCTCGCCGGGGCTGGGCAGCAGCGCGAGGATCTTCTGCGCCGCATCGTGCGCGCCGGCTTCGTCGGGGCCGCAGAAGAAGAAGATTTTCGCCGCCTGCGCGGCGCGGGGCGCGACTGTCACGAAGTCGCGCTGCGAGGCCTTCACTGGGGCGCTTTCATTGTGACTGGCCGCTGCCCGCGCGAAGCTGCAGCGAGAGGCGGGTGATGATCCGGTCGGCCACTTCGCGCGCGAGATTTTCCAGCGCGGATTGCTCGGCGGCGATCGTGGCATATTCGGAGGAGACGACGTCGATCCCCGCATCCGAACCTGCGGTCGCGTCGAGCACGATCTCGCCGCTGGTCAGATCGACCAGCTGGTAGCGCGCGCGCAGGGTCCGGCGTTCGCGGGCGATGGTATCGTCCGAGAGCAGGCCGAGCCCTTCGAGCTTGTCGTCAAGCCGGACGTCGAGGCGGTACCGAGCGGCACCCACAGGCTTCCCAGCCGCACCGAGCCGGTCAGTCAGCGCATTGCGGACCAGCCAGCCGGCCTTGCCCTCGATGGCGGGAACGTCGATTGCCACAAGACCTTGCGCCACCGCGCCACTGCTGCCGCCAGCATACATCGGTTGTAGCCCGCAAGAACCCAGCAGCAGCGCCAGTGGCAGGGCGGTGAGCCGGATCATGCGACGATGTTGACCAGCCGGTCGGGCACCACGATCACCTTTTTCACTGCCTTGCCATCGAGCGCACGCTGGACCTTCTCACTGGCCAGTGCAAGCACCTCCAGCTCGGCATTGGGCAGCCCCTTGGCGACGGTGATCGTATCGCGCAGCTTGCCCAGCACCTGGATCGCCACGGTTACCTCGTCGTCGATCAGCAGCGCCGGATCGACTGGCGGCCAGGCGGCATCGGCGATGAGCCCTTCGTCCATTGCTGCATAAGCCTCTTCGGCCAGATGCGGCATCATCGGCGCAACCAGCAGCAGCAGCGCCTTTATCGCGGCCGAGCGGCTGGCCGAAGGCGCGGATTTTTCGGTCGCACTGGTCAGCTCGTAGATCCGCGCCACGGCCTTGTTGAAACCGAGAGCCTCGATGTCCTGCGCGGCGGCATGGACGATCTGGTCGCGCTTGCGGTCGAGCGCCTTGTCCTCGCCCGTTGCGGTGGCATCGTACTGCCCGAACAGCCGCCACAGCCGCTGGACGAACCGCGCGCAGCCCTCGATCCCGGCTTCCGACCAGGGCAGGTCGCGCTCGGGCGGGCTGTCGGAGAGCATGAACCAGCGCACCGCGTCGGCGCCGTATTGTTCGATGATGTCGTCGGGATCGACCACGTTCTTTTTCGACTTCGACATCTTGATGACGCGGCCGATGTCGACCGGATAGTCCGAACCACGAAGGAATGCCAAATTGCCACGTTTTTCCACCATGTATGGTGGAACATAGGGAGCAACTGCCCCGGACTGCGCCACGGGTTCGACGTCGAGCACACTCCCGTTACCTACGAAATGCGCGATTCCATTCGTGAATTCGACCAGCTCAGGGGCAACTATGATACCTCCGAGTGAAAATTGCACAGTGGATGTGGAAGTCTCATGCGTCACCATGCCCTGCGTGAACAGGCTGGCGAAGGGCTCCTTTACGTCGATCAACCCGATCCGCTGCAATGCGCGAGTCCAGAAGCGGGCGTAGAGCAGGTGGAGGATCGCATGCTCGATCCCGCCGATATATTGCTCGACCGGCAGCCACTTGGCGATCGCTACCGGATCGAAGGGCTTGTCACCCGGCTGGCTGGCGAAGCGCAGGAAATACCACGAGCTGTCGACGAAGGTATCGAGCGTATCGGTCTCGCGCGTCGCTGGCTTGCCGCACTTCGGGCAGTCGACATGCTTCCACGTCGGATGGCGCAGCAGCGGGTTGCCTGGCGTCTGGAAGTCGACATCCTCGGGCAGCACCACCGGCAGCTGCTCCTTGGGCACCGGCACCACGCCGCAGGCATCGCAGTGGATGAACGGGATCGGTGTGCCCCAATAGCGCTGGCGCGAAACGCCCCAGTCGCGCAGGCGGTATTGCGTCTCGCCCTGGCCCCAGCCGTCGTGCTTGGCCCGGGCGATCACCGTGGCCTTGGCCTCTGGCACCGACATTCCGTCTAGAAAGCCAGAATTGATTAGATTCCCGCCTCCCAAGTGCGCTTCATCACCTGCCGGCTCACCATCGGGGGAAACGACATATACAATTGGGAGTTGGTATTTCTTGGCAAAATCCCAATCGCGCTGGTCGTGCGCCGGGCAGCCGAAGACCGCGCCGGTGCCGTATTCCATCAGCACGAAATTCGCGACATAGACCGGCAGGTGCCAGGCCGGCTTGAGCGGATGCTCGACCGAAAGGCCGGTGTTGAAGCCCTGCTTCTCCGCCGTTTCCAGCTCGGCCGCAGTGGTGCCGCCCTGCTTGCACTCGGCGATGAACGCGGCGAGCTCAGGCACGGTCTCGGCCATCTGCTGCGCCACCGGATGATCGGCGGCGATGGCGACGAAGCTCGCGCCGAACATGGTGTCCGGCCGGGTCGTGAAGACCTCGATACCATCGGCACTGTCGACGAAGCGGAAGGTGCAGCGCAGGCCCTGGCTCTTCCCGATCCAGTTTTCCTGCATCAGCCGGACCTTCTCGGGCCAGCCCTCCAGCGTCGTGAGGCCCTCGAGCAGCTCGTCGGCAAAATCGGTGATCTTGAGGAACCACTGCGAGAGCTTGCGCTTCTCCACCAGCGCGCCCGAGCGCCAGCCGCGTCCATCGATCACCTGCTCGTTGGCGAGCACGGTCATGTCGACCGGGTCCCAGTTGACTGCCGATTCCTTGCGGTAGACCAGCCCGGCCTCGTAGAGATCGAGGAACAGCGCCTGTTCGTGGCCGTAATAATCCGGCTCGCAGGTCGCCAGCTCGCGGCTCCAGTCGAGCGCGAAGCCGAGGCGCTTGAGCTGCTTCTTCATCGCCGCGATGTTGTCGCGGGTCCAGCCGCCGGGGTGGACGCCCTTTTCCATCGCGGCGTTTTCGGCCGGCATGCCGAAGGCGTCCCAGCCCATCGGATGCAGCACTTCGAAACCGCGCATCCGCTTGTAGCGGGCCAGCACGTCGCCCATGGTGTAGTTGCGGACATGGCCGATGTGGATGCGCCCCGAGGGATAGGGGAACATCTCCAACACATAGCTGCGCGGCTTGTCCGAGGCGTCGTCAGCGCGGAAGCACTGGCGTTCGTCCCAGATAAGCTGCCACTTGCCGTCGGCGCTGGACGGTTCGAAACGCTCGCTCATGAAACTCACCCTCGTGGCGGCATCAGCCGCCAATGGCGGAACGGCGCAGATCGCGGGCCTTGGTCAGGATCACGTCCTCGAGCCGCTGCACAGTCGCAGCCTGCACCGTAGCATCGACCCAGCCGCCGTTCTGCATGACCTGCCGGCTGGCCGCGATGCGCAGGGCGTCGGCGCGCAGATCCTGGTCGAGGATGGTGACGGTCACCTTCATCCGCTCGGCCGGGTTGGCGGGATTGGCGTACCAGTCGGTCACGATCACGCCGCCGGCGCTATCGGCCTGCAGCAGCGGCATGAATGACAACGCGTCGAGGCTGGCGCGCCAGAGGTAGGAATTCACGCCGATGGTGGTGACCTGCGATGCGGCGAGGTCTGCCTTGGGGCGACCCTTCTTGCCGCAGCTGACCAGCGCGAGCGACATCATCGCCGCGATGCCGACGCGGACGAGCAGCCGCTTGGAAGTATTGCCGGTGGAGAGGCTGCCAGTCATCGTCGTTCCAGATCCCGTTCGGTTGGGCCGGATCTCCTCGCGGAGCCGGTTCGCAGCCGCCTCTATAGCCTTAGCGGCGTGCGCGGCAAGGGGCGCTTGCAGGCAAGCGAGGCCGGAAATTGGAGCCAGGCCGTGAACCGGCGCTGAATGTCGCGCCGCCCGTCGGGCCGGGGAATCTTCGACTCGTCGATTCACGGGTTGGATTCCGGGCCGGAACAGGCGTAAATCAATCTTCGGTTCAGCTGACCTGAGTCACTGTGCAATCACTGCACGGGACGACCGGCGGCAAGAGGGACGATCAGGATGCGCAGCAGCGCTCGTGCAGGTACGAAAGCCCAAATCGGCGCGAAAGCAACGAAGCGGCAGGCGACTACGCCGGCCGTGTTCATCGCGGTTGCCGTCAGCGTGCTCGCACTCCCCAGCGCGGTGCTGGCCTTTTCCAGCCGGCTCGAAGTGTCGGTTCCGGACGAGCGGCTCGGCAACGATCGCGAACGCTACAAGCCGGGCGCGGTCGACCCGCTGCTGGCCCGGGCGCTGGTGGCGCATCCGGGGCAGCAGGGCGGCCTGTTCCGCTTCACCCCGGCCGGCACCTCGAACCGCCCCGATCGCTCGGTCACCGTGGCGGTCCGCGTCGATGCCGAAACCGCTCGCGCAATCACCGTGCGGGCCGGGATCCGTGAACCGCAGGTGCAACCCGGCTTGGCGAGCGTGCGACTGGCGCCTACAGCCTATAACCTTGGCCTGACCCGCCCTGCGCGCGGTTCCGGGCAGTCGACGGCGCTCGGGCCATACGTGCGCCGGATCGAGATGCCCGATCTGGCCGCCTATCAGCCGAGCACCGGCCCGGCTGGCGCGCCGTCGCGCTTCGCCCCGCGCATTTCGCTCGACGAGCGCGAGAAGCCTGGACGCACGCCGCGGACGTTCGAGGGCGGTGATCAGACGGTGGATCTTGGCGGCGCCTACCGCATCACCCGCAATCTCGATGTCACCGCTGGCGTGCGTTATTCGACCGAGCGGGACCGGCTGGCTCCGCTGGTCGATGGCAAGCAGAACAGCCAGGCCGTTTACGTCGGAACGCAATTCCGCTTCTGATC
Source organism: Sphingomonadaceae bacterium (assembly GCA_947477055.1). Lineage (GTDB taxonomy): Bacteria > Pseudomonadota > Alphaproteobacteria > Sphingomonadales > Sphingomonadaceae > Novosphingobium. The sequence goes on along the minus strand of CANJSX010000026.1, from coordinate 4,330 downwards.
CCTTCCGCATTCGAATGCGTGTTGCCGCGAGCGCGGCCCTTACCTAAGCACGGCAACGGGGGACAGGCTGAAAGGACCATTCATGGCGCGCGTTGCAATCGTTACCGGCGGAACCAGGGGTATTGGCGAGGCAATCTGCCGCGCCCTGAAGGATGCCGGCTTCACCGTCGCCGCCAACTATGCTGGAAACGAAGCCAAAGCCGCGCAGTTCACCGCCGATACCGGCATCCCCGCCTACAAATTTGACGTCGGCGATCATCTCGCCTGTCTTGATGGCTGCGCCCGGATTGCCGCCGACCTCGGCCCGGTCGATGCGGTGGTCAACAATGCCGGGATCACTCGCGATGGCGTGCTCCACAAGATGAGCTTCGAGGACTGGAACGAGGTGATGCGGATCAACCTCGGCGGCTGCTTCAACATGGCCAAGGCCACCTTCCCCGGCATGCGCGAGCGCGGCTGGGGCCGGATCGTCAACATCGGTTCGATCAACGGCCAGGCCGGGCAATATGGCCAGGTCAATTATGCCGCCGCCAAGAGCGGGATCCACGGCTTCACCAAGGCGCTGGCGCAGGAAGGCGCGAAATTCGGCGTCACGGTCAATGCCATCGCCCCGGGCTACATCGACACCGATATGGTCGCCGCCGTGCCCGCGCCGGTGCTGGAAAAGATCGTCGCCAAGATCCCGGTCGGCCGCCTCGGCAATGCCCACGAGATCGCCCGCAGCGTCGCCTTCCTCTGCTCGGAGGATGCCGGCTTCGTCACCGGATCGACGATGAGCATCAACGGCGGGCAACACATGTATTGATTGATTGGCTTGATCCACGCCCATGACCAGCCCCTATCACCCCCCGGTCAAACGCTCGGTCGAGATCGCTGGGCACAAGACCTCAATCAGCCTCGAGCCGCTATACTGGGCGCTGCTCAAGCAGGCGGCCGAGAGCGAGGCACTGCCGGTCAATGCCCTTGTTGCGCGAATCGATGCCGAACGCATCGCTTCACCAACGCCGCCCGGCCTCGCCACCGCCGTGCGGCTGTGGCTGGTCGCCTGGCTCGCGGCGCGAATGGGCTGAGTTTTCTCAGCCAGCACAGTCCGCTTGGTATGCGTTCATCGCTGTACCTGCTCGCTGATGAACTGATCGAGCTGGTCGAGTGTTTCGCCCATGCCCGAAGTGCCCCCGGAAGCGATTTCAGCGTCGAGTGCTTCCTTGCTCGGGAAGAGATTGTGGACTTTCACCAGCGTCCGGCCCTCCGCTTCCTCGAACGTCACCGTGGTCACCGCGCCGTCATCGCTTTCCTCGTTGGTCCATGACAGGCACGAATCGGGCACGACCTCGAGATAGGTGCCGAAGACGGCCATGGGCTGGTCGAATTGCGGATGGCCAAATTCCAGCCGGTAGTTTCCGCCGATCCGCACGTCCATCTCGCAGGCAAGCAAGGTCATTCCGAACGATTTCGGCACCCACCATTGCCTGAACAGCTCGGGCCTGGCCCAGGCCTGGAACACGATGTGCGCCGGTGCATCGAAACTGCGGGTAACGACGAGTTCCCGGTCAGACAGCCGCTCTGCGACGGTGACCGCTTCATTCCCCTGCATCTGGTCCATCGGCTTTCTCCTCCTTGCGCTTCAATTGTTCGATGACATCGTCCAGCATCTCGAACCTTGCTTCCCAGCGCTGGCGGTAGTGTTCGATCCACGTGGCTTCTTCTTCGAGCCGCAATTGGCCGAGCCCGCAGGTCCGCACGCGCCCGACCTTCCTGGTGGACACCAGTCCGGCCGCTTCAAGGACGCCGACGTGCTTCTTCATGCCCGTGAGGGTCATGTGAAACCGGTCGGCGAGTTCCGTGATCGACGCGTCCCCGCGCACCAGTTGCTCGAGCACGCCGCGTCGCGTGGCGTCCGCAAGCGCAGCGAACGAGGCATCGAGGCGGGGTTGCTTATACTGAACCATATGGTTCAGTATCTGGCATAAGCGCGCGTGCTTTGCAGCAGCTACTTTCGCGCCGCCAGATAGCGCGCTTCGACCACTTCCCAATCGACATTGCGCATGAAGGCATCGACATATTTGGCCGCCGCCGCGCCGTAATCCATTTGGAAGGCGTGTTCGTACATGTCGAGCACCAGCAGCGGCGTGCCGGTTACCGGGCTGTTGGTGTGGTCCCAGCACCAGTAGTTCTGCAGCGTCCCGAGGTGCTGGTTCCACGCCAGCACGCACCAGCCCGAACCACCCGCCAGCGACATAGCGGTGCGGCGGAACTCGGCCTCCCAGCCTTCGAACGAGGCGAAGGCGGTGGTCAGCGCTTGCTTGATCCCGCCGGCGGACTGGCCGTTTCCGCCCAGCCCCCCGGAATAGAGATCGTGCAACACGACCGAGCCGCTGCGGTGCAGCTGTTCGCGCTTGAGGCCGCTGTAAGCGACCGGCGGGAAATCCTTGTCGGCCATCGCGGCGGCGAGCCGCTGTTCGATCATATTCAAGCCCCGGACCGAGCCCTGGTAATTGTTCTCCCAGTGCGAGCGGACCAGCTTTTCGGACAGCCCATCGAGCTTGGCCGGATCGAAGCGCAGCGGCGTCGGCTGACGCGTGCCGGCAAAGGCAGGAGGAAGCGGAGCGGCGGCAGCGAGCGGAGTTGCCGCAGCAACGGTATCGGCCAGCGCCAGACCCGCAGTGCCGATGGCGAGACCGCCGCGACGAGTCACATCCTTAATCGATTGTCTCCGTTTACGCGATCCGGCCGAGCAGCAATCCGCCGGCGGCGGCGGCGCCCAGTACCTTGATGACATTCCACTTGCGGCCAAAGATCAGCCAGGCCGCGAGCAGGGCGAGCAGCGCGGCGCGCCAATCGAGGCTGGCCCAGTCCGGACTGAACAGCCGCAGCGCACCCAGCCGAACTTCGCCGACGCGGGAGAATAGCACATGCAGCAGGAGCCACGCGGTCAGATTGGCGATCACCCCGACCACAGCTGCGGTCAGCGCGGCCAGCCCGCCCTTCAGCCGTTGCGCATGCTCCAGCCGCTCGATCCAGGGGGCGAAGGTGAAGATCCACAGGAAGCAAGGCGCGAAGGTCACCCAGGTGGTCAGCGCCGCGCCGAGCAGCCCGGCGACCAGCGGCGTAAACGGTGCCGGTGCGCGAAAGGCGGCGAGATAGCCGACGAACTGCGTGACCATGATCAGTGGGCCGGGGGTGGTTTCGGCCAGGCCGAGGCCGTCTGCCATCTCGCCTGCGGACAACCAGTGGAAGCTCTGCACCGCTTCCTGCGCCATATAGGCCAGCACGGCGTAGGCCCCGCCGAAGGTGACGATGGCCAGTTGCGAGAAAAACACGCCGATGTCCCACAGCACATGGTGCCGCCCCAACGTGACCAGGATCAGCAGCATTGGCGCCGCCCAGATCGCACCCCATAGCGCAATCGTGCGCAGGCTGTGCCCCCAGGGACGTGGGCTAGTGAGCGGTGCGCCACTGCCGGGCTTGATCGACAGCCATTCCGGCCGGACCGCCGTCACCGCGATCCCGATCGCGCCCGCGCCGAGCACCACCAGCGGGAACGGCAGATTGAACAGGAACAGCGCCGCGAAGGCCAGCACCGCCAGCCCCTGCTTGAAGCGCGTATTCAGCGCGCGCCCGGCGATCCGCAGCAGCGCCTGCACGACAATCGCCAGCACCGCCGCCTTGATCCCGAGGAACAGCGCCGCGAACCAGTCAAGCCGGGCGGCGAAGGCATAGAGCATCGACAGCGCCAGCATCACCAGCGCACCAGGGATCACGAACAGCAACCCCGCCGCGAGCCCGCCGCGCAGTCCGTGGAGCTTCCAGCCGATCCAGGTGGCGAGCTGCTGCGCCTCCGGCCCCGGCAGCAAGTGGCAGAAATTGAGCGCGTGGAGATATTGCTCCTCGCTGACCCACTGCCGCTCATCGACCAGCTCGCGGTGCATCAGCGCGATCTGCCCGGCCGGGCCGCCGAAGCTGAGGAAGCCGATCCGGGTAAAGACCCGCAGGAGTTCTTTGAAACTAGGTACAGTATCGGTCACGCCAGTCCCCATGCCTTTCCGTCCGCGTGGGCGCGGACGATCAAGGCAACACTTGGGCGGTGACGCCTGACCGGGAGGTTGCTTTGCCCCGGTTTATCCTGATTAGCGGGTCGCTCGGATGCTGGTCAATCCCCCCCAACCCGCTCCACCTGCGCCCCCACCAGCGCCAGCTTCTCCTCCAGCCGCTCATACCCCCGATCGAGGTGATAGAGCCGGTGTACCTGCGTCTCGCCCTCGGCGGCCAGTCCGGCGATGACCAGGCTCATCGAGGCGCGCAGGTCGGTGGCCATGACTTCGGCGCCGGT
>CANJSX010000025.1 GCA_947477055.1 Sphingomonadaceae bacterium | reverse complement strand
TGAACTCCAGCCAGCTTTTCGAGCGAAAGCGCGATGTGTCGATGCCCTTGGCCGCCAGCAGTCGCAGCGCGCCGGGGTGAGGGGAGCCCTTGGGCTGGCTGCCCGCGCTGAACGCCTGCAGGCGCCCGGCGCCCAGCTGGTCGAACAGCGCTTCCCCCAGAATCGAGCGTGCGGAGTTGCCGGTGCAGAGCACGAGGACGTTGCGGACTTCCGGCATTGCTCAGGCGAACTCGGTCGAGACACAGGCAGCGGGTGTGTCGATCCCGCAAGCGTCCCCCGCGCAACAGTTTTCGGTGAGATAGGCGAGCAGGCCGGTCATCGCCGGATAATTCGCCGAATAGATGATCGAACGCCCCTCGCGGCGTTGGGTGACGAGACCGGCGTGGTCGAGCTGGGCGAGGTGGAAGCTCATCGCCGAGGGCGCCGCGCCGACCGCTTCGGCGAGCGTGCCCGCAGCAAGCCCCTCCGGTCCGGCCTGCACCAGCAGGCGAAAGGCGGCGAGGCGGTGTTCCTGCGCGAGGGCACTGAGGGCGCGGATGGTTCCAGCAGCTTCCATGGATTATTCCAATATTTCAATAAATATTGAGATATAATCACCACACAGCATTGTCAAGTTACGGTAATCTAAGCGATTATAGCGGTTTAACGCCGCGCTGCGATCCAGCGGCGGATCTTGCCTTCCAGCACGGGAAGGGGAATCGCGCCCGAGCCAAGCACCTGGCTATGGAAGGTGCGGATGTCGAATTTCGGCCCGAGCTGTTGCTCGGCCTCGCGCCGCAGTCGCTGGATCGTCAGCGCGCCGATCTTGTAGGCCAGCGCCTGCGCAGGGATTGCGATATAGCGATCGACCTCAGTTTCCGCGTCGGTCCGGCCCATACCGCTATTGGCCAGCATATAGTCGATCGCCTGCTCGCGATTCCAGCCCTTGGCGTGGATCCCGGTATCGACGACCAGCCGCATCGCCCGCAGCATCTCATCGTCGAGCGTGCCCCAGTGCTGCATTGGATCCTTGTAGAGCCCCATCTCGTAGCCCAGCGTCTCGGCATAGAGCGCCCAGCCTTCGACAAAGGCATTGCTGCCGCCGAAGCGCTGGAAATCGGGCAGGGTGGCATTTTCCTGCGCGAGGCAGATCTGGAAATGATGCCCCGGCACGCCTTCGTGAAGATAAAGCGTGGTCATGCTGGTGATGAAGCGGCTCGGCAGGTCATAGGTGTTGAAGAAAAAGGTCCCGGGCGTCTCGCCGTCGCTGGAGCCCTGGCTGTAGCTGCCGCCAGCCTCGAACTTGTTGCGATAGGCCGGGTAGGGGGCGATCAGCAGTCCGGCGCGCGGTTTACGATCGAAGAAGCGCGGCAGCTGGGCATCGACCTTGCGCGCCACCTCGGCATAGCCGGCGGCGAGCTGCTGGGCGCTGGCCGGGTGAAAGCGCGGATCGGTGCGCAGCACATCGAAGAAGGTGCGCAACGGCCTGGTGTAACCCAGTTCGAGCTTAACCTTGTCCATTTCGCCCTGGATGCGCCCCACTTCCGCCAGACCGAGGCGGTGGATGGCATCGGGATCGAGCGGCAAGGTCGTCTTCTGCTCGATCAGTCGCCGGTAGAGGCCGGCACCCCCGGGCATGGCCGAGATCCCCACCGCTTCGCGCGCGGTGGGCATGTATTCGTCGGCGAGGAAGCCTCGCAGGCGCTGATAGGCCGGATAGAGCTTCAGCCGGACCATCTCGGCGTAGCGGCTGCGCAGCGCCGGTCGGTCAGCCTCCGGGACACTGGGCGGGAATGCAACTACCGGCGAGTAGAAGGGTGAGGATTCGATCGGCTGGGCGAGAATCGCATCGATCTGGTCGATCATATTGCCGACCGTCAGGCGCGATTCCACTACCCCGCTGGCCATGCCCTGGCGAAACCGCGCGATCGCGCGATCGAACACCGTCGGGATCACCTCGTCGATCTTCAGGGCACTGGCGTAATCCGCTTCATTCTCGAACGGCAGGCCGCCGCCTTTGGAGACGAGCGTGGGCAGGTCCTCATGCAAGCCGCCGAAGTGAGTCAGCGGCCGCACGGCGGTCAGGGCGCGGATGTCGGGTCGGAAGAAGGCGACTTCCTCGCGCTTGTCGCGCAGGAACGTGTCGTAGGAAATCTGCCGCTCGGGGCTGAGCCGGTTGCGGTTGATCCGCGCGATCTGGGCCAGCGCGGTGCGGGCCGATTGCAGCTGATCGCGATCAAGCGCGTCGGTGAAGAGCCGGCCGAGCTTCTGGGGATCGACGTCCTCTGAGCCGGACAATGCGGCGAGCGGATCGAGCGCGGTTTCGCGCCGCTCATCGAGGAAGAACACCCGGGCGAGGCGGCCATCCTCGGTGGCGATCGTCGCTGCGGTGACCGCGCTGGTCTCCGGCTTGGCAGCCAGTGCCGGCTGCGTGGTGAGAGCAAGCAGCAGCGCGAGAGCTGGCGCGGCCCGCAATCCTACCAGCCCCATCGGCGGGTCCGGTACCATTTGGTGATGATGTATTTCGACTCGGCTTCCACCGGCAACGCGGCGTGGAGTGTCTCGTTGTTTACCAGCCCGTCGGGGGTCGCGTTGTTCCAGGTCAGCAAGGCCCCGCGCTGCGGCGGAATGGTGACGCCGAGATTGATGAAATCGGTGATCCCGCCGGCCTCGACATCATTGAGATAGATCATCGCCGTCCAGCTGCGCTGCCCGCCCATCTCCTTCTCGCGCTGCCAATAGGGCGCGCCGGTGTAGAACCAGTCGTTATGCGCCTTGAACTCCTGGCCGACGTGATAGCGCTGGCCCTGGATCGTCTCGCCCCAGCTGTTGTCGAAACCGAGCAACCCGTCGATCCGCCGGTCGACCATTTTCACGAAGGGATCGTCGCGCTCGACATCACCGGTGTAGCTGGTGCGGAATACGCCGACATAGCCGTGATCGAGCACCCGTGAGGGGCTGGCGTTGGCATCGATCATGGCGATGAAGCGGTCGCATTCCGCGGGTGTGAGGAAATCCGCCACAGCGTAGATCTCGGCGCGCTCGACCGGGACCTTGTAGACGGTCTGGTCAGCTGCGAGCCGCTCGCGCACGGCAGCGCCGGTGCGCGCCAGAGCCTTCTGGTCGGCGATCTCGCCCGGACCGAAGGGCAGGCCCTTATCCGGCTCACGGCCCGGCTCCGGCACGGTTGCTTCAGCGTTCATCGATTCGGTTGACTATCCCGCTGGTCGAAAAGGGCAAGTGCGCGCTGCATGCCTCCCGAACCGGTCTCGCACAACGGACTTGTCGCTTTGGCCAATATTCGCCAATCTGTCCGCCATGAACCAAACAACCGCAGCAACGCCCGGCGCCTGCTATTCCGGCGGCGCCATGATCCTCCACTGGCTCATCGCGACCCTGATCGCGCTCAATATCTTTGCCGGCTGGTACTCTACGACGCTTGAGGGCCCGGCGCGCTTCTTCGTGCTCGGGAATCACAAATCCTTTGGCATCATCATCCTGCTGTTGACCGTAGCGCGGATCCTGTGGCGCCTCAGCCATCCCGCGCCGCCACTGCCTGACACGCTCAAGGCGTGGGAGGCGGCGCTGGCCAAGGTCACGCATTTCCTGTTCTACGTGCTGATGTTGGCGGTGCCGATGGCCGGCTGGGCCTATAGCTCGTCCTTCCTCAAAGGTGCGCCGGTATCGATCTTCGGGCTGGTCAACTTTCCGGGCCTGCCTTTTTCCGGCGACAAGGCGACCACCGGATTGTTCGCGGAAGTCCACGAAACCCTGGCGTTTACGATGCTCGCGTTGATGGCGCTGCATGTGCTCGCCGCGCTCAAGCACACCTTCGTCGACCGTGACGGCACGCTGCGCCGGATGGTGCCGTTTCTAAAATAAGCAGCGCACATATGGGAAGGGCCCCCGCATCGTTGCGGAGGCCCCCGGTCCGGTCCACTCTCCGGCTTACCAGAAGAAGTTGTTGATCACGTCGACAACTTCGCCCGAGTAGAAATTCACCAGCAGCGCGTCGTCATAGTAGCGCACCCAGCGATAGGGGCCGTAGGCTTCCGGCAGGCGATACTGCCAGGGATCGTTGATCCAGTAATCCGCCCCGAAGAACAGCGAATCCATGAAGAAGCCGATCGACAGGCGGCGGTAGGAGTAGCTGCGGTACGGCGCATAATAGGGCTGCATGCGGTAGCTGTCGCGGTTCCGGTCGCGATACCATGACCAGTTGTAGCGGTTGTCATGCCGCCAATCGCGATTCCAGCGGCGATAGTCCTGGGTATAGCGCCCGCCGTCATTGCCACGGTGGTCGCCGCGCCAGCTGGCGCGATCATCGCGGTTGCGGTTGGGGTCGACATAGCTGCGGTTGCGGTCGCGCCCGTCATTGTTGCCGCTCCAGCTGCCGCGCGAGGTTTCACGATGCTGGGTCGGGTTTGGCTCGTTGCGCCAGGTCTGGCGCGGTGCCGCAGGTGCGGTATTGCCGCCGCTCCAGCTGCCGCCGCGACCCTGCGTTTCGCTGCCGCGTCCCTGCCATTCACCGCGACCACGGCCACGTTCGTCGCCGCGCGCCTGCGCCACCGGCGGGGGTGCCGCCTGCGGGTTGGGGGCGGTGCGACCTTGCCAGCCGCCGCCGTTGTTGCCGCCGCCCCGGCCGCCGTCATTGCCGCGTTCGCCACGCGGCGCCATCTCGGCGCGCGGAGCTGGGGCTGCGGGTGCTGCCTCGACTTGCGCCGCGGCCCGGCGTTCGCCCCAGCCGCGACCTTCGCCGCCCTGCTGGCCGCTATCGCCACGCTGATGCCCGCCGCCGCGCTGCGAGGTCGGGTTGTCGCCCCGCTCGCCGTCAGGCCGGGCATTGGCAATGCTCGGAACCGCGAGGAATGAGAGGCTCCCCGCCAGTGCGGTCAGCGCGCTCGATCTGAGGATTTTATGCACGGCCATAGCCGTTTCTCCATCCGCCCTGCCGCATGATGCGGCGTCATGACGATGGATTACCCGAGTCGCGCTGTCGTGAAGGTGAATGGCTTGGTAAGGTTGGCGTTCAGGTTGAGGTGTCATGTAAGACTTGACATAAAATGGAGATTGCGTTCATCCGGAACAAGTCACCGCAGAGCGTTGAAGATCTCGATCCGGGGGTAACATGGCAATCAAGATGCATCCGTCGCTTTATGTCCATCCGGGGCAGTGGCTGAAGCGCGATATTGTTGCGCCCTACGGCATGACCGTGACCGACGTCGCCGCGCATCTCGGTGTCAGTCGCCAGAACATGAGCATGCTGCTCAACGGCCACGCCGCACTGTCGGCGATGATGGCTCTGCGCTTTGAAATGGCCTTCGGGATTTCCGCCGATACGCTGCTGCGGATGCAGGCGGGGTATGATCTGGCGCAAGCAAGGACACGGGGAGGCGAGCTTGCGGTGGAGCGGTTGACGAAGGTGGTTTGATTTTCAGGTTGTGTTAATACATAATTGTCAATACAGGAGCGTCAATGCGATTTGAATGGGATTCTCGCAAGGCCAATAGCAATAATGCCAAGCATGACGTCGCATTCGAAGTGGCCGAATTGGTCTGGGATGACCCAGCGCGGATCGTTGTATTCGATCGCAATGAGACAGGTGAGGAACGCTGGCATGCGATTGGCCTTGTTCGGGGCGTGATGATTTTGACAGTCAACCACGTCTATCGCGGCCAGGATGGCGAAGAAGTGGTGCGAATCATCGGGGCGCGAAAAGCGACGCTGGCAGAAAGAGGTCGATATGAAGCACAAGATGACTGAAGCCGAGCGGGACGCGCAATTGGCGCGGCTGGCCGCCATGTCCGAGGACGAGATCGACACCGTTGATATCCCCGAGGCTCCGGCAGAGAACTGGGTGCACGCGCGCCGCCCCGGCCTTTACCGCCCGGTCAAGAAGCCGGTGACGCTGCGGCTCGATATGGATCTGGTCGAATGGTTCAAAAGCCACACGCCCGAGGGCGGTTATCAGACCGAGATCAACCGGGTGCTGCGGCGATATGTGGCTGGGGCGGGGCGGTGAGTATGGCGAAGAACGTGTGATGTACTTCTTGAACTAATCGCCCTTGATTTCGATTTTCTTTAGCAATGGACGTCGTGAATGGGAAAAATAGACAGCTACGAACAGCCGACCAGATTTTGCCCATTCCATCATCGCATCGTCATATTTTGCCAACGCTTTCCATTCGGTTCCTGGATGTAGAGCAAATGGAACTCCGTTCCCTGTGGCAGCGTTATCAACGGCGGCACGCATCCAGCGATTTTGCCATTTTGACCAGCTATTTTGAATCTCATGATAGGCAAGATTGGTAACCGTCGTTGGCAGATCACCAGAATTTGAGACCGAGACACTCAGGTAATCGTCCGTGTCTTGAACCACGCCACCATAGAGACGAGCCTGAGAAATGAGGGTTAGGCGAAGACGAGGCCTGGACTAAAAACAACGCCGAACCTCCAAAGCGAGAGCTGCCGTAGCTACGACTGCGGCATAAACTGCGGCCCAGTCGGTAGTAGACATATCTTTCACAGAACTACCTCGTCAGCTTCTTATACGCCAGCCTGGTCGGCCGATCCGCCGCATCGCCCAGTCTGCGGCGCTTGTCTTCCTCATAGGCCGCGAAGTTGCCTTCGAACCATTCGACGTGGCTGTTGCCTTCGAAGGCAAGGATATGCGTGGCGAGGCGATCGAGGAAGAACCGGTCGTGTGAAATCACCACGGCGCAGCCCGCGAAGTTTTCGATGGCATCTTCCAGCGCGCCGAGGGTTTCGACGTCGAGATCGTTGGTCGGTTCGTCGAGCAGCAGCACGTTGCCGCCGAGCTTAAGCATCTTGGCCATGTGGACGCGGTTGCGTTCACCGCCTGAGAGCTTGCCGACGTTCTTCTGCTGGTCGGCACCCTTGAAGTTGAACGCGCCGACATAGGCCCGGGTCGACATCTCCTGCTTGTTGACGATCATGTAATCATGCCCGCCGGAGATTTCCTCCCAGACGTTGTGCTTGGGGTCGAGGTCGTCGCGGCTCTGGTCGACGAAGCCGAGGTGGACAGTGCTGCCGATCTCGACAGTCCCGCTATCGGGCTTTTCCTTGCCGGTGAGGATCCGGAACAGGGTCGATTTGCCGGCGCCGTTCGGCCCGATGATGCCGACGATCCCGCCCGGGGGCAGGGTGAAGGAGAGGTCCTCGAACAGCAGCTTGTCGCCATAAGCCTTGGACAGGCCCTCGACCTCGATCACCTTGCTGCCGAGCCGCTCGGGCACCTGGATGACGATCTGGGCCTTGCCGACCGCGCGGTTGTCCTGCGCGTTCTGCAGTTCCTCGAACTTGCGGACGCGCGCCTTGCTCTTGGTCTGGCGCGCGGCCGGGGTTTGGCGGATCCATTCGAGTTCGCGGGCCAGCGCCTTCTGCTTGCCGCTTTCCTCGCGTTCCTCCTGCGTGAGGCGCTTGGCCTTGGTCTCAAGGTAGGTCGAATAATTGCCCTCGTAGGGGAAGTATTTGCCGCGATCGAGCTCGAGGATCCAGCCGACGACATTGTCGAGGAAGTAGCGATCGTGGGTGATCATCAGCACCGCACCGGCATAGTCCTTGAGGTGGTTTTCCAGCCATTCGACGCTTTCGGCGTCGAGGTGGTTGGTCGGTTCGTCGAGCAGCAGGATCGAGGGCTTCTGGATCAGCAGCCGGGTCAGCGCGATGCGGCGCTTTTCACCGCCGGAAAGGCTGTCCACTGGCCAGTCGCCGGGCGGGCAGCGCAGCGCTTCCATCGCGATTTCGAGCTGATTGTCGAGAGTCCAGCCATCGACCGCGTCGATCTTGTCCTGAAGCTCGCTCATTTCCGCACCCAGCGCGTCGAAATCTGCGCCGTCTTCGCCCATCTCCATGCCGATCTGGTTGAACCGGTCGACCATGTCAGCCGTCGCGCGGGCGCCGTCCTTGACGTTTTCCAGCACCGTCTTCGACTTGTCGAGCTCGGGCTCCTGCGCGAGGTAACCGACGGTGATGTATTCGCCCGGCCAGGCCTCGCCGGTGTAGTCCTTGTCGATCCCGGCCATGATCTTCATTAGCGTGGACTTGCCGGCGCCGTTGGGGCCGACGATGCCGATCTTGGCGCCCTGGTAGAATTGCAGGCTGATGTTGCTCAGCACCGGCTTCTGCGCACCGGGGAAGGTCTTGGTCATGTCCTTCATGACATAGGCGTATTGCGCGGCCATCTTCGGTCCTTCGGGGATTGGCGTTCTGGGATTTGCTGCGCCCTCTACAGATGAGGGCCGAGCCGGGCAAGCGGGGAGCGGGTGCGCGCGGCTTTCCATTCCCGGCCGGAACGGGCATACTCGCAGACCTTATGAGCACCCTCTCCGCCATAGCCATCGTGCTGGCCACTTTCCTGGCGATGGAGTTCGCCGCCTGGAGCAGTCATAAATACATCATGCACGGCTTCGGCTGGGGCTGGCACCGCGACCATCACGAGCGGCACGAGCGGGTCTTTGAGAAGAACGATCTCTTCGCCGTGGTCGGCGCGGCGCTGAGCATCTCGATGTTCGCGCTGGGCAGCCCGCTGGTGCGCGGTTCTACGGCGTGGGAACCGGCCACCTCGATCGGGATCGGCATACTTGCTTACGGCGTCGTCTATTCGCTGATCCACGACGGGCTGGTGCATCAGCGCTATTTCCGCTGGGTTCCGCGCAGCGGCTATGCCCGGCGGCTGGTGCAGGCGCATCGGCTGCACCATGCGACGCTGGGCAAGGAGGGCGGGGTGAGCTTCGGCTTCGTCATCGCCCGCGATCCAGCGCAGCTGAAGCGCGAGCTCAAGGTCCAGCGCGAGCAGGGCATCGCGGTGCTGCGCGAGGCGCTGGAGGAGAGCTAGGCGGCGGCGATCCTGGCGGCATGTTCGCGGATCAATGCGATCATGTTCGGCACGCCCTGGGTGCGGTTCGAGGACAGCTGGTTCCTGAGATCGAAGGGTTCGAGCGCGGCGGTGATATCCATCACGGCGACTTCGGGGGCAGGCCGATCCTGCACCGCCGACAGCACCAGTGCGACGATCCCCTTGGTGATCGCGGCGTTGCTGTCTGCCATGAAATTGAGCCGGCCATCGCTGCCCTGGGTCGGATAGACCCAGACGCTGGCCGAGCAGCCCCGCACCAGCGTGGCGTCGGTTTTCAGGGCATCGGGCATCGGCGGCAGATCGCGGCCCAGTTCGATCAGCAGGCGATAGCGCTCGTCGCCCTCGAGGAAGAGATATTCTTCGGCAATGTCATCGATGCTGCGCATGCCGCGCCCCTAGCGGCGTGCACCCTAGAGGTCCACCCCGGAGGCGATGGCTTCGAGCTTGCGGATGCGCTCCTTGAGGTCGGCGACCTCGATCCGGGCCATGCCCGAGCCGGCGCCACCCTCGATCTCGCGAGGAAGGCGGTCGATTTCGCGGCTCTTCAGCTCAAGCCAGCCTTGCCAGCCCCTGAGGGCGGCGGCGGCAATCACGATGATCGCCAGCAGCGCGGCGACTGCGATAATTCCCTGTTCGTTGATCATTGCCCTATCTCCCTTCAGGCCCCCGCCTTCAGGTTTGTTGGTGGTTACTTGTCTCTCAGACTTTCGATCTCGGCCGCGATATTGGCACTCTTGCGTTCGTCGGTGACGATGCGTTCCAGCACCTTCACCCGTTCGCAGAGATCTTCGAGTTCGCGCTGGACCATTGGATCGAGCCCGGCGAGTGCGCGGCTTTCATTACCTTGATTGTCCTGCACAATGCCGTGATGGGCGCGGTAGCGGTTCTTCATGATGTCGGCCAGCACACCCAGCGCGACGATCAGAACGACAGCGGTCCAGAAGCTCATCGTGCCGCACTCCCGCTCTCGATCCGCGCCGGCGCATCGCGCAGGGCTTCGATCTGCGTGGAAACGTCGAAGCCGCGATCGGTGACGATCCGTTCGAGCACACGCATGCGTTCTTCCATCTCGGCCACGTCTTCGCGCAACCGGGTGTTCTCGGACTGAAGGGCTTGCGTGGCCTCATCGCTGGCTCGACCGGTCTTGCCGCCCCATTCATCCTCCAGCGCATAGCCGTGGCGCGCACGGATCCAGTTGTTGATCACCCAGCCGCTGGTGGAGATCGCGACGATCACGATGACGAATTCCGGCCCGGCCCAGTTCATGGCCGCAGCTCCTGTTCGCTGCGATCAAGCAGGGCCTCGGTCTTGCGGCTGTCGCGCAGCGCTTCGATCTGGGTGGCGACATCGAAGCCGCGATCGGTGATGATCCGCTCAAGCACGCGCACACGGTCTTCCAGCTCACGGCTGTGGGCGGCTTGCTCGGCGGATTGCTCGGGATTGCCTTGCAGCTGCATCTCGACGAGCTTCTGGCGGTGGGTGGTCCAGATCTTCACGATCGGGATCGAGAGCGCAACGATCGGAATCAGGACGCCGATCTCACCAATGGACATTGTAGTTCCCCTGTTTCGTTTGGATCAGCGCAGTCGTTCGATCTCGTCGGACAGGCGCGGGTTGCTGGAGACGTAGAAGGCCTCGACGTCAGCCAGTCGCCGGTCGATATCGCGAAAGCGGGCGCGAACCTGGCGGGCGGTGCGGCCGGGTGATTGGCGCACGCCCTGCCAGAACTTCTGCTCCTGCCGGTCGCCATAGAGGTAGCCGGGCTTGATCGGCGCAAACACCCCGACCGCGAAATAGACGACCGGGATAAAGCCCATGCCCATCAGCGTGAGGCCGACGACGCCAAGGCGGACCCACAAGACGTCAACTCCGGTGTAGTCGGCGATCCCCGCGCAAACGCCGAAGATCTTGCCGTTCAGCTTGTCGCGATAGAAGCGTGTGCGTTCGCTGTTCACCGTACTTTCCTCCCCTTGGATTCGAGCCGCGCAGCGAGTTCGCGCAGCTGGTCATTGTCAGTTTCGCGGTCGTGCATGATGCGCGAGGGCTGGAACGATGGATTGTCGGCGGAAACCAGACGCTCGACGGTATCCATCCGTTCATCGAGGCGCCGGGCGATCTGGTGGAGTTCGTCGAGCAGCGCCTCGTCATCATTGGTCAGGGTCGCCGCGGTCTTCCAGCGCGTTACATAGTGCAGGATGATCCAGGGCAGGGCGACAAAGATGCCAAGGATGGCGACCAGTGGAATGAGGTTTTCATCCATGGCTCAACCCTCCTTCTTGTCGGCAGCCAGAGCCGCCTTCATCGCTTCGAGTTCCTCGTCGACCTTGTCGCTTGTCGCGAGCGCGGCGATTTCCTCAGCGAGGCTCGGCTTGCCGCTGTTGTCGGCCAGGCTCAGCGCATCGGCGCGACCTTCGGCGTAGTCGACCCGGCGTTCGAGCTGGTCGAAGCGGGCGAGCGCCTCGTCGACCCGCTCGCTGGCCAGCAGCGTGCGCAGCTTGACGCGGTTCTCGGCGCTTTCGAGCCGGGCCTGGATCGCGGTCTGGCGGCTGCGGGCTTCGCGCAGGCGGTTCTGCAGCTTGTCGATGTCGAGCTCATAGGCGCGCAGCGCATCATCGAGCACGCCGATCTCTTCCTTGAGTTGCTCGGCCATGTCGGAGGCCTTCTTCTTCTCCATCAGCGCGGCGCGAGCGAGGTCCTCGCGGTCCTTGCTGAGCGCCAACTGGGCCTTTTCAGACCAGTCTGTCTGGAGCCGGTCGAGCTTCACCGTGTGGCGGTGCATCTCCTTCTGGTCGGCGATGGTGCGGGCGGCGCTGGCGCGGACTTCGACCAGCGTCTCCTCCATCTCGAGGATGATCATACGGATCATCTTCGCCGGGTCGTCTGCCTTGTCGAGCAGGTCGGTAAAGTTAGCGGCGATGATGTCACGCGTGCGCGAGAAGATGCCCATCCAGGGGACTCCGATGCTTTGAGTGGGGGTGGGAGAGGTGCGCAGGCGTTCCACTTCGGCGTCGAGGCGGCTGCGGCGGGTGGGATTATGGTGGGTGGTGTCGTACGAGGTCTGGGCCGGAACATGCCCGGAGCGGCGGGACTGGGTGCCGCTGGCGGGGGGTGTCGGGCGTTCCGGCCCAAGCTCGTCAAGATCGAAGGGATCGCCCATCTGCACTATCACGCCAGGACGGCAGCGGCGCTGCGGACCAGCGCGAAGCCTTCCGCGCCGTGCAGCTGCTGGGCGAGAACGACGATGTTCATCGCCACCATGGCCAGCACGCTGGCGATGATCGCGCGATCCAGCGTGCTGCGCTGGCGGTTGCTGCGGAGGGGGAGGGGCAGGTTCATGGTTCGTGTCCGATTAGGTATGTGAGTGTTGCGGGGTGTTTTGCAAAGGGTGTGCCAAACTGCAAAACTGGCGGAAATTCGCCTCTTCCGGGAAAATTCGACGAACGACATGCTGAAGGAATTCCCAAACTTGGGGAAATCCGCCATATGTTGGGCATGTATCGCGACGTGCATTTCATCGGCCAGTCTGGCGCCTTTCTCGACGCGGTCGAGCGGGCCAGCCGCGCCGCGCCGATGCGCCGCCCGGTGCTGGTGATCGGTGAGCGGGGGACCGGCAAGGAACTCGTCGCCGAGCGTCTCCACCGCCTCTCCCCGCGCTGGGGCGAGCCGCTGATCACGCTGAATTGCGCGGCCTTGCCGGAAACGCTGATCGAGGCGGAGTTGTTTGGTCATGAGCAGGGTGCCTT
This sequence comes from Sphingomonadaceae bacterium, assembly GCA_947477055.1. GTDB lineage: Bacteria > Pseudomonadota > Alphaproteobacteria > Sphingomonadales > Sphingomonadaceae > Novosphingobium. Next base: position 7,429 of record CANJSX010000025.1, on the reverse strand, counting down.
CACCGGCGCTACCAGAGCAAGGGCCGGGAGGTTCGAGGAAGCCGACAAAGGCACGCTGTTTCTCGACGAGCTGGCAACGCTGTCGATGGGCGCGCAGGAACGGCTGCTGCGCGCGGTCGAATATGGCGAGGTCACGCGGATCGGTTCCTCACGGGCAATCAGCGTCGACGTTCGGATCGTCGCCGCGACTAACGGGGACCTGCCGAGGATGGCCGAACAGGGCCGCTTCCGCGCCGATTTGCTCGACCGGCTGAGCTTCGAGGTGATCACCCTCCCGCCGCTGCGTGCGCGGGAAGGCGACATCCATGTTCTCGCCGAGCATTTCGGTCGGCGCATGGCCAACGAGCTGAGCTGGGAAATCTGGCCCGGCTTTTCCGACACAGCGCTGCGCGCGCTGGAAGAGCATGACTGGCCGGGCAATGTGCGCGAACTGCGCAACGTCATCGAACGCGCGGTCTATCGCTGGGACAACTGGGACCAGCCGGTCGGGCATGTGGTGTTCGATCCCTTCGAGAGCCCGTGGAAGCCGGTCGGCCAGGTCCGGGCCGATCAGCCCGGCATTTCAACCGCAGCGCATGCCCCGGCGCCCGCTCCGGCGACCCAGCTCGACACCATCACCGATCTCCGCGCCGCCGTGGACGCGCAGGAAAAGGCCATCGTCGAGCATCACCTCGGCAAGCACCGCTACAACCAGCGCCAGACCGCCAAGGCGCTGGGGCTGAGCTATGACCAGCTGCGGCATACGATGAAGAAACACGGGCTGGGGGAGCGGGGTTAATTCTATGGGGAATCGGTATTTGTTCGCGCTCGCTGCTCTATTGCTCTTTGCGCAGCCCGCAATTGCCGCACCTGATGCAGTTGAGCTGGCGGCTGCGCGGATAGCGGAACAGCGCGGGGCCGAAATGTATGCCTATGATCAGGCAGCGCGGCTGGCTTCGGATCGGTTTCAGGCTGACATGCAGGTGGCCCAACTATCCAAGGCACAGGTGGTTGAGGCTGGTGTGCAAGGCTATCTGGTTGAACCCGTCGACAACGACAGCCTGCAGGTCACTTTTTATAGTGAGCACGACGGGACTAGGGCAGCCTTCGCAAGATATATATTCCTGGGAGGCCAGGTGTCCGGTCCGGGCATCCTCGCACAAACAGCGGATCGCACTCTCTCACCGCTAGCACTGAGGCTGGCTGCGGCCCGCAATCAGGCTGCGGCGCAGTTGGGCAAGCCCGGGCATGAAATTTGCTCGCAATCTCCACCCAACACGATCGTGCTGCCGAATGGGAATGACGGGAAGGTAACGGCCTATGTGATGTCCTCCACGACTCAGGCAGGCGTGTATCCGGCAGGTGGCCATTTCAGATTTGATTTCGATGAGAGCGGCCAGCTAACCGGCGAGCGGCGATTCATGAATAGTTGTTTTTCAGTGGACTGGAGGAACAAGGACGGAAAGCAGACAGAAATGATGTTTCTGACACATTTGCTGGATTCGCAGCCGACAGAAATCCATGCGTTTGTCAGCAGGAACATTCCGATTCCGTTGGCCATCATAATCGTAAGCAAGAAGGCGTTGTGGGAGGTCGACAACGGACACATCACTTTCACGCGAGACATCGAATAGCCGTCCGCCCAACGCATTGCGTTGATCGCCTTAGGTCTTGCGTTTTGCAAATGACGGGCCTATCCGGCCCTTAATCCCGACATTGTGAACCAAGGTCAGGGCTGGCGCCGAAAGGGGCCGGCACCACACCCCGTTCGCGGTTCCCGGGCAAGACGGAGCATTCATGGCGGATATCGCGCGCATTATTGAGGTTGTTGAGCCGGAGGCACAGGCCCTCGGCTTCGATCTCGTGCGTGTGCTCTACTTCAAGGGCGGCGAGATCGGTGATGAGGAGCATACGCTCCAGATCATGGCCGAGCGGCCCGAGACCGGCCAGCTGCTGATCGAGGATTGCGCCGCGCTCTCGCGCCGTGTTTCCGATGCGTTTGATGCGCTCGAGGAAAAGGGCGAGGTGCTGATCGACGAGGCTTACCGGCTCGAGGTTTCCTCACCCGGGATCGACCGGCCGCTGACCCGTCCCAAGGACTTTGCCGAATGGGCCGGGCATGAGGCCAAGGTCTCGCTGGTCAATCCGGTCGAGGGTAACCGCAAGGCGCTGCAGGGCGACCTGACCGGGATCGAAGGCGAGATCGTCACGCTGACGGACAAGAAGTCCGGCGCTGTTTCGTTCCCGCTGTCGGATATTCATTCCGCAAAGCTGGTCCTCACCGACCGGCTGATCGCCGCAACCCGTCCGCTGGATACCAGTGGCGCCGACGAAATTCTCGAAGAACAGGAAGACTGATATGGCCAGTCCGATTTCCGCTAACCGCGCCGAACTGATCGCGATCGCTAATGCGGTTGCGACCGAGAAGATGATCGACAAGTCGATCGTCATCGAGGCGATGGAAGAAGCGATCCAGAAGAGTGCCCGCAACCGCTACGGTGCGGAAAACGACATCCGCGCCAAGCTCGATCCGAGCACCGGCGACCTGCGCCTGTGGCGTGTGGTCGAGGTGGTCGAGGTGGTCGAGGACTACTTCAAGCAGATCGACCTCAAGGCGGCGCAGAAGCTCGATGCCGATGCCAAGCTGGGTGACTTCATCGTCGACCCGCTGCCGCCGGTGGACCTGGGCCGGATCGACGCCCAGTCGGCCAAGCAGGTGATCTTCCAGAAGGTCCGCGATGCCGAGCGCGATCGCCAGTATGGCGAATACAAGGACCGCGCCGGCGAGGTTATCACCGGGGTGATCAAGTCGGTCGAATTCGGCCATGTCATCGTCAACCTCGGCCGGGCCGAGGGTGTGATCCGCCGGGACCAGCAGATTCCCCGCGAAGCCGCCCGTGTGGGTGAGCGCGTGCGTGCGCTGATCCTCAAGGTGGAGCGCCAGAACCGCGGTCCGCAGATCTTCCTCAGCCGCGCCCATCCGGACTTCATGAAGAAGCTCTTCGCGCAGGAAGTGCCCGAGATCTACGATGGCATCATCGAGATCAAGGCAGCCGCGCGCGATCCGGGCAGCCGCGCTAAGATCGGCGTGATCAGCCGCGACAGCTCGATCGACCCGGTCGGCGCCTGCGTCGGCATGAAGGGCAGCCGCGTCCAGGCGGTGGTGCAGGAGCTGCAGGGCGAGAAGATCGACATCATCCCCTGGAGCGAGGACACCGCAACCTTCGTCGTCAACGCGCTCCAGCCCGCAACGGTCAGCCGCGTCGTAATCGACGAGGAGGAGAGCCGGATCGAAGTGGTGGTGCCTGACGACCAGCTCAGCCTCGCGATCGGGCGCCGCGGCCAGAACGTCCGCCTCGCCTCGCAGCTGACCAACTCGGCGATCGACATCATGACCGAGGCCGAGGCTTCGGAGAAGCGCCAGAAGGAATTCTCCGAGCGCTCGAAGATGTTCGAGGAAGAGCTCGACGTCGACGAGACGCTCTCGCAGCTGCTGGTGGCCGAAGGCTTCAGCGAGCTCGAGGAAGTCGCCTATATCGATCTCGCCGAACTCGCCGGGATCGAAGGCTTCGACGATGAGCTGGGCGAGGAACTCCAGAGCCGCGCCGCCGAAGCGCTCGAGCGCCGCGAGGAAGCCGCCCGCGAAACGCGTCGCGGCCTTGGCGTGGAAGATGCGCTGGCGGAAATGCCGCATATCACCGAAGCGATGCTGGTGACGCTGGGCAAGGCGGGGATCAAGACGCTCGACGACCTGGCCGATCTCGCCACTGACGAGCTGATCGCCAAGAAGCGCGTCGAGCAGCGCCGCCGCGATACCTCGGGTCCGCCGCGCCGTTCGGAGCGCGCCGAGGACAAGGGCGGTGTGCTGGGCGAATACGGGCTGAACGAAGAGCAGGGCAACGAGATCATCATGGCTGCCCGCGCCCACTGGTTCGAAGACGAACCCGCTGTCGAGGAGGCCGCCAATGCGGATTCCTCACAATGAGCGCGTAAGCTCCGACATCGAGAGTGACGGTCCGGAAAGGAAATGCATCCTTTCCGGCGCCAAGGCTTCGCGCGATGCGCTGGTGCGGCTGGCAATCTCGCCCGCCAACGAACTCGGGGAATGCCTGGTGCTGCCCGACGTGCTGGCGCGTGCGCCGGGGCGTGGGGCGTGGATCGGCGTGAACCGCTCCACCCTTGAAACAGCGCTTGCCAAGGGCCAGCTTAAGGGCGCCTTGGCGCGCGCCTTCAATGGTGAGGCGCTGACTATTCCCGCCGATTTGCCGGACCGGATCGAAACCGCACTGCAGCGCGTCTTTACCGACCGGCTGGGGCTGGAAACACGCTCGGGCAAGCTGCTGACTGGATCGGACCGGATTGCCGAGAATGCGCGCGCCGGCAAGGTGCGCTGGCTCGCCCATGCCGCCGATGCCGGCGAAGACGGCTCGCGCAAGCTCGATCAGGCCTGGCGCGTAGGCAGGGATGCCGAGGGCAGCGGATTGGCGGGGGTAACCTTGCCACTGGACCGCATGGCTTTGTCTGTGGCATTGGGCCGCGACAACGTCGTCCATCTGGCGCTGACCGATTCCGCGGCCGCAGACCGTGTAGCCGCGGCGCTCCAGCGCCTGCTGCACTTCCTGGGGCCGACCGGGACCATTGGCGCCAAAGACACTGGTGGGGGGCAGGGCGAAACGGCCCAACCTGCCGCCGTGACGACGATTTGACATTGAAGGACGTATTGAAGCGATGAGCGACGGCGAAAACAAGACGACTTTGGGCCGCAAGCCGCTGGGGCTTAAGCGCTCGGTCGAAGCGGGCGAGGTCAAGCAGACCTTCAGCCACGGCCGCACCAATAAGGTGGTGGTCGAGGTGAAGCGTCGCAAGCTGATCGGCAAGCCCGGCGAAGTCGCCACGCCTGCTCCGGCCCCGGCACCCGCTCCGGCGACTCCGGCGCCCGTTGCCGCTGCGCCCAAGCCCGCCCCCCGTCCGTCCGCACCTGTGGGCGAAACGCCGCAGGAACGCGTCGCCCGTCTCCAGCGCGAGGCTGAGGAAGCCCGGCTTTCGACGCAGGAAGAGCAAACCCGGCGCGATCAGGACGAGCGCCAGCGCTCGCTCGAGGATGAACGTCGCCGTGCCGAAGACAACCGCAAGGCTGCAACCGAGGCGGAGACCAAGGCTGCCGCCGGGCCTGAGCCCGAAGCCGAGCCGGCAGCAGATTCTGCCGTGGTCGAGACCCAGGCAGAGAGCCAAGATGGCACCCAGGATGGGGCCGCACCTCGCTCGGCCGGCGCCCCGGCGCCGCGTCGCTTCACTCCGGTCGCTGCGGGCAAGCGCCCCGAACCGGCCAAGAAGTTAGCGCATCCGCGCGACAAGACCGCCGATAACCGCCGTCAGGCTGGCAAGCTCACCGTCAGCCGTGCGCTCAACGAAGACGAAGGCGCCCGCGCCCGCAGCCTCGCCGCGCTCAAACGCGCCCGCGAGAAGGAACGCCGCGCGCATTTCGCCGGGCAGCAGCACAACCGCGAAAAGCAGGTCCGCGATGTGGTCGTGCCCGAAGCGATCACCGTGCAGGAACTGGCCAACCGTATGGCCGAAAAGGGCTCGGACCTGGTCAAGGCGCTGTTCAAGCTGGGCATGCCGGTCACGATCAACGAGACGATCGACCAGGACACCGCCGAGCTGCTGGTCGAGGAGTTCGGCCACAATGTGACGCGCGTTTCCGATAGCGACATCGACATCGACAACGCTGCCGATGTCGACGCGGACGATACGCTCAAGGTGCGGCCACCGGTCGTCACCATCATGGGCCACGTCGATCACGGCAAGACCAGCCTGCTCGACGCGTTACGCGGCACCGATGTGGTGCGCGGCGAGGCCGGCGGGATCACCCAGCATATCGGCGCCTACCAGATCAAGACCAAGGGCGGCGACCTCGTCACCTTCCTCGATACGCCGGGCCACGAAGCCTTTACCGAAATGCGCATGCGCGGTGCCAATGTCACCGACATCGTCATTCTGGTGGTCGCGGGCGATGACGGGATCATGCCGCAGACGATCGAGGCGATCAATCACACCAAGGCGGCCGGCGTGCCGATGATCGTGGCGATCACCAAGTCCGACCGCCCCGAATACAACGCCCAGAAGATCCGCGAACGGCTGCTCGAGCACGAGATCGTCGTCGAGGCGATGTCGGGCGATGTGCAGGATGTGGAAGTCTCGGCCAAGACCGGGGCCGGGCTCGACGAGCTGATCGAGAAGATCCTGCTCCAGTCCGAACTGCTCGAACTCCGCGCCAACCCTGACCGCGCCGCCGAGGCGACCGTGGTCGAGGCCAAGCTCGACAAGGGCAAGGGGCCACTGGCGACGGTGCTGATCACCCGCGGTACGCTCAAGGTTGGCGACATCCTCGTGGTCGGCACCCATTCGGGCCGTGTCCGCGCGATGCTCGACGACAAGGGCCGGCAGATCAAGGAAGCTCCCCCGGCGCTCCCGGTCGAGGTGCTGGGCCTGGGCGGCGTGCCGATGGCGGGCGATACGCTCACCGTCGTCGAAAGCGAAGCCCGCGCCCGCGAAGTTGCGTCCTATCGCCAGGAAGCCGCCACCGCCAAGCGCACCACCTTCGCCCCGGCCAGCCTCGAGAACATGTTCTCCGCGCTGGCGGCCAAGGCCAGTGTGATCGAATATCCGGTGGTGGTGAAGAGCGACGTGCAGGGTTCGACCGAAGCGATCGTCAATGCGCTTAACCGCCTTTCGAACGACGAGATCAAGGTGCGCATCCTGCAATCGGGCGTGGGTGCGATCACAGAAAGTGATGTTACCCTTGCGGGTGCATCGGGCGCGCCGATCGTTGGCTTCAACGTCCGTCCCAACGCAAAGGCGCGCGAGATGATCGAGCGGCAGAAGGTGCGGATGAAGTATTTCGACGTCATCTACCACCTGACTGCGGACATCGCCAAGGAGATGGCCGGCATCTGGGGGCCCGAGATCATCGAAACTGTCGTCGGCCGCGCCGACATCAAGGATGTCTTCCCCGCCGGCAAGCACAATAAGGCGGCCGGCCTGCTCGTCACCGATGGCTATATCAGGAAGGGCATCCACGCCCGCATCACCCGCGACGATGTCATCATCACCAAGACCATCATCGCCTCGCTCCGGCGCTTCAAGGACGACGTCCCCGAAGTGCGCGCCGGCCTCGAATGCGGTGTGGTGCTGGAGGGCACGAACGACATCAAGGCGGGTGATATCCTGGAGACCTTCGAGGTCGAGGAACGCGAACGGACGTTGTGACGAAGCATTCCACGCCAGCAGAGGAACAGATTTCTGCCGCGATTTGCAGCGCCATCACGTCTGGTCGATCATGTTGGAGTGGGATCCAGTCGTTTGGCAGGGACGATCTGCATTATCGTGCGCTCATAGCGCTTTTTCACTCAGCTCGATCAAGCGGCATGAGTGATGAGGCGATTTGGGG
>CANJSX010000024.1 GCA_947477055.1 Sphingomonadaceae bacterium | reverse complement strand
GCCCAGAGTCTGCGCCCAGTCCGGCAGCGCGGTGTAGTGAAGGTGGTGCGGACCCGCCCAGATGTAGAGAAAGATCAGCGCCCAGAAGTGGATGATCGACAGCCGGTAGCTGTAGATCGGGCGCCCGGCCTGCTTGGGCACGAAGTAGTACATCATCGCGAGGAAGCCGGCGGTGAGGAAGAAGCCCACCGCGTTATGCCCATACCACCACTGCACCAGCGCGCCCTGCACGCCGGCCCAGAGCGGATAGCTCCGCGAGCCAACGATGCTCACCGGGATGTTCACATTGTTGACCACGTGCAGCAGCGCCACGGTCAGGATAAAGCTCAGGAAGAACCAGTTGGCGACGTAGATATGCGGTTCGCTGCGCTTGACCAGCGTGCCGACGAAGACCGCCAGATAAGCCAGCCAGACTACCGTCAGCCACAGGTCGACATACCATTCGGGCTCGGCATATTCCTTGCTCTGGGTGATGCCGAGCAGGTAGCCGGTTGCCGCGAGCACGATGAACAGCTGGTAGCCCCAGAACACGAAGCGGGCGAGGCCGGGGAAGGCCAGCCGCGCCCGGCAGGTGCGCTGGACGATGTAAAAGCTCGAAGCGATCAGCGCGTTGCCGCCAAAGGCGAAGATCACCGCCGAGGTGTGCAGTGGTCGCAGCCGCCCGAAGGTGGTCCACTCGAGGCCCAGGTTGAGCACCGGGAAGGCCAGTTCCAACGCGATGTAGAGCCCTGCGAGAAAGCCGGCCATGCCCCAGAACACGGTCGCGATGACGCCCCAGCGGATCGGATCGTCATCGTATCGCCCTTGGTCGGGCGCAGAAATCGCGCCGACGGCAATCGCCTTGTAGTCGGTTCTGGTCAGGCTGACCCACAGTCCGATTAGCGCCGCAACGGCGACGATTCCCATATGGATCGCAAAACCGGTGTCGACCGCCGCTGCCATTGCCATGATGGCAATCAGCAGCGCCGCGAGCCACCAGCCCGACCGCTGAATTAGTATTTCCATGAGCCTGCCCTCTCAGGAGTGCCGAATAATCCGCAAGCTGCTGCAAGCTGGGCGGCGTGACCACATTGACTAGGGTCAAATTGCGGAATTGCTAACAATTGTTATCTTTAATTTGCCAGAAATTGCGCGGGATCAATGTTTCCGGAGCAGGGATCGGGCGAGGCATTTCTCGACGCCGCAATAACCCTGGGCTGCAAGGGGCAGCCGCTGTGGCGAATGATGAGGGATTATGAAGAAGACCACCATTTCGGCCGCGCTCCTGGCGGCCAGCATGATCGCCAGCCCGGCCTGGGCCGGCGATACGGAAGGCCACTGGCAGATCAAGGTGCTGGGCACCGGCGTGCTACCCGACGGCAAGATCGACAAGATCAATTCGGTCGCACCGGCAGTGGCGACGGCGCTGGGCGCCACGCCCGGCACCACGGCCAACGACAACTGGGTGCCGACCCTTGCGGTCGAATATTTTGCCACGCCGAATGTCTCGATCGAGACGATCTGCTGCTTCACCCAGCATCACGTCACCGGCACCGGCTCGATCGCCGGGGCGGATATTGCCCAGCACGTGCTGGCGCTGCCCGCGACGGTGACGCTGAAGTATCACCTCGATGCCGGGGCAATCAAACCCTACATCGGCGTCGGGCCGAGCGTGTTCTTCTATTTCGACGAGAAGCTGGGGGCGACGCCCATCGCGCTGGGTGCCTCCAAGCTGACAATGGATAACAAGCTGGGTCTGGCGCTGCAGGCGGGCGTGGACATCCCGATCAACGATAGCGGTGTCGGCATCTCGTTCGATGCCAAGCGCTATTTCATGAAGACCACGACGCATTTCTACACGGCGGCCGGGGCCGAAGTGCTCTCGACCACGCACAAGCTCGATCCCTGGCTGATTTCGGGCGGGGTCTACTTCCGCTTCTGAGGTAGCGGAGGCCGGAGGCGGGCTTAGCCTGCCTCCGCTTCCAGACCCGGGATATCGACGATGATGACCTCGCGGCGCGAGGGCAGGTCGATGATCCGTTCGTTTTTGAGCCGGGTGAACTGGCGACTGACGGTTTCGATCGTCAGCCCCAGCACATCGGCGATCTGCTGACGCGAGAAGGGCAGGGTGAAGCGCATTTCGAGATGGCCGTCGATCGTGTCGCAACGCCCGTTGGCGAGCCGCTCGGACATTTCGACCAGAAAGCTTGCCACGCGCTCACCGGCCGATTTGCGCCCGAGCAGCAGCATCCAGCGCCGGGTCCGGTCAAGCTCGCCCAGTGTGCGCTGGAGCAGCTTGTGTTCGAGCGCGGGGTGCTCGCGCGCAAAGGCATCGAAATCGCGGCGGGAAAACACGCAGACCTTGGCGTCGGTCAGTGCGGTAACACCGTGGCTGGTGGTCGCGCCGAACGGGCGACCGATGAAATCGGAAGGGTAAACCACGCCGACAATCTGCTCGCGGCCGTCTTCCGTCCCGGTTGAAAGCTTGAGCACGCCCTCGATCACATTGGCGACGAGCACCGAATCCTCGCCTTCCCAGATCAGCGATTCACCCGGCACAAGCACACGGCGTCGGCCGATCGTGCTCAGCACGGCAATCTCGTCCTTGTTGAGCGCGGCACAGATCGCGCGATTGCGGATGACGCAGGTGTCACAGGCAGACATGATCCCCGCGTAGCAGTGCCGGACCGCCCGGGCAATGCGCAGGCCCGGGCTGCGACCTAAAGCACCTCCGCCACATCACCCAGCGCATCGCGCAGCTTGTCGAGCGCCTGCGCCTTGAGCTGATGGATTCGCGGAATGCTGACGGACAGCACCTGCGCGATTTCGGACAGGTTCAATTCCTCGACGAAATAGAGCTGCACGATCATTTGCAAACGCTGCGGCAGCTCGGCGATTGCCTGGGTGACCGCCCCGCGCAGCTCCTGATCTTGCAGGATCGTCAGGCTATCGGGCCGCTCATCGGCGAAGGCCATGTCGCTATCGCTATAGGCCTCGTCGATCGGCTCGAATCTCACGGGCTCGCTGGCCGCAAGCAAGGCCTGAAGATCGAACTCGGCGAGGCCAAGCGCCGCAGCGAGTTCCGCCGGGGTCGGTTCGCTGTCAAGTTCGAGCCGCAAAGCCTGCTGCTTGTCGCGCAGCATCCGCCGCTTTTCCGCCGCCCCGCGCGAGAGCGGCAGGGTGCGCCGCACAAGATCGACCATGGCTCCGCGCACCCGCATCTTGGCGTAGGCGGCGAAGCCATCCTCACCCGGGCCGGCGTGCTTTTGTGCGCATTCGGTCAGGGCGACGAGCCCGGACTGCATCAGGTCTTCGACCTCGATCCCGTCTCGCCCGCTGCCGTGGACGTGCCAGGCCAGCCGCCGGACCATCGGCAGAAAGCGGCGCACCCGGTCGGCAACATCGCCCGCATATGCGCCGCGCACCCGCGCGGGAGGGGAAGGGGCGGCGGCAAAGGACCTCATATGTTGATAGGTCATGCGGCTAGGCTTTCTTGGCTGGAGGTATTGGCTTGGCTGGAGATGTCGGACGGAGCAGGCAGGCCGGGCGGAACCGGAGCATCGCCGCCGATCACGGCGATCACCTCGATCGGCTGGCTGGGCGGCAGTTCGGCGATTGAGAGCACGAGGCAGGCGGGCGCGCGCAGCTTGAGCAGGGCGGCCAGGGCCCGGCGCGCGCGCGGCTGGACGATCAGCGCGATTGGTGCGGCGCTGCCACCGCGCGCCGTGATGATGTCGGCGATGCGCTCACCGATGCCGCGCGCAAGATCGGGTTCGATCACCGGCTGGCCGGTCGCGGGATCGACCAGACCCTGCACGATCGCGGCCTCGAGCTGGGCGTCGAGCGTCAGCACCGGCAGGCGATCGGCGGGCGCGCAGATCCGCCCGACAATCAGTGCGCCAAGATCGGCGCGGAGCAGCTCGACCAGCCGGTCGTGCTCCAGCGTGATTTGCACCGCCTGGCTGAGCGAGGCGAGAATCGGCAGCGGGTGGGACAAGGCGATGCCGTCTTCCAGCAAGGCGCGGAACAGGCGGGTAAGCGCGGCGAGCGACAGCGGCTGCGGGGTAACGGTTTCGATCAGCCCGGAAGAATGTTCCTTCACCCCGTCGATCAGCGCGCGGACCTCGTCCGGACCGAGCAGGTGCTGCGGGGCCTGCGCCAGCAGCTGGTTGAGATGGGTGGCGATGACGGTGCTGGCATCGACGGTCAGGAAGCCCTCGGCCACGGCATGATCGCGCTGGGTCGGCTCGATCCACAATGCCGGGCAGGCGAAGCTGGGATCGCGGGTTTCCTCACCCTTGAGGGCGTGGCCATCGCGCACGTCGCCGGCATCGATCGCGAGGATGCGGTCGGCACGCATGGCGGCTCCGCCCAGCGGGACGCCGCCCAGCAGAATGCGGTAGTCGTTCGGCGCCAGTTCCAGTGCATCGCGGACCCGGAATTGCGGCACGACGAAGCCGAAGCCCTGCGAGAGCTGCTTGCGCACTCCGGTGATCCGCGCGACCAGCGGTGCGCCGCGCTTGTCGTCCACCAACTGGACCAGGCCATAGCCAAGCTCGATGGTGACGAGCGTGTGGTCGCTGACGTCCTCCAGCGCGATGCGCGAGGGATCCGGGGGCGTGGCGACCGGCTCGGTCGCGCGGACCGCCCGGGCCTCGCGCTGGCGCAAGCCGTGCCACAGCCAGAAGGCCAGGCCGGCAGCGGGCAAGAAGATCGTCTGCGGCATCGCCGGGATCAGCCCGATCGCACCGAGGATGATGCCGACCGGGAGCCAGGTGGCCGGGCCGGAGAACTGTCCGCCGATCTGGCCGGCGAGATCGCGACTGTCGGCGACGCGGGTGACGATCACCGCAGCGGCGATCGAGAGCAGCAGCGCGGGGACCTGCGCGACCAGCGCATCGCCCACCGCCAGCGTGACATAGCGCTGCGCCGCCTCGCCCGCGCTCAGCCCGTGGCTGAGCATGCCGAGGCAGAAGCCCGCGAGGATATTGACCGCCAGGATCAGCAGCGCCGCAACCGCATCGCCCTTCACAAACTTGCTGGCGCCATCCATCGAGCCATAGAAGTCGGCCTCGGTCGATACTTCGCGGCGGCGGGCCTTGGCTTCCTCGGCGGTGACGAGGCCGGCAGCGAGGTCCGCGTCGATCGCCATCTGCTTGCCGGGCAGGGCATCGAGGGTGAAACGAGCCGAGACCTCGGACACGCGCCCGGCGCCCTTGGTGACCACCACCAGATTGATGATCATCAGGATCATGAACACGAATAGCCCGACCGCGAAATTGCCGCCGATCAGGAAGGCGCCGAAAGCCTCGATCACTTGCCCTGCGGCACTCTCTCCCTCGTGGCCATGCACCAGCACCACGTGGGTGGAGGCGACGTTGAGCGCGAGGCGCAGCAGCGTTGCGAACAGCAGCACCGATGGGAAGGAGGAAAAGTCGAGCGGCTTGGCCGCGTTCATCGCCGCCATCAGGATCGCCACCGACAGCGCGATGTTGAGCACGAAGCTGATATCGAGGATCACCGCCGGGACCGGCACGATCATCAGCACGATCAGTCCAAGGATGCCGACCGGCAGCGCCAGCGCGCCGATCTGGACTGGGCGCCCGAGCAAGCGGATCACAGCTGGAAGGCCTTGAGCATGCCATAGGCGGAGCGGACGTGCGCAGGCGCCGCGCTGCTGTCGTGGCCGAGCCCGAAGGCATCGGCCAGCGTATCGGCCATTGAGGCTCGCGCTGAGGCTTGCGGCGCGGCAGCGGCGAATTCGCGGGCGATCGGGCCGCCGGCGGCAATGGCTAGCGCCGACGCTGCTGGTTGCTAGCCGCCACTGCCCATCGCGCTGGCCATGCGGCTGCGCACCAGACCCATGACTTCGCCCAATGACCGCGCGGCACCGGACTCATCGAAAAAGATCGGCCGGTTGGCCCCGGCCGCCGTGGGCAGCAACGCCGCCGCACTTTGATCCGGGTTGGCGGCCTGTGCCGTGAGGAACCGGGTCGCGCCATCGGCGCCGAGGAAATGCGCGAGGTAGAGCTCGGCGTCGTCCGGCTCGCGACCGAGCGCCTGAGCCAGCGCGGTGCGATTGTCGCCGGCGAGCTCACCCGCCATCAGCGCCGAGAGTTGCGGATCCATCCGCATTGCCATGATCTGGCTGCGCAGCGCCGGATCATGGCAATGCGCCCGCCTTCGATCGCACCGCCAACCCAGTCCAGCCCGTGCTCGGCCCCGTGGCGTTCGAGGGTCGAAAGCCAGGTGCCCTGGGTGAACTGGTAAAGCCCGGCGGCGCTAGAGGTGTCGGCCCGGGCCGAGGGATTGAGGCCGGATTCGAGCTGGGCTTGGGCGAACAGATAGTCGAAGCCCGTGCCGGTGGCCTGCGCGGCGCGCGAGATCGCTGCGGTGATGTCGCCGCGAGGTGGGCCGTTTCCGGCGCCGATGGGTGCTGCTTCGCTCAATCCCGGTTCCCGTCAGAAGGTCTGTCGGGAGAGTGTTCAGCAAGCAGCGTGCCAATTCAGGCGCCAATTCAGGCCCTGCCCCTCGCATAGGTATAGCTTGGCGGGACCCGGTAGAGCGCGGGTGACCCCGTCAGGGCATCGAGCCGGGCGGCGACATTGGCGGCGATGAGATTGCGAATCTGGCGGTTTACCTCGTTCATCCGCCGCGCCGCATCCAGCAGGCCGCGGCATTCTTCGTCGAGCGAAGGCAGCGCTGCGCCGTGGTCGAGCCGGCCGCACAGGGCCTGTTTATCATAGGCGGAGGCCATGATGGTTTCGAGGTCGAGCCCGGCAAGGGCCTGCCGTTCTCTTTGCAGCACGGCAACCATCTGCCGCAGCGTCTCGCGCATTTCGTGTCGCGGGCTCATGTGTTCACCCTCAGCAGCAGGCCCGCGGCGATTATCGCATCGGCGATTTTCGCGGGGACCAGCGGGTAATTCCCCTGTTCCACCGCCTTGCGGATCGCGGTGACGCGCTCGGCATCGACCGGCGCCTCGCCCGGATCGAGCGCTTCGCTGCGTACAAGTGCGGCCGGTGCCGTCGTCGACTGTCCGCCCTGCTGCACCTGGCCGCCGGAGGACCGGACAGTCCTAGCATCGGTGGCGCCCACAGGGCGGGTCGGTCCCAGTTCAATTGGTGGCATGATGCCGCTCCATGGTCTGACTACAGGACCAAGGACAGTACCTTGCCAAAGCCTTTAAGGGCGCATGCGGTGATTTCTTGCCGGCAGGACCGGAGGCAAATTGCCTATTGCGCGTCGGCCGCCGGCTCGGCGATCTCGATCAGTTCGATCTGGAAGACAAGGTCGGAATTGGCCGGGATCGGGCCAACCGCCTTGGCGCCATAGCCCAGTGCCGCGGGCAGGCACAGCCTCAGCACCGCGCCCTTGGAGGCCAGCTGCAGGCCTTCCGAAAACCCGTCGATCACCCGGTCGAGCGGCATCGGCGTGGCCATCGCCTGATCGAACACCGCGCCGGTAGCAGCGAGATAGCCGATGTAGTTGATCGTTACCGTGTCGGTCCGCGCCGGGGTGGCGCCCGTGCCGCGCCGCAGTTCGGTGTAGCCCAGGCCCGAGACCGTCTTGGCGGCGCAGACGCGCTGGGCGGGCGGGATTGCCGAGCTGAACGGCAGCGCAATGATCCCCCCGTTGGCCTGTGCCGCCGCCGGACCGGGGGCGGCCAGCAGGGCGGCGAGCAGCGGAGCGAGGCACAAGGGCGCGGGCAGACGATCAATCATCGGCGCGCCTTAGCCGCAAGATCTGACTGGCTCAATGTCCTGTCCACCCCTTGACCCTCCCCATGTTCGGCTTACATGCAATCCATCATGTTCATTGAAACCGAAACCACGCCCAATCCCGCGACGCTCAAGTTCCTGCCCGGCCAGGAGGTCATGGCGGCGGGCACACGGGAGTTCACCAACGAGGACGAGGCCGCCGCCTCGCCGCTGGCCGAGGCGTTGTTCATGCTGGGCGATGTTTCCGGCGTATTCTTCGGGCGCGATTTCGTCTCGGTAACGGCGGGGCAGGGCACCGACTGGTCGGCGCTCAAATCGCAGGTTGTCTCCTTACTGCTTGATCATTTCGTTTCCGGTGCGCCGCTGTTTGCCGGGGCCGATGCGAGCGGGATCCTGGTCGGAGCGGAAGACGATGTCGATTTCGGCGACGATCCGGCCGATGCCGATGTGGTTGCGCAGATCCGCGAGCTGATCGAAACACGGGTGCGCCCGGCCGTCGCCAACGATGGCGGCGATATCGTCTATCGTGGTTTTCGCGAGGGCGTGGTCTATCTCGCGATGCAGGGCGCCTGCTCGGGCTGCCCGTCCTCGTCCGCGACGCTCAAGAACGGAATCGAGGGGCTGCTCAAGCACTATGTCCCCGAAGTTACCGAAGTCCGCGCCGCCTGAGGCGTTCTTCCAGCTACGAGGATTTCCTGAATGCCCCAGCCGCTCGACCCCCAGCCGCTCGAGGATGCCGCGCTTGACCGGATTTTCCGGACCGCGCGCACCTATAACGGCTATCTCGACCGGCCCGTCAGCACCGAACAGCTCCACGCGATCTGGGACCTGATGAAGATGGGGCCGACCAGCGCCAACCAGCTGCCGGCGCGGCTGATCTGGTGCACCTCGCCCGAAGCGAAGGAAAAGCTCGCCGGCTGCGTCAGCGCCGGCAACGCGGCGAAGGTGCGCGCGGCCCCGGTCTCGGTGATCGTCGCGATGGATACCGAGTTCCATGAGCAGCTGCCCTGGCTGTTCCCGCATGCCGATGCGCGTGCGTGGTTCGCCGACAATCAGCCGTTTCGCGAACGCTCTGCCTTCCTTAACACGACGCTGCAGGGCGCCTATTTCATCATCGCCGCGCGCGCGCTCGGGCTCGATACCGGGCCGATGACCGGGTTCAACCCCGCCGCGGTCGACGAAGCCTTCCTTTCCGACACACCGGCGCTCAAATCGGTGATGCTGTCGACGCTCGGCTATGGCGATCCGGCCTCGATCTTCGCCCGCAGCCCGCGGCCGGATTTCGACACCTTCAATTCCATCGCCTGAGCGCGCTTCCAGAGCGATCATGCGCACGCTTGTCATCGAATGCGCGACCGAGGCCTGTTCGGTGGCGCTGTTCGATGGCGGCGAACCGATCGCCGGCGAGTATCGCGTGCTTGGCCGCGGCCATGCCGAAGCGCTGGTGCCGATGATCGGCAGCCTGCCCGGTCAGGGCCGGGCGGATCGGATTGCGGTTTCGCTCGGGCCGGGCAGCTTCACCGGGGTCCGGGTCGGGCTGGCGGCGGCGAGGGCGCTGGCCTTTGCCTGGCAGGCCAGCCTGATCGGCTATCCGACGCTGGCGCTGATCGCCGCCATGGCTCGCGATCGTCGAGGAGCCGTGCCGGTCACCGTCGCCATGACCGGCGGGCACGGCGAATGGTTCGTCGAATCCTTTGCCGCGACGGGTGAGGGCAGCAACCCGCTGGCCTCGCTGTTGCCGGACCGGGCTGCCCAGGTGGCGGAGCCGCTGGCTGCGGGCAGCATGGCGGAACGACTGGTCGAACTGCGCGGGTCCGGCGAGGCCCTGCTGTTGCTGCCCGATGCGCGCTGCTTTGCCCTGCTCGGCGACGCGAGCCTGATCACCGCAGTCCACCCGCTATATGGCCGCGCGCCTGATGCGAGAGTGCCGGATGCGATCGGATGACCGAGCCGGTTGACGACGTCGACCGGGTCATGGCGGTGATGGCGCGGGCCTTCGATCCGGCCTTTGGCGAAGCCTGGACCCGGCGCCAGATCGAGGATGCGCTGCTGATCGCCAATAGCCACCTGATCCTGACCGGTCAGCGGGCATGTGCACCCGATTCAGGCGAACCCGCAGTCGGGTTTGCGCTGTCCCGTCATGGATACGAGGAAGAAGAACTTCTGCTTTTGGCGGTCCTTCCGGAATTCCGTAATCTTGGACTTGGCAGATACTTGGTCGAAACGCTCAAGAATGATGCCGCGGTACGCGGTGCCCGGCGCCTGCTGCTGGAGATGCGTGAGGGAAACTCTGCGCAGAGACTCTACAAGGCCGCCGAGTTTGATCAGATCGGCACTCGTGTTAAATATTATCAGATGGCATCCGGCGATCGCATAGACGCCATCACCTATGCTTGCGACATTCAATAATTTTTCCTGATATATCTGGAAAGTATTGTTCATTTTTTCTGAAAATATAATAGACAGCCAATATGACGCGGTCTAGGCCACGCACTTGCATCCATACCGGATAAAAAATTGCCGGAATCGGCTGACGAAGAGCAGCCCGTGGTGATGGTCGCGCAGGCAGCAGCAAGAACTGCAAGAACACAAGGAATGGTACTATGGTTAACGGTGCAAACGACATGAAGGAAACCCTGATCACGCTGACGTCGGACATCGTTGCGGCTCATGTCAGCAATAACAGCGTTACGGTGGATGATGTCACCCGGCTGATCAACGGCGTCTATGGCGCGCTTGCCGGTCTTGGCGAGGCTGCCCCGGCTGTCGAAGCCGCGCCGCTCAAGCCGGCGGTTTCGGTCCGCAATTCGGTCAAGCCCAGCCATGTGGTCTGTCTCGATTGCGGGATAGAGCTCCAGATGCTCAAGCGTCACTTGATGACGCATCATGGGCTGAGCCCGGACGATTATCGCGCACGCTGGAACCTCAACGCCGATCACCCGCTGGTCGCGCCGGAATATGCTGAAAAGCGCCGCGAACTGGCCAAGAAGATCGGCCTCGGCCGCAAGCCGGGCGTCAAGCGCGGACGCAAACCCAAAGCTTGAGCCGACTATCGGTTGCAGAATGGCCGCGCCGGTCTAATATCGGCGCGGCTATTCTTTTTTTCAGGAACGTGAGTGTCTCAGCGGATCGACATCGAAGCACTCTGCGCCGAACGGGGCTTGCGCATAACCGAGCAGCGCCGGATCATCGCGCGGGTCTTGTCCGACAGCGACGATCACCCCGATGTCGACAAGCTTTACGAGCGGGCCTCCGTGCTCGATCCCGGCATCTCGATCGCCACCGTCTATCGCACCGTGCGGCTGTTCGAGGAGGCGGGGATTCTCGACCGGCACGATTTCGGCGATGGCCGCGCGCGCTATGAAGCCGCGCCGGAAGCCCATCACGATCATATGATCGATGTCGAATCCGGCAAGGTGATCGAATTCGTCGACCCTGAGCTGGAAGTGCTGCAACGCCAGATCGCCGAGAAGCTGGGCTATCGCCTGGTCGACCACCGCATGGAACTTTTCGGCGTGAGGCTGGAACGCAAGACTACCTGATGAATCAGGCGCTGGCACCTGAGCCGGCTCGGCCATTCCGCCTCCCTGCCATCGGCTGGCTGCGGGCCTGCTTCCGCATCGCCGCGATGCTGCTGTTGTTCGTGGCGTGCCTGCCATTGTTCTATCTGGCCCGCCCGTTCACGCGCCATAATCCCTTGCCGCGGCTGTTCCTTGGCGGGATCGGCTGGCTTGCTGGCGTGGATATCCGGGTGACGGGCGAGCGCGTCCATCGCGGCGCCTTTTTGCTCGCCAATCACGTCAGCTGGATCGACATCGTCGCGATTTCCGCAGTGACCGGCACCGCCTTCGTCGGGCATGACGGGCTGGCTTCGATGCCACTGCTCAAATGGCTCTGCGCGATGAACGACACGGTGTTCGTCGCCCGGCATGACCGCGCCAGCATTCACCAGCAGGTCGAGGATGTCCGCGCCGCGATCCGCGACACCGGGGCTCTGACGATTTTTCCCGAAGGCACCACCAGCGACGGCACCGGCCTGCTGCCCTTCAAGTCCTCGCTGCTGTCTGCCCTCGATCCACTGCCGGCCGGGATTGCCGTACAGCCGGTGCTGCTCGATTTCCGGCCCGAAGCGGCGACGATCGCCTGGGTCGGCGAGGAGCACGGGCTGCACAATTTCCTGCGCATCCTTGCGCGCGCCCGCCCGGTGGTCCTGACCGTGCACTTCCTGCCGCCGCTCGCGGGCGAAGCGCTGGCCAGCCGCAAGACGATTGCGGCAGCCGCCCGCAAGGTTATGGCGCAGGCATTGAGCAGCTAGAGGGCGTCAGCCGATCCAGCGCCAGATGCCCGCCGCCTCGTAAGCCAGCCAGACATGCGCCCAGGTCAGCGCTAGCCATAGCGCCAGCCCGGCCAGCCAGGGAACCGCGCCAACGCCAGCCAGCCGGCCCCAGCGCGGCCAGTAGCTCGTCTTCGCTTCCCAGCCCTGCCAGTCCGCGCCCATCAGCGCTTCCTTCTTGCGGTCCTGAAGATGCGCGCCGACCAGCGCGAGGAAGCCGATGCCGCCGGCCGTCGCCAAGGTGCGCGGGCTGGGGCTGACGAGGATGTGCGCCAGTGCCCACAGCGCGAAACCCCACATCATCGGGTGGCGGGTTACGGCGAAGACCCCCAAAGGCTCGGCGCGTGCCAGTGCTGCCGGAGCGCCGGGGAGGGCCGGGTTGCCCTTGAACGATCCGGCGAGCAGTACCATCGCCAGCAGGGCCAGCGCGCTCGCGGTGGCCCAGGGCAACGCGGCTTGTCCGTCCCACAGCATGTCCCCGCCCGGGCCGCTCGCGCGGAAGGCCATGGTGACCCACCCCAGCGCAGCCAGGCTGACCAGCGAATAGAGACCGAGGAAGCCCTTCTCGCCCAGCGCAGTCGCCAGCGGCCTTCGCAGGGGGTGAGAGAGCGCTAGATGCGTCCCGACGAAGGTGACGTTTGCCGCAATCAGACTGCCAAGTTGCTGATCCATTTGCTGGTCCCTTTGCTTTTCAGCTGTGCGTCAGTGCCTTGTACCGGTTTCGCTCCGGTCTTCCAGCGTGTCGAGGTGCATCCAGCGCTTGACCATTGGCGAGAGCAGCAGCACCACTCCGGCGATGGCGAGCGCGATCCAGCCGATCTCGGTGTAGATCGACAGGGTCAGTTCTTTCGACATGGAGCCGCTCTCGCCGCCGGTCGCTTCGCCGATCTTGCCGGCGACGAAATTGCCCACTGCCGTCATGTAGAACCAGGCGCCCATGATGAAGCTGGCGAGGTGCAGCGGGGCGAGCCGGGTCATGGCCGAAAGCCCGACCGGCGAGAGGCACAGTTCCGCGGTGGTGTGCAGGAAGTAGATCAGGAACACGAGCAACACGGGCGTCATCGCCTCCACGCCGGTGGCCCTCGCTCCCCAGGTAAAGACGAGGAAGCCGAGCCCGACCTGCGCCAGCGCCAGGCCGAACTTGGCCGGAGCCGAGGGCTCGAGCCCGCGCTTGCCGAGCATCTGCCACAGCGCCGCCATGATCGGCGCCAGCAGCACGATGTAGATCGGATTGATCGACTGGAACAGGCTGGTCGGCACCCCGGCGCGATCGACGAACTTGTCGGTGAAGAGGCTTAGCGAGCCGCCGGCTTGCTCGAACAGGCCCCAGAACAGCGGGTTGAGCGCGATCAGGAACAGGATCGCGAAGATCCGCTCGCGCGGCTCTTTCGGCAGCTTGAAGGCTTCGTAAAGCGTGTAGCCGAGCATCGCCAGGCCGCTGACGAACAGCAGGTTCTGGATCACGTCCTGATACTGTATCAGCGCCCAGATGACCGCGACCGAAGCGAGGCCGATCGCGTAGAGAGTGAATTCGCGCTGGCGCGCCAAGGGTGCGGGCGGTTCGCCCTTGCCCATCAATGCGGGCTTGCCGATTGTGAAGATCACCAGCCCGGCGACCATGCCGATGCCCGCCAGGCCGAAGCCCCAGGACCAGCCGATGGTCTCGCCGAGATAACCGACCAGGATCGTGCCCAGCGCCGCGCCGGTGTTCACCCCCATGTAGAAGATCGTGTAGGCGGCATCGCGGCGCACGTCGGTCATGCGGTAAAGCTGCCCGACGATCACCGAGATATTGGCCTTGAGGAATCCGCTGCCGACGATGATCAGCGCGAGCGCCAGCCAGAACACATTGATGACCGGATCGGCCTGCTTGACCAGCGGATCGGCCACGCCCTTCATCCCCTCGACCGCCATCATGGCATGGCCGAAAGCAAGCACTACGCCGCCAAACACCACCGCCTTGCGCTGGCCCAGCCAGCGGTCGGCGAAATAGCCGCCGAGCACCGGAGTGATATAGACCAGCGCGGTATAGGCGCCGTAGATCAGGTTGGCCTTGCCGTCGGAGAACAGCCAGAACTTGGTCAGGTACAGGATCAGCAGCGCGCGCATGCCGTAATAGGAAAAGCGTTCCCACATTTCGGCGTAGTAGAGCACGAACAGGCCCCGGGGATGGCCGAGCACTTCCTCGCTCTTGCGCGAGGCGATCAGCCCGCCCACGGCGAGGAAGGCGAACAATGCTGCCGCGCCAACGGCAGCGATCCAGTCACCCTCGTTCCAGCTTGCCATGTCCTTCATGTGCGACCCCTTGCGTTCGTTTGCGCAGTCTTTTGCCTGGTCGCAGGACTAACCCGGGTAACCCGGCAGCGAAAGCTGAAATCGTTTCACCTGAACCTATTTTACCAGACCATGCCGGCTTGCGTGCAGCGCTGTATTATGGCACTGAGCCACCATGAGCCAGAACAGCCGCCCGGTATATCTCAAGCTGCGCGATATCATCGCCGCCGCGATCATCGATGGCACCTATGGCGAGGGGGCGATGCTGCCTTCAGTGCGGGCCTTCGCGGCCGATCAGGGCGCCAATCCGCTGACGGTGGCCAAGGCCTATCAGCAGTTCCAGCTGGATGGGCTGGTCGATGTCCAGCGCGGCGTCGGCATGTCGGTCGCACCCGGCGCGCGCGACAAGCTGCGGCTGGCGGAACGGCGCAGCTTCATCGAACAGGAGTGGCCGGATATCCGCGCGCGAATGTCCCGTCTCGGGATTTCCGTCTCCGATCTGGTGCTGGAAAACCACAGTTAACAGCGACTTGCCGGTCGGCGAGCTATCCGGTTGCGAATCCATTGCAATTCTGGCAGTTTACAGCTTTGGAAGCTTCCGCCGCCCGCAGGGACAGCGGGAGGGGGCACGGGTCGCAGTTCGCGCTGGGAGGCACGATGATTAGATCAGAACTTCTGCAGGCGCTGGCGAAGGAAAATCCGGAGCTGCGCGCCGACGATATCGAGCGCGTTGTCGATGTCTTCTTTGACGAGATCGCCCAGCGTCTGGCGCAGGGCGGACGAGTGGAACTGCGTGGCTTCGGCGCCTTCTCCACGCGGGAGCGCGATGCGCGCGAAGGGCGCAACCCGCGGACCGGGGCTTCGGTGGAGGTCCCGGGCAAGCGCGCTCCCTATTTCAAGCCGGGCAAGGAAATCCGTCAGCGCCTTAACGGCTGACGCGGGTTTTCCTGACACGCCAGCTGATGATTGCCGCATCCCGGGCAATCTGCCAAAGCGCGCAGGCTTTCGCGCGGACGTGGCGGAATCGGTAGACGCAGGGGACTTAAAATCCCTTGGGCATTGCCCGTGTGGGTTCGAGTCCCACCGTCCGCACCATGCAACGCAAGTTAAAGGGAATTCCCGAGCCAAATCACCTACGCGTTAACCTTCTTTTAGCCATTTTCCTTCACTCCCGGCCAAGACCTTTCGAACAGGGGAAATGGACATGGCGTTGGGTGAAAATGGTGCGGCCGGCAATCAGGTTGACGTTGCGATTATCGGGGCCGGGCCAGCCGGACTGACGGCGGGATACCTTCTCACCTAGGCCGGACTTTCCGTCGCCATCATCGAGAAGGACGCGACTTACGTCGGCGGCATCAGCCGCACGGTCGAGCACGAGGGCTATCGTTTCGACATCGGCGGCCACCGCTTCTTCTCCAAAAGCCAGCAGGTCGTCGATCTGTGGAACAAATCCTCCCCGACGACTTCATCCAGCGCCCGCGGATGAGCCGCATCTATTACGAGGGCAAGTTCTACTCCTATCCGCTGCGCGCCTTCGAGGCGCTGTGGAACCTCGGCGTGGTCCGCTCGACCCTGTGCATGATCAGCTTCGCCAAGGCGCAGATGTTCCCGCGCAAGCAGGTGAAGAGCTTCGAGGACTGGACCACCAACCAGTTCGGCTTCAAACTCTATTCGATCTTCTTCAAGACCTACACCGAGAAGGTCTGGGGCATGCCCTGCGACGAGATGAGCGCCGATTGGGCCGCCCAGCGTATCAAGGGGCTTTCGCTGTGGGGCGCCGTTACTGATGGGCTCAAGCGCAGCCTCGGCCTCAACAAGCGGCCCAACGATGGGCAAGAGGTCAAGACCCTGCTCGAAACCTTCCGCTATCCGCGCCTTGGCCCCGGCATGATGTGGGACGCCGCGCGCGACCGGATCGTGGAGAGGGGCGGCAAGGTCCACATGGCGACCGCACTCAAGGCGCCGGCCGGCGACGGCCAGGGCGGCTGGCGTATGACCACGACCGGGCCCGACGGCGACACGGTTATTAACGCCCGCCACACGATCAGCTCGGCGCCGATGCGCGAGCTGGCTGCCCGCCTGCACCCGCTGCCGGCGACTTCGCTCAACGCGGCCAATCTCAAATATCGCGACTTCCTGACCGTTGCGCTCAAGATCCGTTCGGACGATCTATTCCCCGACAACTGGATCTACATTCATGACAGCAAGGTGAAGGTCGGCCGCATTCAGAACTTCCGCTCCTGGTCGCCCGAAATGGTGCCCGACGAAGGCGTGGCCTGCGTTGGTCTTGAGTATTTCTGCTTCGAGGGCGACGGGCTGTGGTCAATGACCGACGACGATCTGATCGCGCTCGCCACCCGCGAGATGGCGATCCTCGGGCTGGTTTCGGCCGAGCAGGTGATCGGCGGCGCCGTAGTGCGCCAGGAGAAGGCCTATCTGGTCTATGACGAAGATTACGCCGCCAATGTCGCCGCGATGCGCGAGGAGCTTGAAGGGAAGTATCCGACCCTTCACCTCGTCGGCCGCAACGGCATGCACCGCTACAACAACCAGGACCATGCGATGATGACGGCAATGCTTACCGTCGAGAACATCATCGCCGGCGAGCGGATCTACGACACCTGGTGTGTCAACGAAGATGCCGAGTATCATGAAGCGGGCGACGAAGGCGCGGAGAAGGCGATCGCCAGCACTCATCAGCCGATCACCGAAGACCAGGCCGCTGCGCTTGCCTCGGTGCGCGAAGTGCCCGAGCGGATTGTCGGCGACGACGACAAGACCCGCCGCGCGGCTTGAGCCAAACTCCAGCCGGGGGCATGAGATGATCGCGTTCGCACGGCGCCTCGGCGCCACGACCTTTCCCAAATATCTGATCGCCAGCGTACTCGCGCTGGCGGCGGATATGGGAAGTTTCCTGATCCTGCTCGACGCTGGACTGGCTGCGGTTGCCGCGAGCAGCCTGGGTTATGCCATCGGCATCGTCGCCCATTGGTTGCTGTCGAGCCGCACGGTATTTGCAGTCGGTGTTGCCGAGCGAGGGCCGGCGCGGACCAAGCAGAAGGCGATGTTCGTGATGTCGGCACTGGTCGGTTTGGCGCTGACCACTGCAATCGTCGGTACCGGTGATCTGGCCGGACTCGATCCACGTCTGGCGAAGATTTTCGCAGTCGGCGTCAGCTTCGTTGCGACCTGGCTGTTGCGCCAGCGGGTCGTGTTCCGGCAAGTAGCCGCATGACCTCCGAAGCTTCCAGCCAACCCTGGCTGATCCGATCCCCTTACCGCACCGTGGTGCTGGTCTGGTTGCTGGTGGCCATCATGCTGGTGCCGTCGGAACTGTCGCGCCTGGCACAGATGAGCTTCAACGATCCGGATGATTCGCTACGGCTGCTGCAGGTGCGCGCGCTGCTCGATGGCCAGTCGTGGTTCGATTTGCACCAATATCGCATCAATCCGCCCGAAGGGGTGCTGATGCATTGGTCGCGTCTGGTCGACATACCGTTGGTTGCCTGCAACCTGGCATTGCGGCCCTTGCTGGGTCAGGCCGGGGCAGAGCAGGTGGCGGTGCTGATCGTGCCCATGCTCACCTTGCTCTGCGCCATGCTGCTGATTGCACGGCTGTGCCTGCGGCTCGCCGCGCCCGAGGATCGACCGGTTGCCGTTGCCGCCGCCGGCCTGCTCTGGCCGGTCGCCTTCACCACCATGTCCCAGTTTCGCCCGCTGCGGATCGATCATCACGGCTGGCAGATCGTCGCATTGCTGGCGGCGACCAATGGCCTGATTGCCCGCGATGCCCGCAAGGGCGGCTGGGTGATCGGGGCTGCGATCGCCGTCGGCCTGACGATCAGCCTCGAACTGCTGCCCTATGTCGCCATCTTCGGCGCGATTCTGACGTTCCGCTGGCTGCGTTCGAACGAGGCCCGGGTCGGGTTGGTAGCGATGCTCGATGCACTGGCGCTGACCAGTCTGGCGCTGTTCGCCGTGACCCATGGAGGCACTGACCTGGTGGCGCATTGCGACAGCTATTCGCCCCCGTACATCGCTGGCTTCCTCGTCGCGGCCTTGCTGGTGCGCGCGACGGCTCGCTTGAATCCCGACCGCACGCTCGTCGTGCTTGCGCTGCTCGGCGCGGCGGGTCTGGCAACGGTTGGCAGTTTCCTGCTGCTCGCTCCGCAATGCACGACCGGCCCCTTCGCACAGCTCGATCCGCTGGTCCGGGAGTTCTGGTACAACAACGTCCCCGAAGGTTTGTCGGTGTGGCGCCAGCCACGGAATGTCGTTCCGCAGGTAGTCGTGCCCAACCTGCTCGCCCTGTTCTGTGCCGCCTTCGTTATCCGCCGGACGACGGACGAGCGCAGGGATCGCTGGCTCGACTTCACCGCGCTCTTCATCGGTTTTTCCCTGATCGGGGTATTGGTCACCCGGGCCGGTGCCGCGACCGGCGCCTTGACGATCACGGTGATGGCCTGCTCCCTGCTGCCGCTGGTCAAGCATATCGTCGCGATGAAGCGGCCAGTGCTGCGGATTGGTGCGCTGGTCCTGCTGGTCTGCGCTTATATCCCCGGCCTGCTGCTCGTCGCCGTGGCCGGGCACTTCCCAAGTCTCGATCCGAAAATCACCAACGCAAATTCCGAAGGCACCCAATACAGGATCGCCTGTGGTATGCCGGTTTCGCTGCTGGAACTCCCCCCGCTCGAGGGCAAGACGATCTTCGCACCGCTCGATATCGGCCCCGTAGTGCTGCAACATTCGCCTTACAGCGTAATCGCGACCGGCCATCACCGGGCTTCAGCGGCGATGCATGACGTGATTGCGGCATTCCTGGCGGCGCCCGAAGTGGCCCACGGGATCGTGAAACGCCACGGAGCCAGCTACGTTCTGTCCTGCGCGGACCTCTATGAGGCCAGGATCTATCACGAGACCGCCGCCGCCGGCTTGATGGCGCGGCTGATCGAAAATCGCCCGCCAGATTGGCTCAAGCCGGTCCCTCTGCCCGATTCAGCAGGCACGCTGCAGTGGTGCGATAGTAACTACTCCATGCACCAGCCGTGGCTTGCGATCAGTGATTGGCCGGTCAGCGCGTTGCTTTCGAAGCCGGCGAAGAACAGTGCCAGTTCGGCGATGTCCTCCACGGTGGTGAACTCGCCGTCGACCGTCTGGCCGAGCATGACCTTCTTGACCACATCGTCCTCGCTGATCCCCAGTTCCCTGGCCTGTTCGGGGATTTGCTTGTCGACCAGCGGGGTGCGCACGAAGCCGGGGCAGATGACATTGGTGCGCACGCCCTTCCTGCCGCCTTCCTTGGCGATCACCCGCGCGAGGCCGAGCAACCCGTGCTTGGCGGTGACATAGGCGCTTTTAAGCGGCGAGGCTTCCTTGGAATGGACCGAGCCCATGAAGATAATCGCGCCGCTGCCCTGCGCGTACATATGCGGCAGCACTGCCTTGGAGGTCAGGAAGGCGCCGTCGAGGTGGATCGCCAGCATCTTCTTCCAGTCGGAGAAGGAATAGGCTTCGACCGGGTTGACGATCTGGATCCCGGCGTTGGAGACCAGTACGTCGACTGTGCTCCAGGTGGCGACAACTGCGGCGATCCCGGCATTGACCTGCTCCTCGCTCGTTACGTCCATGGCCACCGGCATGGCGCAGCCGGGATGGTTGGCATTGATCGCAGTGGCGGCGGTGCCGGCGGCGTCGGCATTCAGATCGGCAATGGCGACCTTCGCTCCGGCTAGAGCGTAGCGCTTGGCGATCGCGAGGCCGATGCCCGAAGCGGCGCCGGTGACGATGCAGACCTTGTTGTCGAGCTTCATTGCAGTGCCTTCATGAACGGCGGAAAGCGTTATCATATCAGCGGATCATATTGCGCCGCAACATGAAGTCTGGGCCATAACGAAATCTGGACTATGTCAGGCAGCAGCGACTTCCACCGTATCTTCGCCGGCCGCCTCAAGCAGCGCCTCTTCCACTGCCTTCATCCGCGCGCCCTCGTCGATCTTCTCGCCGAGCAGATCGGTGACGTAGAAGGTATCGACCGCGCGCTCGCCATAGGTGGCGATGTGGGCGGAATGGACGATCAGCCGGCTTTCGAACAGCGCCCGGGCCAGTCGGTTGAGCAGCGCCGGGCGATCCCGCGCCGAGATCTCGACCACGGTGAAGCGGTTCGAGGCGGAATTGTCGAACTCGACGCGCGGCTGCACCGCGAAAGCATCGGCGCGGGGGCGCGAGAGCGGCCGGGCGGCGAGTTGCGGCACCAGCTTGATCCGGTTGGCCAGCGCATCGCCGATCATGGTCTTGAGCCGCGCGAGCTGGCCTTCTTCCATGAAGGGCCGGCCGAGCGGGTCCTGCACCAGGAAATTGTCCACCGCCAGGCCATTGCGGGCGGTGTGAATCCGCGCGTCGATGATGTTGCCGCCGGCCAGGTGGATGCCGCCGGCGATGCGGTAGAACAGGCCGGGATGGTCAGCGGCCAGCACCATCACCAGCGTCGCGCCACGCGCGGCGTCGTATTCCGTCTCGATGCCCAGCGGTGCGCCGGAGTAATCGTCCAGCTGTTGCAGGTTCATCGCGATGACGTCTTCGGCTTCGGCGACCCAGTAGGCATCGCCCAGCTGTTTACCGACCTCGGCGACCAGCTGGCCGCGATCGCCCAGCCGCTCGGCGACCTTCTCCTTCTTGGCGGCGATGCGTTCGGTGCGGCCATGGCGGGCATGGCCCAGCCGCATCCGCTCTTCCGCCGCGTTGTAGAGTTCGTGAATCAGCTGGCGTTTCCAGCTGTTCCAGGTTCCGGGCCCGACCGCGCGGATATCGACGATCGTCAGCAAAGTGAGTTCGCGGAGCCGTTCGAGCGTTTCTACCACGGCGACGAAATCGGTGATCGTTTTCCAGTCGGCCAGGTCGCGCTTGAAGGCGACCGCGCTCATCAGCAGGTGCTGGCGGACCAGCCAGCTGACCAGCTGGGTCTCGCTGGCGTCGAGCCCGAGACGCGGGCACAGCCTGAGTGCGATCTCGGCCCCGAGGATCGAATGATCACCGCCGCGCCCTTTGGCGATGTCGTGCAGCAGCACTGAGATATACAGCGTCCGGCGCGACTGGGCCTTGTGGATGATGCCATTGGCTAGCGGATGCTCGGCCTTCATCTCGCCCTTCTCGATCCGCGAGAG
>CANJSX010000023.1 GCA_947477055.1 Sphingomonadaceae bacterium | reverse complement strand
AGCTCGCTCGGCGCGCTGCTCAAGGTGCGCAACATGCGGATCGCGCTGTGCCTGGCGGGCAGTTTCACTGCCTGGCTGGTGCTGCAGAACGTCTATTTGCCGGTCTACCTCACCTCGATGAAGGGACTGACCCCGGCCGAGATGGGCGGGGTGCTGGCGACCGGCGGGATTGCCGCGCTGATCGGCGGGATCTCGCTTCCGCTGCTGAGCGACTTCATCGGGCGGCGCACGGTCTGCACCCTCGCCGGCCTCGCCACGCTGATCGCGCCGCTGGCGATGCTTTACTTGCCCGGCAATGCCATGGCGATGAGCCTGGCGATCTTCCTCGGCTGGCTGCCGCTCGGCATGGCGCCGCTGTTTTGCTCGATCGTCCCGACCGAGAGCGTCTCCCCGGCGCTGGCGACCAGCGCGGTCGGACTGGCGATGGGCACGGCGGAGCTGCTCGGCGGCGTGGTCGCGCCCGCAGTGGTCGGCCCGCTGGCCGATGCCTGGGGCCTGCCTTCGGTATTCTGGATCTGCGTCGGGCTCGCGCTCACCACGGTGCTCAGCGCGAGCCTGCTCATGGAAACCGCACCTCGCGTGCTGGCGAGGAGACAATCACAAGGACAATAGGAGAGCCCCATGCGTGAAGTCCGTCTCAGCCCCTCGGGGGCGTTCGACAATGTGCCCTATCCGAGTGCATTTTTCGAAGTCAGGCCGCTCTCGGCGGCGATGGGGGCGGAGATCATCGGGCTTCGCCTTGCGGATCTGACCGACGAGGTCTTCGCCGATCTCGAACGCGCGCTGTGGCATCACAAGATGCTCTACCTGCGCGGCCAGAACCTCACCCATGCCGAGCACGAGGCCTTCGCCGCCCGCTTCGGCGAGTTCGGGCAGGACGCCTATACTCACGGCGTCCCCGGCCACACCAATGTCCAGCCGCTGATCAAGGAAGCCGAGACCCGCAGCAAGAGCCTGTTCGGCAGCGGCTGGCATGTCGATTCGCCCTTCCTCCCGGTCCCGCCGGGGGTGACGAT
Organism: Sphingomonadaceae bacterium; assembly: GCA_947477055.1. Taxonomy (GTDB): domain Bacteria; phylum Pseudomonadota; class Alphaproteobacteria; order Sphingomonadales; family Sphingomonadaceae; genus Novosphingobium. The sequence continues at coordinate 20,690 of CANJSX010000023.1, read as the reverse complement.
CCTGCGCTCGGTCGAGATCCCGCCCTATGGCGGCGACACCGCCTGGGCCAACACCGCGCTGGCCTTCCGCATGCTCAGCCCCACGATGCAGCAGATGCTGCGCGGGCTGAAGGTGCGGATGTCGGCGCGCAACAATGTCTACACCCAGAAGCAGGCCGACGGGAAGGAACTGTCCTTCGCCAACGAGGCTGAACGCGCCGCTGCGATCGAGGGCATGGCCCACCCGCTGGTCCGCACCCACCCCTTCACCGGCGAGGAATCGCTGTTCATCGATGAGGTCTACGCCATCGGCATCGAAGGCATGACCGAGGCCGAGAGCCGCCCGCTGATCGACTTCCTGATCGCCCACATCACCCAGCACGCCTTCACCTGCCGCCTGCGCTGGGAACTGGGCATGGTCGCGATGTGGGACAACCGGGCGTGCCTGCACCTGGCCGCGAACGACTATGACGGGTTCCGGCGGGAGATGTACCGGGTGACCATGGCGGGGGAGGTGCCGGTTTGATCCTCAATCCCCGAAGAAGTTCAGCTCCAGCAGCACGTTGTTCGGGTCCGGCGTGAAGATCTGCCGGAGGCCGACCGCCGCCACGAAGTTGGTCTGCGAAGGCAGGCCCATGGCTTCGATCCGGCGCATCGTCTCGTCATAGCCGGTGCAGTTGAGCGCGACATGATGCAGCGCGCCGGTGAGTTCGCCGGGCTGGACCTCGCGGTCGAAGGTGCGCGGGCAGTCGACCGAGTTGATGTGGATGATCGCCTTGTTACCGGCATCATACATCCACTGCGCGTTCTGCGGGGTGAGCGGCGGCGGGGCGTCGCGGCGATCGAGGCCGAGCAGCGCCTTGTAGAACTCGGCGGTCTCGCCCAGCTGGTCGGTGATGATGTTGACGTGATCGAGTGCGTTGACTTGCATGGCATCCTCCTTGCTGTTCCCCTCCCGCCTGCGGGAGGGGTTAGGGGTGGGCCAATCCGGTGTTGCCAAAAGGCCCACCCCCGGCCCCTCCCGCAAGCGGGAGGGGAGAAATTGCTTAACCCCGGAATACAACCGTCTTCCCGCCATTGACCAGCACCCGGTCCTGCAGGTGCAGCCGCACCGCCTCGGCCAGCACGCGGCGTTCGATGTCGCGGCCCTTGCGGACGAGATCGTCGGGCCGGTCGGCATGGCCGATGTTCTCGACGTCCTGGTAGATGATCGATCCCTCGTCGAGGTCCTCGGTGACGTAATGCGCCGTCGCGCCGATCATCTTGACCCCGCGGGCATGGGCCTGGTGATAGGGCTTGGCGCCCTTGAAGCCGGGCAGGAAGCTGTGGTGGATGTTGATGCAGCGCCCCGAGAGGAAGGCCGACATGTCGTCCGAAAGGATCTGCATGTAGCGCGCCAGCACCACCAGATCGGCCCCGGTCTCCTCGACCAGCGCCTTGATCTGCGCCTCCTGCTGCGGCTTGGTGTCCTTGGTGATCGGGAAGTGGTGATAGGGGATATCGCCGATCAGCGAGATGTTGAGCGCCGCGGCCGGATGGTTGCCGACGATCCCGACGACATCCATCGGCAGCTCGCCGATTCGGTTGCGATAGAGCAGGTCGCCCAGGCAATGATCGAACTTGCTGACCAGCAGCAGCACCTTGCGCAGCGAATCTTTCCCGCGCAGCGCCCATTTCATCCCGCGCGGCTTGGCAATCGCAGCGAATCCGGCACGAATCATTGCCGGATCCGCCGAGCCCGGATCGAATTCCACCCTCAGAAAAAAGCGCGCCTCATCCTGATCGTTGAACTGCTGGGCTTCGAGGATATTACCCCCGATTTCAAATAGATAGATGGTGACAGCGGCCGTAATCCCGGGCTGGTCCGGGCAGGAAAGGGTCAGAATCTGGGCTTCGGCCATGGTAGTCACTCCCGCATTTTAGTGGCATGTAGCATGCATCATTCTGGGTTGCCTTCGCAGCAAAATATAGTAAGCGTTGCTTACAAAGTTCAACCCAAGAACCCATAATCGGAGAGGTAACGCCATGTCCGCCGCGAATCTCGATCAGCTATTGGCCCAGCAGGGCAATATCGTAAACATGCTGCGCAACTCGCAGCTGGGCGCCTATGTTTATCCGGTGGTCGCGCCGGAATTTTCCAACTGGCGCACCGAACAGTGGGCCTGGCAGCATTCTGCCGTGCTGTTCGACCAGTCGCACCACATGGTCAACCTCTATGTCCGCGGCAAGGACGCGCTCAAGCTGCTGACCGACACCATGATCAACAGCCCCAAGGGCTGGGCGGTCAACAAGGCCAAGCAGTACGTCCCGACCACGCCCTATGGCCATGTCATCGGCGACGGCATCATCTTCTGGCTGGAAGAGGAAGAATTCCTCTATGTCGGTCGCGCGCCCGCTTCGAACTGGCTGCGCTACCACGCTGCGACCGGCGGCTATGACGTGCAGGTCGAGCTGGACGATCGCTCGCCGATGCGCCCGATGGGCAAGCCCGTCACCCGCAGCTGCTGGCGCTTCCAGATCCAGGGCCCCAACGCCTGGGCCGTGATCGAGAAGCTGCATGGCGGACCGCTGGAGCAGCTCAAGTTCTTCAACGTGAGCACCATGAACATCGCCGGCAAGACCGTGCGCACCCTGCGCCACGGCATGGCCGGTGCGCCCGGCCTCGAAATCTGGGGGCCCTACGAAGAGCAGGAAGAAATCCGCGCCGCGATCCTCGAGGCGGGCAAGGAATTCGGCCTGATCCCGGTCGGCAGCCGCGCCTATCCTTCGAACACGCTCGAATCGGGCTGGATCCCCTCGCCGCTCCCGGCGATCTACACTGGCGACAAGCTCAAGGGCTATCGCGAGTGGCTGGGTGCCGACAGCTACGAAGCCACCGGCTCGATCGGCGGTTCGTTCGTGTCCGAGAACATCGAAGACTATTACCTGAACCCCTATGAACTGGGTTACGGCCACTTCGTGAAGTTCGACCATGATTTCCACGGCAAGGAAGCCCTGGAAAAGCTCGATCGCTCGACCCAGCGCCGCAAGGTCACGCTGGCCTGGCATCCCGAGGACATGGCCAAGATCCTTGGCTCGATGTTCAACCCCGACGGCGAAGCCTACAAGTTCTTCGACGTGCCGCTGGCCAACTACGCCTCGTCGAGCTTCGACAAGGTGATCGACGGCAGTGGTAAGGTCGTTGGCCTTTCGATGTTCACCGGCTTCTCCTACAACGAAAAGCAGGCGCTGAGCCTCGCCATCCTTGACGCGGACGTGCCTGAAGGCGCCGAAATCCGTGTCGTCTGGGGCGAAGAAAACGGCGGCACCAAGAAGACTACGGTCGAGCCGCACAAGCAGATCGAGGTGCGCGCCATCGTTTCAGCGGTGCCCTACGCCCGCGTCGTTCGCGACACCTATCAGGAAGGCTGGCGCTCGCAGGGCCTCTGAGCCACTGAGAGGGTAACCTCCTGATCCGACTTGCCGGTGCCTGAGCTACCTTGGGCATGCTGAGGCACCGGCGAAGTTGTTTCAGGCCAAGAAAAATTCCAAGGATGCTCCATGACCAAGCTGCTGATCCACCCGAACTGGGCCAATGCCCCCGCAGGCATCACCGACGGTTTCTCGCTGGAGATGACCGCCAAGGACATCGAAGCGTTGCGCGAAGCCGCGCCGCTGATCCCCAAGGACACGCCGATCGCGGTGACCTTCCTGCCGGGTGAAGAGGCCGAGCCCCGCATCGCCGCGGCAATCGCCGTGCGCGAACTGGGCTTCGAGCCGATGCCGCACTTCTCTGCGCGCCGCATCCTCTCGCGCGAAGAGCTCGACAGCTACCTCAAGGCGGTGGTCGAAAAGGCCGGCGTCACGCGCTGCTTCATCATCGCCGGCGACCCGCCCGAAGCGGAAGGCCCCTTCTCCGACAGCTCGGAACTGATCGCCACCGGCGCCTTCGAGGCCGCCGGGATCAAGGCCATCGGCATCGGCGGGCACCCCGAAGGCCATCCCAACATGACCAAGGAGCAGTGCTGGGAGGTGCTTGCCAGCAAGACCGCCGACATCAACGCCCGCGGCATGGCTGCCGTGATCGTCACCCAGTTCAGCTTCGATCCCGATGCCTGCCTCGCCTGGCTGAAGGAACTGCGCGCGCGCGGTGTGGATACGCCGGTGCGGATGGGCATCCCCGGCCCGGCCAGCATCAAGTCGCTGCTGCGCTTCGCGGCGCGCTGCGGTGTTGGCGCTTCGGCCAGCGTGATGAAGAAATACGGGATCTCGCTGACCAATCTGATCGGCGCCGCCGGGCCGGACAAGCTGGTCGATACCTTCGCCAAGGGCATGGCCGACGAGCACGGCGCGGTGCGGCTGCACTTCTATCCCTTCGGCGGGCTCAAGCGCACGGTTGAATGGATCGGCGAGTACAACCAGAAGCACGGGCTGTAAGCCGCCGTGGCGAACTATGTTCTGGTCCATGGGGCCTGGGGCGGCGGTAGTGCCTATGATCGGCTCGCCGCCGAACTGAAAACCGCCGGACACGAGGTGGTGGTTGCCCAGCTCAAGGGGTTGGGCAGCCGCAAACCCGAACTGCATGGCGGCATCACCCTGTCCGAGCACATCGCCGACACGATCGAGCAGACCGAAGCCGCCGGGTTCGACCGCTTCATCCTCGCCGGCCACTCCTATGGCGGCATGGTGATTACCGGGGTTGCGGCGAAGCTCGGCGCGCGGATCGACGCGATCTGCTACATTGATGCCTTCTTGCCCGAAGACAGCCAATCGCTGTGGGACGTGACCGGCCAGCGCGAACACAGCTGGTACATCGAAACGCAGAAGTTCACCCCTGGCATGTGCGCCCCGATCGGCGGCGAGGAACTGCTCAAGCTCCCCGGTTTCGGACGGCATCCGCTGCTGACTCTGATCGAGGCGGTGCGGCTGACCGGCGAGGAAGCGAAGATCCCGCGCCGCAGCTATATCTTCGCGACGCAATGGCAGCCCACCCCCTTCACCCGCTTCCGCGACAAGGTGAAGGGCGATCCGGCCTGGCAGCTCCACGAAGTCGGCGGCGGGCACATGGTGCAAGCTGACCAGCCGGAGCTACTACTCAAGATCATGCTCGACCTGGCCAGCTGAGGCCGGGTCGCAGCTTTTCCAACGGTGGTTGATGGGCTCCTCCCCCTTGATGGGGGAGGGATATGGAGGCTTGGCCGTATAACGGCCTAGCCGCAGTTGGGTGGGGGTGATCTCACCGGCAGACGCTGTGCCAACGGCCCACTCACCCCCATCCAACTGCGCCTAACACCTTTCAGGGGCAAGGCTCCGTATCCTTCCCCCATCAAGGGGGGCGCGGCAGTTTGATAGCAAACGGAAGACTCCAGCTGGCCTGGCGGTCAGATAATCCCGACCTTCTTGCCGGCGCGCTCGAACATGCCGATGATCGCCTGCACCTGCTCGGCGGTGTGTTCGGCGCAGAGCGAGCAGCGCAGCAGGGTCATGCCCGCCGGGGTGGCCGGTGGCCGGGCAAGGTTGACGTAGAGCCCCTCCTTGAGCAGCGCTTCCCACATCGCCGCGCCGCGCTCCAGATCGGGCATTATCACCGCGATGATCGCGCTTTGCGGGGTGTCGGTGCCGAGCTGGAAGCCCTGGTCCTTCAGCCCCTTGTGCAGCACCCGCGAATTTTCCCAGAGATGCGCGCGCTTGTTGCCGGCATGCATCAGCTTGCGGATCGAGGTGCAGGCCGTCGCCACCACGCTCGGCGGGAGCGAGGCGGTGAAGACATAGGGGCGGCAAACCAGCCGCAGGATCTCGAACTTCGGATGGTTCGAAACGCAGAAGCCGCCGACCGTGCCGACCGACTTGGAGAAGGTGCCTATCACGAAATCGACATCGTCGAGACAGCCCTGATCCTCGGCCACGCCGCGCCCGTTGGGGCCGATGAAGCCCATCGAATGCGCCTCGTCGACCAGCACCATCGCGCCGTTTTCCTTGGCGACCCGGATCATCTCCTTGAGCGGGGCGATATCGCCCAGCATCGAATAGACGCCCTCGAGGATCACCAGCTTGCCCGCGCCTTCGGGGATGCGCTTGAGGCGCTTTTCCATCGCCTCGATGTCGTTGTGCTTGAACGGCACCACCTCGGCATCGCCGAGCTTGCAGCCGTCCCAGATGCTGGCGTGGCTATCGATATCTAGCACGATGTAATCGCCCTTACCGGCGACGGTCGAGATGATCCCGAGATTGGCCTGATAGCCGGTCGAAAACACCATGGCGTGATCCATGGCGTAGAAGTCCTTGAGCGCCTCTTCGACCGCCTTGTGGCCCGCATAGGTGCCGTTCAGCACCCGGCTGCCGGTGGTGCCCGCGCCGAAATCGTCGAGCGCCTGCTTGCCCGCCTCGATCACATCGGGATCGAAGGTCATGCCCATGTAGTTGTAGGTGCCGAGCAGGATCGTCTCGCGCCCATTGCAGACCGCCTGAGTGGGCGAGAGCACCCGCTCCATCACGAGGCTGAAGGGATCTTCGGCCCCGGTCGCCAGAAGCCCGGCGCGCAGATCGATGATCGGCTGGAATTTGTCGAACAGGTCACCCATCGCCATCAGCCCCGCAGCTTCACCACCGCATCGACCAGCTGGCCGTAGGTCTCGATCTCGGCCTGCTGGTTCATGCTGATGATGATGTCGAATTCATCCTCGATCGCCGCAACGAAATCCATCACCGTCAGGCTGTCGAACTCGAGATCGCCGGCAAAGCTGGAGCCATCCTCGATCGCCACGCCCTTCTTGTTGAAGGGTTCGATCAGCGCGGCGATTTTCTCGGCGGTGGCGGCGCGGTCCATCTATTCAAGCTCCCGAAGCATTGCGCGGCCTATGGCCACCAAATACGGCGCAAAAGCGGCGAGTGGCGCCGAATGTCAAGCAGTGCCTGCGGCGAAGCTTCGGCCAAGGTGCGAGAAACCCGAATCGCAAGACCCGCTCATCCTGAGGAGGGACTGAGCTTGGCGAAGGCCCGTCTCGAACCACTGCGCGACGCGGGTCCTTCGAGACGCCATTTCGACAAGCTCAACGGCTCCTCAGGATGAGCGGTCCTAGCAATCGGCACCTCGCTCAGTCCTTCAGCGCCGGGCTGACCCAGCCGGGAGTTAGAATGCCCGTTGAGGGCCTGAAGCTGAGGTAGTCGACGTGGTCGGGCACCGCGATCCAGCCGTGCACCGTGCCCGCCGGGATGATGACGATATCGCCCGCCTTCACTTGCTTCACCGTCACCCCATAGGCGTTGCCGAAGCAGGTCGGGCCGTTGAGGTCGGTCATGTCGATGCGGGTGCCGTTCACGACATAGCCGTCGGTGAACATCGTCCCCTGACCCGAGGTGATGTAATAGCCCTCGGCCTGGGCATCGTGGATGATCCCCATCGGATAGCCGCCTACTGGGAGAACATCGGCCTTGCGCCCGCAGGGCGTGCCCCCGGTGAGGAAGTTGCTGCGCGGCGCGGTGGCCGCCCTTCCGCTCGCCATCTTGCCGCGATGGATCAGGCCGACGGCGAAGTTCTCATGCCCGATATCGACCACGCGCACATTGCGATCGCCATCGGGGATCGCGGCCGCGACCCGGTCGAGCTCTTCGCGGGTGATGTAGGTCGCCTTGCCGGGGACGGCATCGGCCGAACGGTCCGGCACGCCGGCCGGAACGAACCGCTGGAAGCGCTGCGCGCCGCCGACTTCGCTGACATAGACCCGGCCCTCGCGGTCGACCGCGACCTGGTGCGGCCAGTTCATCTGCCCGGGGAAATGCCCCTTGGCGAGGTAGCTGGAATGGACCGCGCCAGTATGGGTATCGACCACCCCGAACTCGCTGTTGGTCCCGTCGAGCACGACGATCCGGTCGGGCTGGCCGGGGACTGGCCCCGCATCCCAGACCCCGCCGACGCCGCCGGCCTGCCCGTGGTTGAAGGGCACGTCGCGCAGGTAGGTGCCGTCGGGCTTGAACACCTGCAACCGGTCGTTGGTGCGGTCGCAAACGAAGACCTCATCGCTGATCATGGTCACGCAATGCACCGTGGTGAAGATCTCTGGCTGGAGATGCAGCCCGCGCGAACCGGTCTGTTCGGGGCCGGAGAAATAGGCCGGATCGACCTTCTTGCCATAGGCGGTCCATTGCCGCTTGAAGGCGCCGGTGACGGAATCGAACACGATCACGCGGTGATTGCGGTAGCCGTCCGAGACATAGACCTCGCGGCGCTTGGTGTCGGCATAGATGTCGGTCGGCAGGCCGAGCATGGTCGGATCGTCGGCCGCGCCGAATGCGCCCTTGCGGCCGATCCGCAGCAGCAGTTTGCCGTCCATGGTGAATTTCATTAGCTGCCCGTCGCCCGCCCCGGCGCCGACGATCCAGACATTGTCCTCGGCATCGACGAAGATGCTGTGCTCGGAGGTGAACCAGTCAGGCACATGGTTCGGCCCGCCCCAGCTGCGCAAGAGATTGCCGGCGGTGTCGAATTCCAGCACCGATGGCGCGGCGACGCAGCATTTGGCGCTGGGCGGAGTGTTGCCGGCCTGAACATCGACCGGGCGCAGCGTGCCGGGGCGGTGGACGATCCAGATATGGTTGTCGCGATCGACCGAAACGCCGCCGACATCGCCGACGACCCATTTGTTGGGGAGTGGCAAAGGCCAGGCGGGATCGGAACGGAAGGTCGGGGCGGGTGCGGCCGCATCGGCGAGGGCCGGCTGCGGGGCGCTCAGCCCGAGCAGCGCCGCCAGCAGCGCCCTGCTCAATGTTTGGTACCGTTTCGGCATCGCATTCTCCCCAGCTTGCGGCTAGCCATTGGCCATGCCACAGGGGCATGCAATTATCATGTTAACGAGTCAATCGGCCGAGGACGTACCGGCGATGGCTCTTCGGGGAGAATTCGATGCACGTGTTGTTTGTCTATGCCCATCCGGAGCCCAAGTCCTTCACCCATGCCCTGCTCGAAACGGCGTACAAGGAGGTGGAGCGGCAGGGGCTGAGCTATGAAGTGACCGATCTCTACGCGCAGAACTTCAATCCCGTCGCCGGCCGGCACGATTTCACCAGCGTCGCCCAGCCGGACTATTTTCACTACCAGACCGAGCAGATGTACGCCGCCCAGCACGGCACCTTCGCGCCCGATATCGCCGCCGAGCAGGAGAAGGTGCGCAAGGCCGACGTCCTCGTCTTCATCTTCCCGCTGTGGGGCGGCGGCTTCCCCGCGATCCTCAAGGGCTGGTTCGACCGGGCGCTGGCCTATGGCTTCTCCTATGTCGACGGCGCCCGCTTCGAACGCGGGCTGTTCAAGGGCCGCGCGGCGCTGGCCTGCATCCCCACCGGCGGCACGATCGAACGCTTTTCCCCCGGCAGCACCTATGGCTCGATCGAGCAGGTGCTCTGGCCCTTCACCCACTGCAAGCTCGGCTACCTCGGCCTCGACGTCACCCCCCCCTACATCGCCTACGCCGCCCCGCGCGTGGGGGATGAGGGCAGGACCAAGCTGCTGGCGGACTGGGAAACCTACTTCGGCGAATTCCTCGCGGATCGTGCCGCGAACCATCCCGCGCTGCCCCCGCTGGCTCCGCCGGAGACGGTTACGAGCTGGAATTCGAAGGCTTAGGTTGGGATCGGGGACACGGTATTCCGTGTCCCCGATAGATAGACCGGGCAGAGCGGCACAATTAGGGGTTAAGTAAAGTATCACCGTAATGCCTAAGTAAAGTGTCACCGCAATGCCCGTAATGCCTGTCTCCGTAATGCCTACTTTGATCGATGCCGCGTATACCGATACGCGTGAGTTCATTGATACATGATCAGAAGTTTAGAATTACGACCGAACGAGGACACGCAATGGCATGTCCCCGAGGCACTCTTCCGTGGCGTAGCATAACGAGGCGAGTACCTACCCCGAAAGGCCCGATGGAACCTTCCCTCCACAATGGCGTTGTTTCCGCATCAGCCTGTCCGGAATAACTCCGGCCTGGCGCCGCAAAGGAACTTCGCATGACCAGCAAAACCCAGACCTTCAGGAAAGTCCTGCTCGTCCTCGCCGCAGGCAGCATCGCCATGGCCGCAACGGCCTGCAACACCGTGAAGGGTGCGGGCAAGGATATCCAGTCGGTTGGCCAGGCCGGCTCCGACGTGATCAACTGACGCCCTGCCGGGATTACGGGGATTGCAGTATCACGCCCGACAGCACCTGCTTACACAGTGGGCACGGCGCAGCTTCGCGCTGCCCACCGCACCCACTATCCCCTCACACCGCGATAGAAATTGATCAGCATCGGCTGTTCGAAGCGGTAATCGCCCGCGGCCGTCTTACCCGCTTCGAACAGGCTCCGCACTTCGTCGGTCACCACCTGGGCGCGGTCGTGCGCGTTGAAGGTCTGGCCCATCACGCGATCGACGAAGGCGTCGAAGCTCGCGTGGCGCGGATAGATGACATAGCCGTAGCGCTCTTCCGACGTGAACAGCTTGCCGCACATCCGCGCCAGCGCGTCAAGCGCCTGCGCCCGCACGAATGTCTCGTCGTGGAACGGCTTCATGATCGGGAAGTTGGTGCCGGTCACGGCGGGTTCGACGATGCACAGGAAGCCATCGGGCTTCAGCGTCCGCGCCGCTTCGACCAGCGCCGCGTCCATCTGGGCGATGGGGACGTGATGCAGCGAGCGGAAGAAGAACACGCCGTCGACCGAACAGCTCCCGACCGGCAGGATTTCCGCCCCGCCTTCGGTGAATGACAGTCCCGGCAGCGGATCGGCCGAACGATTCTTCGCGGCCTGGACCGGATCGGGCTCGACCGCGAGCACGCTCGCGCCGAGGGCCACGAACCGCCGCGAGACATCGGCCGGGCCGCAGCCGACATCCACGAGCTTGAGGCCGGCGACATCCACCAGCTGAGTCACCGCCTCGAAATCTGAAAGTTCGCCCAGTTGCTTGCGTTGGCCGTTCACGTGAAACTCCCTGTTTCGGCGCACGGGGACACCCATTAGCATGTCCCCTCTGCCACCGATGGAGATGCCTCACTCCGGGGATTGCGTAAAGCGCTGCCTTTGCCCAGACAGTTGCACTGACGGGAGGGCGCGGAGAGTATGGCCGACGGGAAAATGCGCCTCGGCCTGTTCTTCGAAGGGCTGGGGCATCACACCGTCGCCTAGCGCGATCCGCTGGTCGATGCGAGCCAGCGGCAGGCATTTTTCCATTTCGCCGAGATCGCCCGGACGGCGGAGCGCGGGTTGTTCGATCTGGTGTTCACCGCCGATACCTTCGCGATGTTCGGCCCGGACGATCCGGCGGTGTGGAGCCGCACCACGCGGATGTCGCGGCATGAACCCTTCACCCTACTGGCGGCGCTGGCGGCGGTGACCAGCCGGATCGGACTGGTAGCGACCGCCTCCACCAGTTTCTACCAGCCGTTCCACATCGCCCGCTTCTTCGCCTCGCTCGACCAGATCAGCGGTGGGCGCTCGGGCTGGAACCTGGTCACCTCGAGCGGGCTTTCCGAAGCGGCCAATTTCGGCCTGACCCTGCCGCCCGAGCATGAGCGCTATCGCCGCGCGGGCGAATTTGCCGAGGTCGTGAAGGGCTTGTGGGACAGCTGGGACGAGGATGCCGTGGTCGCCGACAAGGAAGCCGGGATCTACATCGCGCCGGACCGGGTCCATACGCTGAACCACCACGGCGAATATTACGAGGCGCGCGGGCCGCTGACGATGCCGCGCTCGCCACAGGGGCGGCCGGTGATCGTGCAGGCCGGACAGTCCGATGCGGGCCGCTCGCTCGCTGCGGGGACCGCCGACATAGTGTTCAGTGTCGAGCGCGATCTGGCCAACGCGCAGGCCTTCCGCGCCGATATCCGCGCCCGGGCCGAGGCGGCGGGGCGATCGGGCGATGCGGTGAAGGTGCTGCCCGGTGCGATGGTCGTCACCGCGCCGACCCGGGCCGAGGCGGAGGACAAGTTCGACCGGCTGCAGCGACTGATCCCCGACGATCTCGGGCTGATCATGCTCTCGCGCTCGATCGGGATCGATCTCTCGCAGTATTCGCCCGACGATCCGCTGCCCAAGTTCAACATCAGCGAGAATGTCGGCCACCGCAAGGTGATCGCCGACTATGCCGCGCGCGAGGGGGCGAGCATCCGCCAGACCTGGCGCGAACTGGTCGGCTCGCGCAGCCACCGGGTGGTGATCGGCACGCCGGCGGAGGTGGTCGACGACCTCGCGCAGTGGTTCGAAAGCGGGGCCTGCGACGGCTTCAACATCATGCCCGCGACCTTCCCCGAAGGGCTCGACGATTTCGTGGAGCTCTGCGTGCCGGAACTGCAACGGCGAGGCCTGTTCCGCACCGCCTATGAGGCGGAGACGCTGCGCGGGAATTTGGGGCTGGAGATACCGGAGCGGGGAGAGCGTTGAAGCTCAGCCCCCCCCCGAGAGCAGAGCCCAATCCACCCTTCTCCGTCATCCTGAACTTGTTTCAGGACCCATTTCTCGGCCCGCCCCGTTGCCGCAGGATTGGCGCGAACCTCGCGGGTACTTTCACTCCGGCCAGTGCCGAGCCGTGCGGCTCGATGGGTCCTGAAACAAGTTCAGGATGACGAAAGTGCGATAGAATTGGTAAACCTCCCCTTCCAGGGCGGTGGTCCCGCCTCAGCCCGGCTTCCAGCCCACTTCAGCAAATTTGGCGGAACGGGGCACATCGGTCACCGCTTCGTTGACCGTGACGCTCTCGCCGGGGGCGAGGACGCGTTTCGAGGGGACCACTTCCCAGCTGTAAACCACGCGGTTCTGGGCATCGCGCAGCACGATCAGGATCGGCGGGACGCTGTGGGCCTGCTTGCCGACATTGGTGACCGTGCCGCTGGCGCCGAAGAACTCGACCCCGTTGGGCAGGGTGCGGCGGTCCTTCCGGTTGGGCGGGAAATCGAGCACGAGATCGGGCTGCGCTTCGGCGAAGGTGGTGCGGGCGAAGGGCAGCCAGTCCGGCAGGCCGTAATAAGACACCGCCCCGATCGCGCCTAGCGAGACCAACGCGAAGGCGATCGCGGCCCCCATCCACAGCTTGGCCGGGTTGCGGCGCGCGCGGAACGGCGGCTCGTAATCGAAGCTCGAATGGGAGGAATAGCCGTAGTCCTCGTCGGCATAGACCCTGGCATCGGGCACGTCCTGCGCGACCGGCGGCGGCGGGGCGGGCTCGCTTTCCGCTTCGGGCTCGGCGACTGGCGGCGCAGATTCGGGCTCGGCTGCAACTTCCGGCTCGGGCGCAGGCTCCTCGACTTGCTCGTCCGCCACAGGCTCGGCCGCAGGTTCTTCCTCGACGACCGGCGGTGGTGGTGCTGGCGGAGGAGGCGCAGGCGGCGGTGCAACAGGCGCTGCTTCGCGCCCGGCGGGCACTTCCACCCGCGGGCCGTCCTGGAACCAGCTGTGCCGGCACTTGGCGCAGCGCACGGTCCGGCCGTCGATCCCGATCGCACTGTCGGGCACGGCATAGCGCGTGGAGCAGGCGGGGCAGGCGATTATCATTGCAGGACATGGTTAAGCACGCGGCGGCCATGCGCGACAAGGCTTGGCGGGAAAGCATTGGGGCGCAATGCCCTTTTTTCCACATGGATTGGCGGCTATAGCCGTTCCTCCGCGTCGCAACCCGGATTACCAAGCCAAGATGAGCACCAGCCCCGACGCGGAAATCGTCCAGTTCGACAATGTCGGGCTACGCTACGGCACGGACCGGGAAGTGCTGTCCGACGTCAGCTTCACGCTGCATCCGGGCAGCTTCTATTTCCTGACCGGGGCGAGCGGCGCCGGCAAGACATCCTTGCTCAAGCTGCTTTATCTCGCTCAGCGCCCCTCGCGCGGAGCGATCCGGCTGTTCGGGACCGATGCGATCACCCTGCCGCGTGATCGCCTGCCCGGCTTCCGGCGGCGGCTGGGCGTGGTGTTTCAGGATTTCCGGCTGGTCCCGCACCTCTCCGCGTTTGACAATGTCGCGCTGCCACTGCGGGTCGCGGGGGTATCCGAGAAGGACCTCGCCCGTCCGGTCGCCGACATGCTCGAATGGGTCGGCCTGGCCGAGCGGTTGCAGGCGCGCCCGGCAACGCTGTCCGGCGGGGAGCAACAACGCGTCGCCATTGCCCGGGCGGTGATTGGCCGGCCCGACCTGCTGGTCGCCGACGAGCCGACCGGCAACGTCGATCCCGAAATGGCGGTCAAGCTGCTGCGGCTGTTCGAGGCGCTCAACCGGCTTGGCACCACTGTGGTGGTCGCGACGCATGATGTCCATCTGCTCAAGAAGGTGCCGGAATCCCTGATCATGCGGCTCGATCGCGGGCGGCTGTCCGATCCCACCGGGGCGCTGCGTTATCCCCCGCGCCGGCAGGCGGCGCCGGCATGAGCGTGTTGAGCGAAGGCCTGGTCCGAGGCTGGCGGTCGCTGTCCGGCAGCGGCGACAATGAACTGGTCCCGCAATCGCGCCTGTCCGGGCCGATGCCCTGGGTGATCGCGATCATGATCGCCCTCACCGTGATCGCCGCCGCCGCCGGACTGGCCTTGCGCAACACCGCCACGGCAGCGCGCGAGGACCTGTCGGGCGGGATTACCGTCCAGATCGTCGAAGCCGCACCCGAGATGCGCGAGAAGCAGGCCGCTGCCGCACTGGAGCGGCTGAAGGCAATGCCCGGGATTGTCTCGGCCGAGCTAGTCCCCTCCGCCGATGTCGACGCATTGATCGAACCCTGGCTCGGCGCCGGAACGCTGGCTGGCGCGGATGCGATCCCGGTGCCGGCAATGATCGACGCCCGGCTTGACGGAGCGGTCAGCGCCGGACGGATCGCCGATATTCGCAGCGAGCTCAAAGGCGTCGCACCGGCGGCGCGGGTCGATGCCCAGTCGAGTTGGCTCGGCCCGGTGTTCGATGCAATCCAGTCGCTACAATGGATCGCACTGGCGGTGATCGTGCTGCTGGCGCTGAGCACCGCCGCGGCGGTGCTGCTGGCGGCGCGCACGGCGCTCGGCACCAATCGCGGGACGATCGAGGTGGTGCATCTGCTCGGCGGCACCGACGCACAGATCGCGCGGATCTTCCAGCGCTCGATCGGGCTCGACGCGGTCGGCGGCGGCGCGGTCGGGCTGGGGCTTGGGCTGGTGGTGATCCTGTTCGTGGGCAAGCGGTTTGCCGCGCTGGGCGCCGGTGTGGCGATGGGCGGCACGCTTGGTTGGACCGACTGGCTGCTGATCCTCGCGATCCCCTTCGTCGGGGTCGTGCTTGCCATGCTGACCGCACGGCTGACAGTGCTGCGCGCACTGCGGCAAATGCTGTAAGGGGCGCACTGTGTTTCGCCGCCTCATCTCGCTGCTGCTGCTCCTGTGGGCCATGGGCTTCATCTGGTTCGCGATCTTCCTGCCGCGCCCGGCGGGTGAGCAGCACAGTGACGCGGTGGTGGTGCTGACCGGCGGCGAAGGCCGGATCGCGCGTGGCCTCGAAGTGCTCGACAAGGGCTGGGCGCAGCGGCTGCTGGTCTCCGGGGTCGACCGCGAGGTCAAGCCGCGGGAGTTCGCGGTTACGCATCAGGTGAGGCCCGAGACGATAGAGTGCTGCATCACGCTCGGCTTCGAATCCTTCGACACGCGCTCCAATGCTGCCGAGGCCGCGCGCTGGATTTCGGCCAACAAGGCACAAAGCATCCGGCTGGTCACGACCGACTGGCATATGCGCCGCGCTGCGCTGGAGCTGGAGGCGGTGATCCCGGCGGATGTGCAACTGATCGAGGATGCCGTGTCCTCGCGCCCGAGCTTCCGCATCCTGTTCATGGAATATCACAAGCTGCTGGCGCGGCAGGCGTCCCGACTGTGGGAAGGGTGATGGGGGGCGGACGATGACCACGCGCCCCGGCGATGTCCTGCGCAGCCTGGCGTTCTACATCGCCTTCTATGGCGGGACGGCGCTGTTCGTCTTCGTCGCGCTGCTGACCCTGCCGTTTCACGCCCTGCTGTTCCGCACCGTGGTGGAAGGCTGGGCCGCCTGGCATCGCCGCTGCGTGACCGGATTGCTGCGGATCAAAGTGATCACCGGTGGCACTCCGCCGGTCGGATCGGTGCTGCTGGCAATCAAGCATGAGAGTTTCTTCGAGGCAATCGACGCGCCGAACCTGCTCTCGCACCCCGGTGTCTTCGCCAAGGCCGAGCTGCTCCGCATCCCGCTGTGGGGGCTGGCCGGGCGCAAATACGGTCTGATCGGCGTCGAGCGGGACCGGGGCGCCAAGGCGCTGCGGGCCATGCTGACGGCAGCCCGGGCTCTGATCGCCGCAGGGCGGCCGCTGGTGATCTATCCCGAGGGCACCCGCATCCCGCATGGCCAGCGCGCGCCGCTGCAGGCGGGCTTTGCCGGTCTCTACAAGCTGCTCGACCTGCCGGTGGTGCCGGTCGCGGTGGACAGCGGGCCGTGCTATCACCGCCGGTGGAAGCGGCGCGGCACCATCACCATCCGCTTCGGCGAACGCATACCGCCCGGCCTGCCCCGGGACGAGATCGAGGCCCGCGTGACCGAAGCGATCAATGCACTGAATCCGGAAACGTGACGCAACCCAAACGCAAACTGCTCTCGGTCCTCGGCCCCGGCCTAGTTACCGGCGCGGCGGACGACGATCCCAGCGGGGTCGGCACTTACAGCCAGGTCGGCGCGCAATTTGGCTACGGCATGGCCTGGACCATGTTCTTCGGTTTTCCGCTGCTCGTCTCGATCCAGGCGATCTGCGCCCAGATCGGCGCGACCACCGGCAAGGGCATCGCCCAGAACCTGCGGCAGCATTACTCGCCTTCGCTGCTGCGCGCGGTGGTGATGTTGCTGCTGATCGCCAATGTCATCAATCTCGGCGCCGATCTTGGTGCAATGGGCGAGGCGCTCGCGCTGCTGCTGCCGGGCAACGTGCTGGCCTACACCGCCGCCTTCGGGGTGATCAGCGTGCTGCTGGAGGTGTTCATCAGCTACACCCGCTATGCCCGCATCCTCAAATGGACCACGCTTTCGCTGTTCGCCTATGTCGCGGTGGTCTTCGTCTCCGACGTGCCGCTGGGCGAGGCGGCCTATGGCACCTTCGTGCCCGAATTCACCTTCGACAAACCGCACGCCATGGCGCTGGTCGCGATCTTCGGCACCACGATCAGCCCCTACCTGTTCTTCTGGCAGGCCGGGCAGGAAGTGGAGGAGCAGCACCGCCGCCATGTGAAGCCGCTGATGATCTCGCACCGCCGCGCCGAGGGTGAGCTCAAGCGGATCCGCACCGATACGCTGATCGGCATGGGTTTTTCCCACATTGTCGCGCTGTTCATCATCGTCGCCACTGCCGCGACGCTGCACGCCCATGGGGTCACCGAGATCGCCAGCGCCGCGCAGGCAGCCGAGGCGTTGCGACCGATTGCCGGCGAGTTCGCCTTCGCCCTGTTCGCCGTAGGGATCATCGGCACCGGCCTGCTGGCCGTGCCAATCCTGGCGGGCAGCGCGGCCTATGCGGTGAGCGAGACCTTCGGCTGGGTCGAAGGGCTGGACCGCCGCCCGCGCGAGGCCAAGGCCTTCTACGGAGTGATCGCGCTGGCGACGCTGGGCGGAATCGCGCTCAACTTCATCGGCATCGACCCGATGCGCGCGCTTTACTGGGCGGCCGTGGTCAACGGGTTGCTCGCCCCGCCGCTGATGGTGGTGACCATGCTGATCGCCAGTAACCGCAAAATCATGGGCAAGTTCACGATCGGGCGAAAGCTGGCCTTCGGGGGCTGGCTCTCGACAGCGGTGATGGGCGCGATTGCGGGGGTGTTTTTGTTGAGTTGACGGGTCAGGGACGCTGGATTGAATCCTTGAAACTGAGATTTACCGCCTCTGAGGTGGGCATCACCAAGGTACAAAGCCATATTTGTCGATGTAGTTTCGTTTCAAGCGCGATCGCTGCGCAGCGGTGAGCAGCCTGTCCGAACCTCCCGCGCGACCGTAAGCTTGGCAATCTGCGTCGCACGGCGGCAGAGGAGGGTGCCACTGCACCCATTCGGCTTGGGAGTACTCGATACAATGCCGTTTAGCCGAGCACAGCAAGCTGGTTTCCAGCAGTTGGCGGAATGCAGACACGTCGGCACATGTCGTTTCAGGCGCCGGGACGAAGACCATTACGGGTTCTGGCCCGAGCTTTGGCACCTCAGCCAGGATCTTCATTAGCGCCGGGCGTTCGGTTGCCGTGCCGTTCCAACGCGTGCCCTTTGGGCTAAGGTCGAGCCGATTGAAAATCATCAAATCGCCCGACTCAATCCCGGGCTTACCCCAGGTGGATGGCTGCCCTCCGCATCGCCCTTGGGCATATGTTACCTGCTCTTCTGATTGCGCGCCCCGTTCGTTACCGCACCCCGATAAGAGCGAGAATGAAAGCGTCACAAACGCTATGATGGCAATCAGTTTCCCTAACATCGTCCCAGTATAAAGAGGTGTCGAAAAAGGCACCAGTCACGATTTGCTTTCAGCATGCGCCACCAATGAATATTCGCCGCCGCCTGATAAAACGGTAGATCTCCGAAACATCCTACGAGGCCTTACGGGCGCAATGTTGTCTTGTCCGAACGGTCCGCTCTTGTAGCGCAATACCGCGAAACCTGAATCTGGCCGACCCAACGGCTTCTCGGATTCGATCTAATGATCCCCCCGGCCGAAATCAGGCCGCGCGTCGTCCTGGCCCTGTTCGATGATCGAGCGGCGGATCGCGCGGGTGCGGGTGAAGTGGTCGAACAGCGCATCTCCGTCGCCGAGGCGGATCGCCTTCTGGAGGCCGGTGAGGTCCTCGGTGAAGCGCTGGAGCATTTCCAGCACCGCGTCCTTGTTCGAGAGGAACACGTCGCGCCACATGATCGGGTCCGAAGCGGCGATGCGGGTGAAATCGCGGAAACCGCCGGCGGAATATTTGATCACCTCGCCCTGGGTCACATCCTCGAGGTCGGAGGCGGTGCCGACGATGGTGTAGGCGATGAGGTGCGGCAGATGGCTGGTGACGGCAAGCACGAGGTCGTGATGCTCGGGATCCATCACCTCGACCCGCGCGCCGAGCGCTTCCCAGAAGGCCCCGAGCTGCCCGACCAGCGCACCGTCCGCGCCCTTGGGCGGGGTGATGATGCACCAGCGCTGCTGGAACAGGCTGGCAAAGCCCGCGTCCGGCCCGCTGTGCTCGGTGCCGGCAACCGGGTGGGCGGGGATGATGGCCTGCCCCGGCAGCGCCTCGGCCAGCTCGCGCGCCACCGTCTGCTTGGACGAGCCGACATCGCTGACCAGCGCGTCCTTGGGCAAGGCACCCGCGACTTCCGCCGCCGATGCGCCCATTGCGCCGACGGGGACGCAGAAGATTACCAGATCCGCCTCGCGCACGGCATCGGCGGCGGTCTCGCAGATCCGGTCGGCGAGCTTGCGTTCGGCCGCGCGGATGCGGACGGCGGGGTCGGCGTCGTAGCCGGTGGTCGTCGCGCCGGGCAGATACTCGCGCACCGCCAGCCCGATCGAGCCGCCGAGCAGGCCAAGGCCGATGATTGCGATCCGCTCGAAGCTCACTTTGCTAACTCCGCCATTTCGCGCAGGCCCGCAGCGATCGCGTCCATCTGCGGCGCGGTGCCGATGGTGATGCGCAAGCCGTGCGGCAGGCCCTGCCCCGGCAGCCAGCGGGTGATGGTGCCGCGTGTCGCGAGGCCCTTGTAGGCCGCCTCGCCGGTCAGCTTGCCCTCGAACAGCACCAGCACGAAATTGGCCTCGCTCGGCACCACGCGGATGCCGTGATTGCCAAGCTGCGCCAGCGCGGCGACGAAGCGGGTGCGCTCGGCAGCATTGTGGCGGCGGGAATGTTCGACAAAGGCCTGATCGCCCACCGCCGCCAGCGCAGTCGCCTGCGCGGTGTTGCCAAGGTTGAACGGCCCGCGAATGCGGTTGAGGATCTCGACCAGCGCTTCGGCCCCGGTCGCCCAGCCGACGCGCTCGCCGGCGAGGCCATAGGCCTTGGAGAAGGTCCGCGTGACCAGCACATTGGTGTGGCTAGCGGCGAGTTCGAGGCTGCCATCGTCATCTGCCGGATCGACATATTCGGCATAGGCCTGATCGAGCACCAGCAGCACGTCCGCCGGGAGAGCAGCGTGGAGCCGGGCGAGTTCGGCGCGGGGCATGTAGGCGCCGGTCGGGTTATTGGGGTTGGCGACGAACACCAGCCGCGTGCGCTCGTTCACCAGTGCCAGCAGCGCGTCGACATCGGTGCCGTAATCCGCATCGGGCGCGATAACCGAGGTCGCGCCGCAGCGGCGGATGACGATGTCATACAGAGAGAAGCCGTAGCGGACATAGATCGCCTCGTCCCCCGGCCCGGCGAAGGCACTCGCGGCAACCGCCAGCAGCTCGCCCGATCCGGTGCCCATGACGATCCGCGCCGGATCGATCCCGTGCAGCGCGCCCAGCGCCCCGCGCAGCGCGGTGCTGTCAGGGTCGGGATAAAGCGAGGGCATCACCGCTGCGGCACGCGCCGCCAGCGCGGCCGGGCTGGTCCCGAGCGGGTTCTCGTTGGCCGAGAGCTTGACCAGCGGCCGCCCGTCGTCCCCGGCGCTCTTGCCGGGGACATAGGCGTGGATCGCGTCGATCCAGGGCTTGGGGACGGGTGCTTGAGCCATGGTGGGCGGCCCTTAGCCGAGCCGAGCGGCGATTGCCACCCGTTCCTCCCCGGCACGGGGAGGGGGACCATGCGT
>CANJSX010000022.1 GCA_947477055.1 Sphingomonadaceae bacterium | reverse complement strand
TTGCATTGGCTTGGCGCCTTCTTCGGTTTCCCCATGCTCCTTCCAGCTGAAGCTGCCGATCAGGCCCTCGGCCGGGGCATAACCGCGCTTGTGCCAGAAGGCGTCGAGCGGCGAATAGTCCGCCGGGCGTGCAGGATGATCGGTCGGACGGTCGACCGCGCAGAAGCTCGCCAGCTTCGCCCCCCAGGCCCGCGCTGCGGCCTCGCGCTGGTCGAAGAAGGCATGGCCGACGCCGTGGCCGCGATACTCGGGCAGCAGCACGCTTTCGCCGAAGTAGAAGACTGTGGCGGGATCGATCGTGGCTCGTTCAAAGGGCGCGCGGATGGTGTCGTCCTGTGCGATCAGCGGTGATGCCGTTGCGGCGCCTACGATCCGGTCACCATCCAGCGCGGCGATCAGCACGGCGTCGGGCGAGGCGGTGAATTCGGCGAGATACTCACGCTCGTACTCGGCGGTCCCGTCGTAGAGATAGGGATAGGCCGCGAACACTGCGATCCGCAGACGCGACAGATTGTCCAGCGCGCCCTGCAACTCGCTGCCGGAAAGCGTGCGGACCGTCAGGCTCATGCGCCGACCTGTTCCGTCCAGTCCGCCAAATTGTAATAGACCGAAACCCGTGCGATCTTCCCCTCGGCGAGGTCGAAAAAGGCCCCCGCGGGCAGAACATAGGTCTGGCCATCGGCCTCGGGCAGGCCCTCGTCGGTGGCGAGATATTCGCCGTGGACCACGAATTCTGCGGCTCCGTGCAGCCCGTCGTCAGAGGCCATCAGTACCAGATCCTCCAACCGCTCGCGATAGCAGCGCTCCATATGGGCGAGGAAGCTGCGGAATGCGTCCTTGCCCGACTGGCGAGCACCCTGGTTGATGTCATGCGCAATCTCGTCGGACAGGCAGGCGAGCATGCCCCGCCAGTCGCCGTCGTTAAAGGCGGCATAGTAGCGGGTTAAGAGCGCAACAGCGGCTTCGCGGGACATGAGCGGTGTGATTCCGTTGCAATTGTGGTTCCGCACTATCCCTATTGCAGCCTGGCCGGACGCGCAATTGCACCGGCGGGCGTTTTCGCGTAAGGGCCGTCCTACCGCCCCGGCTGCGCAGGTCCTCCAGAGGTCTGCCAAAGCCGGGGTTTGACATTTATTCCAAGGAATGCGCGCAATGTCCCGTCGCCGCCAGATCTACGAAGGCAAGGCCAAGATCCTGTA
Source organism: Sphingomonadaceae bacterium (assembly GCA_947477055.1). GTDB lineage: Bacteria > Pseudomonadota > Alphaproteobacteria > Sphingomonadales > Sphingomonadaceae > Novosphingobium. Next base: position 20,712 of record CANJSX010000022.1, on the reverse strand, counting down.
CGAAGGCCCCGAACCGGGCACGCTGATCCAGTATTTCAAGGACGATGCCACCGCCTTCAACGCCCAGAAGAAGGGCACGATCAACGGCAAGGGCGTGATCAACAATCGCATCAGTGAGTATGTCTTCACGCGCCTCTCGCACATCGGCATCCCAACCCACTTCATCAAGCGCCTCAACATGCGCGAGCAGCTGGTGCGGCAGGTCGAGATCATCCCGATCGAGGTGGTGATCCGCAATGTCGCGGCCGGTTCGATCAGCACGCGGCTCGGCATCCCCGAGGGCGAGATGTTGCCGCACACGCTGATCGAATACTACTTCAAGGACGATGCGCTGGGCGATCCGCTGGTCGCCGAAGAGCACATCGCCTGCTTCGGCTGGGCCTCGAACGAGGAGATGCAGGACATCTCCTCGATGGCGATCCGCATCAACGATTTCATGTCGGGCATGTTCGCTGCAATCAACATCCGCCTGGTCGATTTCAAGCTCGAATTCGGCCGCATCTGGGATGGCGACTACAGCCGGGTGATCCTGGCCGACGAAATTAGCCCCGACGGCTGCCGCCTGTGGGACATGACCACCGGCGAAAAGCTCGACAAGGACCGCTTCCGCCGCGATCTCGGCGGCGAGGAAGAAGCCTATCAGGAAGTCGCGCGCCGGCTCGGCCTGCTCGAAAACGACAATGGCCCGAGCGAAGTGTTCGATCTCTCCGCGCATCGCAAGCTTCGGGGGAAGTAACTTGCGGCAGCGGATTGCGACTTCGGTCGCGCTGATTGCCGCACTGCTGCTATCTGCTTGCGCCCCGAGCGCGAATCTCGCGCAGCTGGGTCCGCCGCCTGAGGCCACTTGGGCCTTCGAGAAGAGCGACCTGCCGCTCGATCCGGCTTGGCGTTTCGGCCGCCTGCCCAACGGCATGCGCTATGTCATCCGGCAGAACGCCACCCCCAAGGGCACCGCGCTGGTGCGGATGGAAGTGGCGGCGGGGTCGCTTGACGAGGCTGAGCGTGAGCGCGGCTTTGCTCATTATGTCGAGCATATGGCCTTCAACGGCTCGACCCATATCCCCGAAGGCGAGATGATCCGTCTGCTCGAACGCAACGGGCTGGCCTTCGGGGCGGACACTAATGCCCAGACCGGGTTCAAGCAGACCACCTATCTGCTCGACCTGCCCGAGGCCAAGCCGGACCTGCTCGATACCGCGCTGATGTTGATGCGCGAGACGGCCAGCGAGCTGAGCTTCACGCCAGAGTCGGTCGAGCGCGAGCGCGGGGTGATCCTGGCCGAGCGGCGCGACCGCGACAGCTGGGCCTTCCGCAATCTGATCGACCAACTCGCCTTCACCGATCCGCAGGCACTCTATCCGCGGCGACTGGCGATCGGTACGGCCGAGACGGTTTCTGCGGCGACCGCGCAGGGCCTCAAGGCTTTCTGGCAGCGGGAGTATGTGCCCGATCATGTCACCATTGTGGTGGTCGGCGATTTCGCGCCCGAGGCGGTCGAGGCAGCGATCCGTGCCCGGTTTGGCGACTGGCAACAGGCCGCTGCGCCGCGCCAGCCCGCCGCCGGACCGGTCCGGCCGAAGGACAAGGGGCGCACTGCGATCTATGTCGAGCAGGCCCTGTCGGAACGCGTCACCGCCACCCGCAAGGGTCCGTGGATCGACGAGCCCGATACGCTCGCCAATCGGCAGGAGAACCTGCTGCGCCAGATTGGCTACGGCATCCTCAACCGCCGCTTCCAGCGCGCCTCGCGCCTGGCCGATCCGCCGTTCCGCGCGGCCGGCTTCGGCACCAGCGATGTCTTCCGGGCCGGCCGCGCGACCGACCTTGCCGTCGATACGGTCGACCGCAAATGGCAGCGCGGGTTTGCCGCCGCCATTGCCGAATATCGCCGCGCGATGGAATTCGGCTTCACTCCTGCTGAGGTGGCGGAGCAGGTCACGCTAATCCGCAAGGCTTCGCGCAACGAGGTGGAGCTGGCCGATACGCGCAGCAATGGGGCACTGATCGCCGCCGCCTTCGCCCTGCTGCGCGACGACCGCGTGCCGACAACGCCGCAAACCGGGCTGGAGCGGCTCGAGGCCTTCGCACCGAGCATCACCCCTGAGACTGTGCTCGCCGCGCTCAAGCGCGAGGCGGTGCCGCTGAAGGATCCGTTGATCCGGTTCCAGGGGCGCTACCAGCCCGAGGGCGGTGCTGCGGCGCTGCGAGCGGCATGGGACGGGGCGATGCGTGCGCCGCTGGCGCGTTCGGAGGCCGCAGTTTCTGGCAGCTTTGCCTATGCCGATTTTGGTCTCCCCGGGACCGTCATCAGCGATGCCCGTGAACCGCAGCTCGGCATCCGCCGGCTGCGCTTCGCCAATGGTGTGCGGCTCAACCTGCGGCATAGCGACAACGAGACCGACCGCGTGATCGTGCAATTCGCCCTCGACGGTGGCGGTCGGCTTTCCACCAAAGCCAATCCGCTGGCGACCGAAATGACCTCCGCCTTCGTCGCCGGCGGGCTCGGCAAGCATAGTCAGGACGAGCTGCAGACATTGCTGGCCGATCGTAGCGTCGCGATGGGTTTCAGCGCGACGAGCGAGGTGTTCCAGTCCACCGTGACCACCACCGCGCGCGATCTTGAGACCGAACTCCAGTTGATGGCCGCCTATATCACCGATCCCGGCTACCGGCCCGAGGGTCAGGTGCAATACCGGCTGGCGATGAACAACTATTTCGCCCAGCTGCGCACCTCGCCCGGATCCTCGCTGGGTGCTTCGGTCGGCGGAATTCTATCGGACGATGACCCGCGCTTCATGCTGCATAAGGTCGAGGAATACCGGGCGCTGACTTTCGCCAAGCTCAAGGCTGATCTGGCCGACCGGCTGACCAATGGCGCGATCGAGGTCGGCATCGCCGGCGATATCGACGAGGCGCAGGCGATTGCGCTGGTAGCGAAGACCTTCGGGGCGCTGCCCGCGCGCGAGGCCGAGTTCGGGCGCTATCCCGAGCAGCGCCAGCGCAGCTTCGCTGCCGACCGCAGACTGCGGGTGCTGCGCCACACCGGACCCACGGATCAGGCCCTGCTCCAGCTGGTCTGGCCGACCCGCGACGACAGCGAAGCGGTTGACAACCGGCGCTTTGCTCTGCTTGATCGCGTGGTCGGGATCGTGCTGCGCGACACGCTGCGTGAACAGCTCGGCAAGGCCTATTCGCCCGACGCCAGCAGCAATCTCAGCCAGAGCTGGGACGGCTACGGCACGTTCAGCATTACTGCCTCGGTTGATGTGAAAGACGTCGCCGCGACCCGCGCCGCGATCCAGTCGGCGCTGGCCAAGCTGCGCGATGCGCCGATCAGCGACGACCTGCTGCAACGCGCGCGGCAGCCGCTGCTCGAGGCATACGACAACCAGCTCAAGACCAACCGTGGCTGGATCGGCCTGGTATCGCGCGCCCAGTCCGAACCTGATCGGCTCGATCGCTTTATCCGCGCGCGGGAGCGGCTGCTGGCGGTGACTCCGGCCGAGCTGCAGGCGCTCGCCCGTCAATATCTGACCGATGCCGGTTCCGTGCCGATCCTGGTGCTGCCCGAAGGCACCGAAGCGCCGGCGAAGTAGCTTACCAGCCCGATTTTATCCCCAGCGGAGCGCCGCGATAGAAGGCGTCGATCCGGGCGATCTTGCCATCGACCAGCTTGAACAGGACGGCCGCGTTCATCGAGACCGGGGCGATCATGTTGGCGGCGAAGCGGTTGGCGAATTGTCCGTCGAGCGCCGGATCGGTGCCGCGCGGCCCGGGATAGCTGACCGTGCCGACCCCCGGTGCATTGAACGAGAGGCGGGTGCCCGGCAGATCCAGCTGTGCCAGCACCAGCACCAGCCCGCGGCCTGCATCGACGACATAGCGCCGGTCGCGAATGCGGGCGATGTTGGAATAGAAGCCGCTATCGAGTTGCGTCCGGCACGACAGGGCGAAGGGCTTGAACGCGGGTTTGGTGGGGTCCAGTGGCTCGGAGGCGACGTTTCCGGTGGCCCGCTCGCCATTGTCGCGGCGCAGGCAATCGGCAGCGAGCGGCACCGGACCGCCCTTCCCGCCCTGCACGGCGTCAAGATAGGCGTCGGCGGCGGCCTGCAGGGTGGCGGCGGTGGCCGGGGCCTTCTCCCCGCGCGCCAGCAGCGGGTCGGCCGCTTCCAGCTTCGCCCCATCCATCGTCGCCAGCAGCATCGGCTGCAGTAGGGTGACGGTGCCGCCCCGGTTGCCGCCGAACTCCTCGCGCACCGGCAGGACCTCGGCCTCACCGATCTTGCCTTCGCCATCGAGCTTGAGGCGCAGCACGGTCAGGCCGCGGGTCGAATTCTCATCGGTTTCCACCAGCCGGACGATCTCGCCTTTCGCGGTGTCGAACAAAGTCAGCCGGTAGGGCAGCTTCGCCGCTGCCGGTGAGCGCACCGGATCCTGCCCCGAATAGGCGCTCAGCGTGCCCCACATCCCGTCGCCGATCTCGAGCGTTTGCCCGTTCTCGGTATAGCGGAAGCTCTTGCCCAGCGGCAGTCGTGAACCGTCGTTGACCGCCAGCGCTTCGACAAACTGATCGGCCAGTCGTCCGAGGCAGGCTTCATCGCAAGTTGCGGGAGCAGGCGTGGCCGCTGCTGCCGGGATCGCCATGGCGGCCAGCGCCGCGCCGGAAAGAATGGTCCTGAGCATCGCCCGCCTCCTCACTTGATCACCGTGATATCCGCCGCATCCGACCAGGGCGGGCGATTGCCATAGGGCGTTTCGACCAGAGTCATCTCGATCCGGTAGAGCTTCTCGCCGCGCAGCTTGAAGGCCTCGTAGACCTGGAGCGTGCGGGGCACGTTGAAATAGGGCGGGAGCACGAAGACGCTGCCGTTCTTCTGCGGCAGTTTGCGGATCGTGCCGTTGTGATCAAGCGTCACCGCTGCCAGCATCACCTGTCGCTCCTCGTCGATCACGAAGAAGCGCCGGTTGCGGATTTCGGTGACGAAGCCGAGGAAACCGGTCTCCTGCTGCTGGGTGCAGGTGAGCGAGCTGAAAGTGGTGTCGCTGGAATGGCCATAGGCCTCCACCTTGCGGACATTGGTGGTCTTGAGAGCATGCTCAAGCCGGTCGCACTCATCGTCGAAGAAGGTATAATCGCCCCGCCCGTCATTATGGGTCATGTAGCTGAAATAGTGGTTCACAGACCGGACCATCTCGGCGCGCGAGAGGCGCTTTTCGGGCGGGACCACATCGAGCCAGGGCTGCTCGGGCCCGGCCAGCGCCTCGTAGCGATCATGCCCGCCGGCATCGCGGATCATCAGCGTCTCGATCTCGGCGATCCTGCCGTCGACAATCCGCATGCGCAGGTCGAGGACCCCCTTGGCGCCGTGCTCGGTGATGGTGGTGATCAGCCCGACGTTGCCGGTGGCGGGATCGGCGAAATAGTGGCGATATTTGCCCTGCCCATCGAGCGTGGCGAAGCTGCCCTCGCCCGGTCTGATCGGGATATTGTTCTCGGCAAACCTGGCATCGGGTGCAAGCGGCAGCCGGGTGAGGTCATGCGCGAGCGCGGCGGCGATGTAGCTGTTGGCGAAGCCTTCCAGGCACGCCCGGTCGCACGGAGCGGCGGCCTGCGCCACTTGCGGCAGCACCAACGCAAAGCCCAGCACCCATCTACGGATATTCCGCCCCAGTTGCATCGGACACTCCCTGACCTTCTAGCCGTTGTTAGAAAGCTGACGTTGGCTGGGGCGATTGCCAAGCAAAAAGCTTATCACGTTATCTATTACGCGCGATCTTTGCGCCGGGCTAAAAAAGAAAGGGCGGGCGACACGCATGCCGCCCGCCCAAGGCAGGGTCGCCTGTTAAAGTTCGATCAGAATGAAACCGTAGCTTCAATGCCGAATGTGCGCGGCTGGTTGAAGTTCGCATAGTCACCCAGCACCGAGCGATAATTTCCGTCGATCGGCACGCGGTTCGCATTCGAGCGGCGGTAGATGTGCTGTTCGTTGAACAGGTTCCGCGCCCAGGCCGCGATGGTCAGCGTCTGCCCGGCGGCGCCCACTGGAATATCGGCCACGGCGAGGCGCGCATTCACGAGGAAAGCCGAATCCGACAGCACCGGCTCGTTGTCGAAGGTGTACTGACGATCAGAGTAGTTGGCATCGATATGGAGCATCAGCGCCATGTCGTTGCCGGTATTGAGCGGCAGGGTATAGTCCACCGAAGCCGACAGCGCATGTGGCGGGGTATAGACGATGAACAGCGGCTGCAGCGGATTGCCGGCAACCAGCGGGTTCGGGGTCGGCGGCACCTTCCAGTAGATGTAGCTGTACGACAGGCTCATCGACAGTTCGTCGGTCGGTCGCACGGTCAGATCGGCTTCGACGCCGCGGATCTTGGTGACGCTGGGTGCGTTCACCGTCTCAAGCGTATGGCGCACGGTGCCGTTGGTCTGGACCTGATAGAAATCGAAGTCGAACTGGCTGTCCAATCGGTCCATCAGGTAGCCAGCGACGTTGAAGCGAACACGGCGATCGAGAAACTCGGTCTTGAACCCGACTTCGTAGGACTTCACGCTTTCCGGCCCGAAGGTGCCGAAATTGATCGAGCGCGAACTCGCACCGCCGGCCCGGTAGCCGGTCGAATACTTGGCGTAGACGTTCACCCCTTCGGCCGCATCCCAGGCGACGATCGCCAGCGGATCGAAGCGACTATAAGAGAAGCTGAACGGGAAGCTCGAGGCGACGTTATTGAGCTTGTAGAGATCGCCGCGCTTCTTGTCGTTCGTGTAGCGCCCCCCGAGCGTGACATGGATCGTATCCATCCCGGAAGGGGTCCAGGTGAACTGACCAAAGGCAGCGTAGTTTTTTGCATAAGCCTCGCTGGCGCGCGAGATCGAGAGGTTGGCCGGCTGCCAGGTCATCGCATCGCGGATGGTGTAGCCAGTTGCTGTGGCGTTCCAGGTGTTGGTGTTGGGCGTCGCCGCCACTTCGCCGGCCTTTTCGTTGAAATAGTAGAGCCCGAAGACGTAATCGATCCCGGGGAAGCTGCCGACCGCCTGGAATTCCTGGCTGAACTGGCGCTGATCGAGGAACGACAGGCTGTAGCGGCTAAAGGCGGCGCTGGGCAGGAATGAGGGGCTGCGATGCGCGCCGCCCGAATTGTCCCACTGGTCGGAATTGACCGTCCGCCACGCCGTGATCGAACGGAGTTGCATCCAGTCCGCCACTTCCCAGCGCAGATTGGCGGTGAAACCCTTGGTCTTGCCCAGGCTTGGCTGCTGCGGAACCCCGATGTCGGCAATCGACACGCGCTGATCGGTAACGGTGACGATCGCAGGCAGCGGCGCGATCGTGCCGGCGGGGAGGTTGTTGCTGTTGGCCTGGATCTGCGCCAGCGTCGCCACCGGGTAGTTGTTCGGGTTGAAATTGATCAGCTGGCTGTAGATCGGCGTGTTCTCGTCGTGCGAGATGTCGAACGAAAGGTCGGCCGTGAAGCCGTCGACCGGCTTCCAGCGCGCCGCGACCCGGCCACCATAGCGGTGATACTGGTTCCAGCCAGTCTGCCCGCTCAGCGGATTCTTCACGGTCGGGTCCTGATGACTGATCACGCCATCCAGCTTGAGCGAAAAGCCTGCTGTCTCCGGGAGATTGACGTGCAGCGCAGCGGTGTAGCTACCGAAATTGCCAATGCCGGCGGTAACCTTCCCGCCGAATTCGCCGGTCGGCGCACGGGTGACGATATTCACCGCGCCGCCTTCGGCATTGCGACCGAACAGCGTGCCTTGCGGACCCTTGAGCACTTCAACGCGCTCGATGTCGAACAGGGCTGCGTTCAGTCCATGCTGGCGGCCGAGGTACACACCGTCGATGTAGAGACCCACGCCCTGCTCGCGCGCAGGCTGGTTCGCATCGCCCGGGACGATTCCGCGAATGCCGACCGTCAGCGCGGTCTGGCGCGATTCATAAGTGGCCACGCGCAGCGACGGAATGCCGCCGTCCGCCAGATCGAGCAGGCTTGTGACGTGGCGCTTCTTGATATCGTCCCCGCCCATCACCGCGATGGCGATCGGTGTATCCTGGAGGTTGGTCTCGCGCTTGGTGGCCGTCACGACGATATCGGTCAATCCGCCGTCGGGCGCTCCCTCAACCGCTGCTTCGTCGGCAGTGAGTGTCGTATCCGCCGTATCCGTGGCGTGAGCGCTTTGGGCAATGGCGAGCGCGAAGAGCGAGGCGGCGAAGGCTGCAGCCGGACGTTTCATGATTGGGATCCCTCATTGGATTTCTGTCTGGGCAACAGGACCGGCGCGCTTCATGCGAATCGCCGGCATTGGTTGCTGACCCGGCGGATAGGCTCGCCGGATTGCGCTGCCGCGACTCTTTGCCGACGGCAGGCCGACAGTGGTGCGACAGCAATGTGACACACGCGGAAATGACGGAATTGCGTCATAAAACCGTCACGGAACGCGGGTATGGTCGCCCTATCCATTGCAAAACTTATGGCTTTCGATGCCCACCGACCTGACCCTCTATCTGACATCCGCTAGCTCGAGGCTGGTTACCGAGCTGAGCGCGGCCATGCCGGATGTGCAGGTCGTCGTGATCGGTGACAGCATTCCGACACGGCGCGAGGGAAACAACGGGCTGTGCTTCGTCGACTGGCTGTTGCCGACCACATCTGGTCTCGAAATGTGCCGGCGCCTGAAGAACAGGCCCGAAACGGCGGAGTTCCACATCACCATGGTGCTGGACGACGACAATGCCGATGCTCGCCGGCGGGCCTTGCGGGCCGGTGCCGACGACTATCTGCCCGGCCCCTTGACCCGCGAAAAGCTCACCGACCGGCTGCAGACCTATTGCGCCGGCACACATCAGAAAGTGCGGCCGCGACTGGTGCATGGCGCGCTGGCGGTCGATCTGGCGGCGCATCACGCCCGCTGGCACGGCGCGGTCATCGCGCTGCGTCCCACCGAATTCCGCCTGCTGGCGCATTTTGTCGAGCATCCCGACCAGGTCTTCACCCGCAGCGCTTTGATCGCGGTGCTGGGCAAGGATGAGGAAGGGCTGGACGAGCGCACGGTCGATGTCTGGGTCGGACGCCTGCGTCGCGCCCTGAAATCGCACGGCGTGCCCGATCCGCTGCGGACGGTCCGGTCCTACGGCTATGTACTCGATGGCATCGCCGCCGAGGACTGGCGCGCGGCGAGCTAGCCTAGAAGTCCGGCGTATTCCTGTCGCAGGGCGGCCTTCTGGACCTTGCCCATGGCGTTGCGGGGCAAGGCATCGACTACCACGACCCGGCGCGGTTGCTTGAAGCGGGCAAGCTGGCCTTGCAGCGCGGCCTTGATGGCCTCTTCCTGAACCTCGGCGCCCTTCCGCCGTGCGACGATTGCGACCACTGCTTCGCCAAAATCGGCATCCGGTAGGCCGATCACGGCGGATTCCTCGATCCCGGGCAAGGCGTCGATCGCTTCCTCGATTTCCTTGGGGTAGATGTTGAGTCCGCCTGAGATGATCAGGTCCTTGGCGCGCCCGACCAGCGTGACGCGGCCCTCGGTGTCCTGCGTGGCGACGTCACCGGTGATGAAGAAGCCATCGGCGCGGATATCCTCAGCCGTCTTCTCGGAATTCCGCCAGTAGCCTTTGAAAACATTGGGACCGCGTACTTCGAGGATCCCCGGCTCACCCTTCGCGAGTGCCTCCCCGGACTCATCGCAAATCCGCACTTCCTCTCCCGGAAGCGCAAAGCCGACAGTGCCTGCGACGCGATCGCCTTCGTAGGGATTTGAGCAGATCATCCCGGTCTCGGTCATGCCGTAGCGCTCGAGGATGCGGTGCCCGGTCTTCTCCTCGAAGCGGAGGTGCGCATCGGCCAGCAACGGGGCTGATCCGGAGACGAACAGGCGCATGGGGCCGCAGGCATCGGGGGTCAGTTCGTCCATTGCGGTCAGGCGGGTGTAATGAGTCGGCACCCCCATCAGCACGCTGGCGCGGGAGAAATCGACAATGATCTGCGCGGGGTCGAAGCCGCGATGGAACAGCATCGTTGCCCCGGCCAGCAGCGCGCCGTGCAACGCCACGAAGAGGCCGTGGACGTGGTAGATCGGGAGGATGTGGATCAGCACGTCGTCGCTCGACCAGTGCCAGTAATCCTTCAAAGTCAGAGCATTACTGAGGAGGTTGCCGTGGCTCAGCATCGCCCCCTTGGAGCGGCCGGTGGTGCCGGAGGTGTAGAGGATCGCGGCGAGGTCGTCGGCGCTGCGCTGGGCGACCGGAGACGGATCGGCGGGGATGTTGTCAAGCAGGGTACCGTCGCCCGCCGTGCTGAGCGTCACCACCTGCGCAGAGCCGGCCAGCTCGCGGACCGAAGCCGCATCTTGAGGACGGCAGACTACTACCGCCGGCTCGGCATCGCCGATGAAATAGGCCAGCTCGGCCGCGGTATAGGCGGTGTTGAGCGGCACATAGACCATCCCGAGCCGCACCGAAGCGAGATAGAGCAGCACATTCTGCGGCGATTTGTCGACCTGCACCACGATCCGCTCGCCCGGCCTGCCACCCAGCGCCGCAAGCCGTGCCGCGAGGCGACCGGTTTCGGCATCGAGATCGGCGAAACTCAGGAGCAGTTCGCCGCCCTCGACCAGGAACGGCTTGCTCCCCTGCTGCGCCGCGACGGCGAGGAACTGGGCGACGATGTTGGCGTTGGTGCTCATGCCGAGCGCTTGCCGCTGTGTGAGGGGGATTTCAAGGGCTTAACCGCCGCCGATCCGGGGAACCAGCAGCACTTCGCTCTCGGTTGACAGCGACGTCGCCCAGTCGTTCACCACAGCACCGTCGACCGCGAAGGTCGTGCGGATGCGGGCGAAGTTCTCGAAGCCGGGGAAGCGCTGCTCAAGCGCGGCGACGAGCTGGAAGAGGTTGCCCACTTCCAGCTCCAGTTCCTCGATCGCGCCGAGATGCTCGCGCGCGAAGGACGGGGTGACGATCACCCTCGCCATATTGGCCTCACTGCGCCGCCGCGATGTCCGACAGGATCCGGTCGGGCGACATCGGCAGATGGCGCATGCGCACGCCGGTCGCCGCGCTGACCGCATTGGCCACCGCGCCCATCGGCGGGCAGATCGGCGCCTCGCCCACGCCCTTCACGCCGAAGGGATGGCTCGGCCAGGGGACCTCGATCATCACGGTCGAGATCATCGGCAGGTCCGAGGCGACCGGGATGCGGTAATCGAGGAAGCCGGCGTTATCGAGCTGGCCCTTGGCGTTGAAGACATAGCCTTCGTTGAGCGCCCAGCCGATGCCCTGCACCACGCCGCCCTGCATCTGCCCCTCGACATAGGAGGGGTGGATCGCGCGGCCAACGTCCTGCAGCGCAGTGACGCGCAGCACGGTGACAGTGCCGGTATCGGGATCGACCTCGACATCGACGATCTGGACCGCGATGCCCGGGCCGGGATCGGGCGGGTTGACGGTGGATTCGGCAGATATAGGCCCTTTCACCGACATGCCGGTCTTGCCGGCAATCTGCTTGATCGTGAGCCTGGCTTCCTTGCCCGGTGCGGTGCAGCTGGCCTCGCCGTCAATCCATTCGACCTCGCTGCCATCAACGCCCCAGATCTGCGCGGCGCGCGAGCGCATCTCATCGACGACCTTCTCCGCCGCCTCGACCACGGCCTTGCCGGTGGCAAAGGTGGTGCGGCTGCCGCCGGTGAGCATCGAGTAGCCGATGGAAGACGTGTCGGCGACGATGGCGCGGACGTTCTCGTAAGGCAGGCCGATCACTTCAGCCGCCATCATCGCCATCGAGGCGCGCGAGCCGCCGATGTCCGGGCTGCCGGTGGTGACGATCACGGTGCCGTCGTCGGTCAGGCTGACCGCAGCGGTCGATTGTCCGCCGAAGTTGGGCCAGTAACCCGCAGCGATGCCGCGGCCCTGGTTCGGCCCGAGTGGCTCTGACCAGTGCTGATGGACCTTGGCCGCTTCCAGTATTTCCTTGAGCCCGATGGGGCCAAAGGGCGTGCCGGTGGGCGACGGATCGCCTTCCTGCACCGCATTGCGCAGGCGGAAATCGATCGGATCGATCCCCAGAGTGTTCGCCAATTCGTCGATCACGGATTCGACCGCGAAGATGATCGGTGGCGCGCCGGGTGAGCGGTAAGCGGCGGTGCAGGCCATGTTGGTGACCACGTCCTGCCCTTCGATGTAGTAATCCGGGATCTTGTAGCAGGCGAGCGAGCAGATCGCAGCGGGATGCGTGCCCGAACCGGGGAAGGCGCCGGCCGAGCCGCTGAAGATCACTTCGGCGCCGGTGAGAATCCCGTTCTCGTCGGCACCGATTGCGACGTCACACACGGTTCCCGGCGCGGGGCCGGTGGCGCGGAACACGTCCGAGCGGCTCATCGCCAAACGCACCGGGCGGCCTGACTTTTTGGACAGCAGTACTGCGACAGGTTCGAGGTAAATCACGGTCTTGCCGCCGAAACCTCCACCGATTTCGAGTGGAGTGACGCGGATATCGGCGATCGGGATGTTGAGGATCTGCGCGGTGACCGTGCGGATCATGAAGGCGCCCTGGCTCGAAGCCCAGATCAGCACCTGCCCATCGGCATTGTAGGAAACGGTGCAGGCCTGCGGTTCGAGATAGCCCTGGTGCACCGGCGCGGAGGAGAAGCTCCCGCGCGCCACGACCTTGGCCCGGGCCAGCCCGGCGGCGGCATCGCCATGCTGCTTGACGTAGCGCATGGTGATGTTGGTCGGCTTGTCGCTGGGCGTATCGAGGCCCTTGGTGCGGATCTTGTCATGCAGGATCGGCGCGTCGGGGGCCATCGCGGCCGCAAGATCGGTCACATGCGGCAGGACTTCGTAGTCAACCGTGATCAGTTCCAGCGCCTCGGTGGCGATTGCGAGCGTGGTCGCGGCGACTGCGGCGACGGCGTGGCCATCATAATAGACCTTGTCGCGAGCCATGCAGTTGCGCGAGAAATCGACGATATTTCCGCCGCCCTCGCCCAGTTCCACTTCGAGCGATTGCAGCGTCGGGAAGTCGGCTCCGGTCACAACTGCCTGCACGCCGGGTAGTGCGGCGGCCTTGCTCACGTCGATCGAGCGGATCCGCGCATGGGCATGCGGGCTGCGCAGGATCGCGCCATAGATCATCCCGGCGACGAAATGATCGGCACTGAACACTGCCTTGCCGGTGACCTTGTCGATCCCGTCGGGGCGGACGGGGCGCGTGCCTACGACGCGATACTGGGGCTTGCCCGACATGTCGTTCATGCGACTGTCCTTTCCTGACGGAGGTCTGCGGCGGCGTGCTGCACCGCGCGGACGATTTTGTCATAGCCGGTGCAACGGCAGAGGTTGCCGGCCAGCCAATAGCGGATTTCGGTTTCGTCCGGATCGGGGTTCTTCTCCAGCAGCGACTTGGCCGCGACGAGGAACCCGGGGGTGCAGAAACCGCACTGCAGCGCGGCGTGCTCGAGGAAGCGGGTCTGCAGCGGGTGCAGCGCCGACCCTTCCGCGATGCCCTCGACCGTGCCGATGCTGCGCCCCTCTGCCTCGGCCGCGAGGACCAGGCAGGAGCAGACCATTTCGCCATCGAGCGAGACGGTGCAGGCACCGCAGTCACCCGAGCCGCAGCCTTCCTTGGTTCCGGTCAGGTGCAGTTCGGTGCGCAGTGCGTCAAGCAGGCTGGTCGAGGGATCACAGGCGAACTCCTGCGCTTCGCCGTTGACCGTGGTGGAAACGAGGATCTTGCTCATGCTTTGGCTCCGGCCCGGTCGCGGGCGATAAGGGCGGCGCGCCGTGCCAGCACGGCGGCGGTATGGGTGCGATAGGATGCGGTCCCGCGCTTGTCGTCGATCGGCTTGCAGGCAGCACGCACCGCCTCGCCCATCGCGTCGAGCGCGGCATCGTCGAGCGTGGTGCCGACCAGCGCAGCTCCGGCTGCCTCGACCAGCAGCACGGTGGGCGCGACCGCGCCGAGGCTAACGCGGGCGGATTTGCAGACCCCGCCTTCCATCACCAGTGCGACCCCGGCGCCGGCCACGGCAATGTCCATTTCGGTGCGCGGGATGGCGCGGAGATAGGCGTCCGATGCGTTTGCCGGCTGCGCAGGCAGCCTGATCTCGACCACGAACTCACCCGGGGCGAGCGAGGTGCGGCCCGGTGAGGCCGGGATCGCCGATACCGGCACCACGCGTTCGCCGCCTGGTCCGGCTACAACGCAGGTCGCTCCGGCGGCGATCAGCGCAGGTACGCTGTCGGCCGCGGGCGAGGCATTGCAGAGGTTGCCGCCCATGGTCGCGCGGTTGCGGACCTGGACCGAACCGATCAGATTGGCCGCCTCGATCACACCCGGCCAGGCAGCGCAGAGCGCAGCATCCTCGAGCAAGGCGGTGCAAGGCGTGGCTGCGCCGATGGCGAAGCCGCCTTCAAAGGCGCGAATGCCGGAAACCCCGGCGATCCGCTTGATATCGACATAGGCCGACGGCTTGACCCGGCCCGAGCGGGTCTGGACGATCAGGTCGGTCCCGCCGGCGATGACTTTGGCCGCCGGGTTGGCGGACAAAAGGCCCACCGCCTCGGCGACGCTGGCGGGTGCATGGTAAGTTGCGCTTGTCATAACTCTCCCCGAGCCGCGCGACTCCCCGCGCGGTTCACGTGTTAAGCTTCTCTCTGGCGGGCCGTTCGTCAAGTTTTGAAACTGCTACGCGCCGCAGCGGAGGCAAATATCTTCCGGTCAGCGCCACTTTCGCCGGTGCAGTCCGGAAGCTACCGATGCCATACTAGCATAGGCTGGCCGGGTGGGAAGTGGCTTCCGGCTCAGCTTGCGTCGGGCTGTGCCTCTGGCACGGCCCTGGCGAAAGCCGGCAGGGCCATGCATGCCGCCTCGATCTCGAGGAAGCGCGGCTGATCGAACTTCGCGCCATAGCGGCGGGCGTTGCCCATCTGCGGGATCAGGAAGACGTCGGCCAGAGTCACCTGCTCGCCGAAGCAGTAAGGACCGTTCTCCCGTGCAATCATGCTGGCGCAGGCTTCGAAGCCGCGGTCAATCACGTCCCTCGCCCAGTCGGTGACCTGATCCTGCGCCAGGCCCAACTCGCGCAGCCGCTTCAGCACGCCGGAATTCTGCAGCGGGTGAATCTCGCAGGCGATTGCGAGCACGAAAGCCCGCACCCGGGCGCGCTGGAACGGATCGGCGGGGAGCAGCGGTGGATCGGGGTGGACCTCATCGAGATATTCGCAGATCGCCACGCTCTGGGTCAGCGCCCCGCCCTCGACCTGCAGGGTCGGGATCAGGCCCTGCGGGTTGAGCGCGAGGTATTTGGCGCCTTTTTGCTCATCCTTCAGGATGTGCAGCGGGGCATTGTCCCATTCCAGCCCCTTGAGACCAAGGGCGATGCGCACGCGCCAGCTGGCGGAGGAGCGAAAATAGGTGTGGAGGATGTAGGGTGTGCTCATCCCGGAATTGTCGGCCCGAGCCGGGGCTCCGTCAAGACGCTGGGAAGGCCGCCTTGCTTGCGGCAAACAGCGCTTCGCTCTCCTCGGCCCCGGCACCCGTCCCGGTGACAAGCCCGATGCTACGGCGAAAATCATAGTCGGCCAGCGGCATGGCGATGACGCCGTCGCGCGCCAGCGAGCGCGGTGCGGTGGTGATGCCGAGGCCGGCGCGGACCATTTCCATGCAGCGGTCGTCATTGGCCGAGCGTAAAGCAAAGGGCGGTCGGATACCGCGCTGGGTGAAGAAGCGGCTGGTTTCGGCCAGGATCTCGCAACTGCGCCGCGCGATCATCACCTCACCCGCCACATCGCGTGGATCGAGCCTTCCGGCAGAGGCGAGCGGATGGCTGGCGGGCAGCATCAGCCGGTAAGGCTCATCCAGCAGCGGTTCGACGCCGCGTTCGCCATCTTCGGGGCGTAGCAGAGTGAGCGCGAAAGCGAGGCGGCCTTCCGCCAGCCGCCGCCGCAATTCCGCGTCAGTGCCTTCGACCAGCTCGAGCCCGCGCGCGCCGTTCCAGCCCTGCACCAGCGCGGCCAGCTGCGTGGTGGAGATGCTCGTCAGCACTCCCAGCGCAAGCGGGGCGGCGGGCGGCGCGGCGTCGGTCAGACTCGCTTCGGCGGCGCGGAATTCACGCTCGATCGAGCGGGCATGGGCAGCCAGCCGGTTGCCCGCGTCGGTCAGGCGAACCCGGCGCCGCTCGCGCAGGAACAGCTGGCTGCCAATCAGCCGCTCCAGCTCGGCGATGCCGGCGGAGAGCGATGGCTGGGTAATTCCCAGTCGCTCGGCCGCGCGAGTGAAGGTGCCATTATCGACGACGGCCATGAACTGGCGGAGGTGGGCGCGTTTAATCATAGGCACAGCCTATACCAAACTCACGAATTATCAATTTCTCATTGAGGTCGTTCGATGTTAGCCCTGCATCGCAGGAGGATGCTGGCCATGCGCGCGACGCCTGAGTTCGACTTTGCCCTGCCCGAAAGCGCCCTTATGATCCGCGATGCGGCCGAGCGATTCGCCGATGAACAGATTGCCCCGCTGGCCGCCCGGGTCGACGCCGAGGACTGGTTCCCCCGCGCGGAAGATTGCGCACAATGCCACGGCGGCGAGGCGGACGGGATGAGCGTAGTGCCGGACCTGCGCCGTTCCTCCGCGATCCAGCAACGCGAGGCCTTCCGCGCGGTGATTACCGGAGCGCTGGCCGATCGCGGTATGCCGAATTTCGGGAAATGGATTTCGGCGGATAAGTCCGAGGCAATCCGCGCGCATATCGCCGGGCTCGCCGCCAAGGGGCGGGCTACCGGCGCTCAGGGGCCGGTCAAATAGCAGCCAGTGCGGTTCGCCAGCTGCGCAGCAATTCTTCCGGCCCGTTGCGGGACAAAAGCCTCAGCATGGCCTCACAAGTATGCTGAAACACAATCCCGTTATTGACCAGCCCCCCGTAACGGTTATGAACGAATGGCATTCAGCATAGGTCGGCGCAGATCGACCCGGGGAGGAGTGACCTATGGGTCAGGTTTCTGCGTTGTACAACACGACGTCAGGCGTGGCATCCACGCTGCACACATCCTACATGCACGGCGAGTGCACGCGGGTTGAGGTCTTTTCACGCGCCCCGGACAGCGATTTCCGCCGGGTCGAGCTGGGGGGCACCGAACTGCTCCGGCTGCGCTGCGGCTCGGTCTCGATCCGACGCGAACCGGCCGATATCAAGGTCCGGCAAAATCGCATGCTGACCTTCATTCACCAGGTGCGCGGGCACAGCGCCTTCAGCCATTATGGCAATATGATCGAGCTGGAGGAAGGCGACTTCACGCTGTGCAACAACAGCGCGCTGTATGACCTGCGGCTCGACGGACCGAGCGAAATCATCATGTTCCGCGTTCCGAGCAACCTGGTCGACGGCACCCTGCCGTCACCTGAAATGCTCTGCGGACGGCGACTGCAACATGACGAAGGCCTGGCCTCGACGGCATCCGCGATGGCGCGAGACCTAACCGAAAAGGACATCAGCAAGCTCGCACCCGAAACGTGCGAACGCGCCGGCAGGCACCTGCTCGAAGTGCTGGTCACATCGTACATGCCGCTGATGGACGACAAGGATTCCTCGTCGGCGGTGATGTATCGGCGCTATTGCAAGGTTAAGCTTTTCATCGAAGAGAACCTGCGCAATCCGGAACTGTGCCCCTCGTTCATCGCGCGGCACCTGCATCTGTCGGATCGCTATCTGCGGATGATTTTCGAGGTCAGCAACGAATCACCCTCGGCCTACATTCTGCGCCGTCGGCTGGAAGAATGTGCGGCGCAGTTGCGCGATGCGCGCTGGCGGCGTCATTCGATCACCTCGATCGCGTTCAGCTGGGGCTTCAATTCCGCCCCGCATTTTGCCCGCAGCTTCAAGAGCAAGTTTGGCTGTTCGGCGCGCGATTATCGCAATCACGAGCTGATGGCGGCCTGAAGGACGGGGTCCCTTCGCAATCAGATATTGCTTAACTCGTAAATTTTTTTCAGGCTTCCGGGAATGGACTATCCGACTTCCTGCGAAAGCAAGCCCTCGGCAGGGTCTTGTGCGAGCGTCGGGGCTTGCAGGATTGATTTCGGGATTGGTCGCCAGAAAGCCAGCCGAAGCCTGAATGAGCGGAGATGCAATGTCTGACCGTGTGACTGGCGCAAAGGCGCCGGCTGGAGATGGCGGCGAAGGCGCAATTGCCTGGCCTCCGCGCAAGGATGCCAATTATTCGCTCTTCGTGATGACCATCGTGGTCCTGTTCACGGTGCTCGATCGCACGGTGCTGTCACTGCTGATCGTGCCGGTGAAGGAAGATTTCGGGATTTCCGACACGCAGGCCGCCCTCCTCATGGGAGCGGCCTTTTCCTTGCCGTACGGTGCCGCGGGAATCGTGCTTGGCCGCATGGCGGACAGCGGCATCCGCAAGAACCTGATCGCCTGGTCAATCGCCTTCTGGAGCTTCAGCACCGTCGCCTGCGGCGGAGCTCAAGGCTTTCCCAGCCTGGTCATTGCGCGCATGGGGATCGGAGCGGGCGAATCCGGCTATGGACCCGCCGCGTGGTCGATTGCCGCCGATTACTGGCCGCCCGAGAAAATCGCCTTCGCCACCGCCACCATGGGCATGGGCGCAACGATCGGGACGGGCCTTGCCCTGTTCATGGGCGGCGCGGTGCTGCAGCTGACATCCGGTCTGCCGCCAATGGAAATTGCCGGACTCGGGGTGATCCGACCCTGGCAATGGACCTTCATCATCGTCGGTGCGCCGGGCCTGATCTGGGCACTGGCAGTAATGACAACGCGTGAGCCGCCCCGCCGCGGCCTGCCAATCGGCCAGGCAGCGCAGAAGGTTCCCGTTAAGGAAACTGCCAAATGGATCATGGATGACTGGCGCAGCTATCTGGCAACAGTTGGAGGAATGGCCATCAAAGCCATGCTCCTGGCGGTACCCCTCAGCTGGAATTCCACGCTGATATATCGCGAATTCCACTGGCCGCTCGCCAAGATCGGCATGGTAACCGGCACGGTCGCGATCATCGTCTCGCCGATTGCGCTGATGCTTGGTGCCAAGGTGTCGGAGATCTGGACCCGCAGCGGGCGCAATGACGCAAACCTGCGGATCGTGTTCTACGGCACCCTCGCCACTGTTCCGCTGATGATAATTTCTCCGCTGATACCCAACCCCTACCTCATGATCAGTTGCAATGCCCTGATTGGCTTCGTCGGAATGATCGGCTTTGGACCGAGCGTCGCAGCCTTTCAGGTGATCACGCCCAATCACATGCGCGGCCAGATCGGTGCGCTGACACAGTTCAGCAACCACGTCATCGCCTTTGGCCTGAGCCCGCTGATTGTGGCGCTGTTCACCGATTATCTGTTCCGCGACGAAGCTGCGCTGAAATATTCCATGGCGCTCAACGCCATCATAATGGGGACGATCTCACTGTTCGTGATCGGCCAGGGGTTGAAGCCCTATGCCCGCTCGGTCGAGCGCGCAAAACGCGACTTCCCTAATTGATTCATCACCCTTTCCAACGAGGACCCTATGAGCAACACCATCGAATCCATTGAAGTCGTCGACGTCCAGATCCACGAGCCCTGGCCGGGCAAGCCGCTTGACGAAGCCAACATGAAGCAGCTCGCGCTGTGGCAGGTCGAGCTGGCCCGCGAGGCGATGGACGCGATCGGCGTCGACATCGCGCTGGCCGTCACCACCGACAACTTCATCGAAGTCGCGCATGAACGCTTCCCCGGCCGTTTCCCGGGCGTCCACACCTTCATGCCGCTGACCGGCGATCTCGCTGCCGAAGTACGCCGCGTGAAGGCCCATCCCGCGATGGTCGCAGGCCGGGCGCTGGTCGGCGATTTCATCAATGCGGTGATGCGCCCCGAATTCGCTGCCGGCGTGTTCGATCCGATCTACGCGACCGCCGCCGAAGTCGGCCTGCCGATCTTCAATTCCACCCACGGCGGCTGCGCCAACATGGCGGTGATTGCCGAGCGTCACCCAGAGCTCACGCTGATCATCGACCACATCGGTGTCGCGCAGCACCCGGTCTCGCCGCCCGAGGCGATGAGCTGGGGCCCGTTCGAGGATCTGCTAGCGCTGGCGAAGTATCCCAACGTCTACGTGAAGCTCTGCGGCGGGCCGCTGCTTTCGGAACAGAACTATCCCTATGAGGACCTCTGGCCGAACTTCAACCGCATGTTCAACGCCTTCGGCTATGAGCGGATCATGTGGGGCAGCGATTACACCCGCCTGCGCAGCGCCAATCTGCCCAAGGGCGAGCGTCCGCGCCGCCGCGGCATCACCTATGGTGAGAACCTCAACTACCTGCTGCATTCGGCCCACCTGACCCACGAGCAGAAGGTTCTGGTGCTGGGCGGCAATGCCCGGCGCCTGTTCAATCTCAAGGCGCCGCTGGAAGAATGGGGCCCGCCCCCGATGCGCTGGTAATCGGCCCGCCAACAACAAGAGGGGTGCAGCGCAGGCTGCGCCCCTTTTTTGTGCCCGTCAGTTGCGCCGTCGCCCGCGCGAACGCGGGGTCGTCGCTGCCGGCTGGACCACCGGCTTGGGCGGCGCACGCAGTGCGACGAAGCTCGGCAAGTCCTCCACCACGGTCTGGAGCGCATCGAGCCGTGTGCCCATTGACTGGTCGAGCAGCGCGATCCGATCGACCGGCAGCGGATGGGTCTTGTAGACCAGCGAAAAGCGCTTCTCGTCC
>CANJSX010000021.1 GCA_947477055.1 Sphingomonadaceae bacterium | reverse complement strand
GGTGCTGGAGGCGGGGTAAATCGTCGATGTGATGGTCGGTCCCGAGCACCGCGGCTGCGGCCTCGGCCACCGCATCCACGCGGCGATGCGCGATGCCGGGCACACCCTCGTCACCCTGACCATGGCCGACGCGACGCGGCGGATTGCGGAGAAGGCGGGCTGCGTCACGCTCGGCCCGGTCGAGCAGCTGGTGCGACTGCGGCGGCTCTCGCCGGCGACGGCTTCGGCGCTGCTGGTCGAGCGGACCGATCGGCGTGGCTGGCTGCGCGGGGCGGGGCGGGCTTTTGCCGCGAGCGGGGTCGGCCCGGCGCTGCTTTCGCTGGCGAGCGGGATCATCGGCCCGGTGTGGCGCGGCTTTGCTCGCTTGCCTGCGCTCGGCGAGGGGATCGAGGATGTGTCCGCGTGGGAGCCCGGGGAAGTGGCGGCACTGTGGGAGCAGATGCGCGCCAGCCTGCCCGCACTGTTCGACCGTTCGCCGGAATTCTGCGGCTGGCGGTTTTCCGCGCCGGACCTCGCCTATCGCTTCGCCCGGCGGGTGCGGAATGGGGAGACCATCGGGCTGGTCGCCTGGCGCCTGCCGCTGGAACGTGAGCTGGGGGTCGGCACCGTGGTCGAGCTGCTGGCTGATCCCGCCGATGCCGAAACCCTCGCCGCGCTCGCCGCCCATGCCGTGGCGCGGATGGAGGGGCAGTGCGAGGCGATCGTCGCCGGTGCCTCGCGCCCGGAATTCCTCGCCGCCTACCGCGCCGCCGGCCTGCGCACCCTGCGCCGCCACTACCCGACCGTGGTCAGCGCCGATGCGGCGGTGATGGCGCGCTTCGCCGCGCATGGGGCGGAGTGGCACTTCAGCAAGGCCGATCACGATTGGGACCAGGTCCACGCGGTGCGTTAGCCGCGCTCGCGCTCCCACAGCCAGACTTCCCACTCGGTCCCCTCGGCGGAGATATCCTCGAGCTGGCGCCAGCCGGGCTGGCCGGTGAAATGCGGGCGCAATTGCTCGGCGCGGCGGCGGTAGGCGGTGACGAGCAGGCGCTCGCCCAGCCCCTGCAATCCGGCGAGCACCACCGGCACGTCGGCAGCGTAGTAGAGCACCTCGAAGGCGGTCACGAGATCGAAGTGCCGTCCCGCCAGCAGCCGCGCCGCATCCTCGGCCCGGCCTTCGTGGAACTCCGCCCCGGGGCAGGCCTGCTTCGCCCGGGCCACCGCCGCAGCGCTGACCTCGATCCCGGTGACATGCCCCGCGACCTGCTGCAGCCAATGCGTCTGCGCGCCCTCGCCGCTGCCGATCTCGAGCAGGGTGGCGGGGGCGAGCTTTGCCACCAGCGCATTGGTCGCCGCAAAGCGCGCCTGTTCGCGCGGGGTCAGCAGGTTCCAGGGATCGCGCACTTTATAGAGCTGCTCGAGGTCGCCATAACGGGCCGAAAAGCTGGCGCGGCGCAGCCACAGCCGGGTCCACAGCCGCTTGAGCAGGCCGGGCTCGTCGGCGCTCATCGCAGGTTCCGCCGCACGAAGGTGGAGGCCATGCGGCGGAGTGTTTTCAGCGCCGGCTCGCGCCCGTCGAGGATCGCAGCGACCTGTCCCAGCGTCATGCCGCTGCGGATCGAGCTGCGATTGCGGGTCAGGTAATGCTCCGGCCCGAAGCGCCCCGCGAGCACGAAGAACTCGCCGTTCAGCCCGCGTGCTTCGAGCATCGCGGCGGCCTCAAGATCGGAAGCATTGCCGTCGTCGAAGGTCCAGCCGACTTGCGGACGACCCGCCACTAGGTCGAGGATGTCGGTGAAGAACTCGCGACTGATCCAGTAGGGCCGCTCGGCCGCGTCGACCCCGGCATGCGGCGTGCCGATGCCGTGGAAGTTGAGGATCACAGAAGCTTCGCTCATGCCCGCTTGCCGAAGGCCAGTGCCTGCACGGCAGGATCGGGAAAGATCGCCCGCACCGCCGCCGGGGGGGCGAGATCGAAGGTGCCGGCGAGGATCGCATGGGCCTGCGGCAGATGGCCCTTGAGCAGCATCTGCGCGGCCTTGGCGCAGGCATGCAGCCGCATCGCGGGCAGGCTGCGCGGCAGGAATTTCGCCACGAAACGCGCGCGGTTGCGGTAGTTGAAATAGGCCGAGAGCGGCGAGGGGGCGCGGTGGACCGAGCCGGTGCCGATCGCCGTGCCGCCGTGATGATAAACCTCGGCCCCGGCGGCGAAGCGCACCGGCAGGCCGCCCGTCCGCGCGCCCCAGTCAGCCTCTTCGTAATAGAGGAAATAATCCTCATGCAGCAGTCCGGCCTGCTCGAGCATGGCGCGCGAGGCGAGCATGCTGGCGCCGCTGGGGAATTCCACCGCGCCGGCGGCGGGGTAGGGCGTGGTTGCCGGCTGGCCCATGCTCACCGCATGGCACACGCCAAAGCGCCGGTCGAGCCGCAGCCCGTCGTTCTGGATGCGGTCCGGCTCTTCGTAGAAGCGCAGGCGTGAGGCGATCAGGCCGAAGGGGCCTTGCGCCGCACATTCCGCCAACTTGGCAGCGGCCTCGGGCGGCGGGGCGGCATCGGGGTTGAGGATCCAGAACAGCTCGATCCCCGGATCGGCCTGCAGGATTTTCAGCCCG
The DNA here is from genome assembly GCA_947477055.1 of Sphingomonadaceae bacterium. Classification (GTDB taxonomy): domain Bacteria; phylum Pseudomonadota; class Alphaproteobacteria; order Sphingomonadales; family Sphingomonadaceae; genus Novosphingobium. The sequence continues at coordinate 19,455 of CANJSX010000021.1, read as the reverse complement.
AGGTTGATCCCGCGCGCGAAGCCGCCGTTGATGCCCGACTGGATGAGGGTGAGGGGTGCGCGCGGTGCGGAGAAATCGCCTGCTGCGCGCTCCTCGAAGGCAATCGGCACCGGTGCGGCGGCAATGCCGGAGAGCGGGCTGTTCGCGGGCCGCACGAACGGCACCGCGCCGCTGGCCCAGTCACGCGCGGCGGCGAGGCTCCCATCGGGGGAGTCATTGTCGACCACCACCACGCTGAGTTCGACCCCGGTGCTGGCGAAGAGGCTGGCGAGGCATTCGGCGATCACGTCCGCAGCGCGGAAGGTGAGGACGACGACTCCGAGGCGTTGGCCGAGGCGTGGACTTCTGGTCATGGCCGCTAGCCGGCCGCGCTCAGACCGTGCGGCCCGCGCCGACCGGATGCGCAGGCACGATGATGAAGGCGATCCGCGCGGTCTGGTCGCCGTCGTTGCGCCAGGCGTGGACCACGCCGCGATCCACCGAAACATCGCCGGCCCGCAGGATCGTCTCGCCGCTTTCCAGCTCGAGCACGACCTCGCCCGCCATCATCACGATATAGTCGATCGTGTCGGTGGCATGCATGATAGTGCGCCGCCCGGGGGCGAAATCGCCGACCATGAACAGGCTGCCGGGGGTGTGCATCAGCTCGAAGGTAACCTCGTCGCTAGGGCAGTCCTAGGCTGAGGAATTGTCGGCCGGGATCGTCTCGGTGCGCCAGATCAGCCCGCCGCCGCCCATCGCCGGGGCGCGCGGCGGACCGTCAATCAACACGCAGCTCTTTCCCGCTGCATCGAGGCCGGTAACGACCCGGCGAAGCGGGGGAAGAGCTGCACTATCGGTCATTTCCAGAACCACCTCGGGATTGCTTTGCGCGCGCGGCGTTGGCGCCACATGTGGATGTATAGCCACAGTCCTGAAAAACTGAAGAAGATCAGCGAGAGCCCGGTGAGGATCGAGATTACCACGCCGAGCGGGCCAAAGATCTCTCCCGAATGGAGGTGGTGCAGCAGCCCGACGATGCTGCGTCCGCCCGGCGGCTTGGGGCGGCAGATCATGGTTTCCGGGCAGACGAAGGGTGCGGGCGTTGCCGCCGGAGTGACGGTAGCCTTGGCGGGCGCTTCGTCCTCCTCATGGGCCTGAGCCGGAGGAACCAGCGCCTTGCCGCGCTCGGCCGCCTCGTCCTCGAACCCGCCGCGCTGGACGATCGGGACGATCTGGCTCGCCACCCCGGTCACCGCGATCCACAGCATGAACACGCCGAAAAAGACCGAAAGCCAACGGTGCCACTTGCGCATGTAGTAAGATCCTTATTGCGAATGCCTCGCAACACCAAGCAAAGCTGAGCGGAAAGCGCAAGGGGAGGAATTGTCGCAGGGTGTATCGAGCGGATCAGCGTTCATTCGAAGAAAGTCCAGTAAGTCATCACCAAGCCGACAATCCCCGCGACCCCGGCTGCGGCATCGCGCCAATGGCGGTTGCGCCCGAACCGGCGAGCAAGCGCCGCGCTCGCTTCGGGTGTATCCTTGCCATACCTGGCTTCAATCGCGTCGGTATCATGCTGATCCGGCGCGACGAACATCCCGAGGAATCGGACGGTGTCGAAGGCAAGCCAGCCAACGGCTACCACGCCAGCGATGAGCAACAGGGCAACCTGCCAGCCCGCCATTATCGGTGCCTCACTGGCAGGCGAGGCATTCCTCGTAATCCGTCGGCGCGGCGAGTTCGATCACGGGTGCGATCGCGGTGTTGTCTGCTTCCACTCCGCCGGCGAAGCCCGCGCGCTGCACGCTTTTCGAGCGCAGGTAGTAGAGCGATTTGATGCCCTTTTCCCAGGCCTGGAAGTGCAGCATCATCAGGTCCCACTTGTCGACATCGGCGGGGATGTAGAGGTTCAGGGACTGCGCCTGATCGATGAAGGGGGTGCGATCCGCGGCGAATTCGAGCAGCCAGCGCTGGTCGATCTCGAAGCTGGTCTTGTAGACCGCCTTTTCCTCCGGCGAGAGGAAATCGAGATGCTGGACCGAGCCGCCATGCTCGAGAATCGAGTTCCACACATTGGTGGAATCCTTGCTCTTCGCGGCGAGCAGCTTTTCGAGATAGGGGTTCTTGACCACGAAGCTGCCCGAGAGCGTCTTGTGGGTGTAGATATTCGCCGGGATCGGCTCGATGCAGGCCGAGGTGCCCCCGCAAATGATGCTTATCGAGGCGGTCGGCGCGATCGCCATCTTGCAGGAGAAGCGCTGCATCACCCCCATGTCGGCGGCATCCGGGCAGGCACCGCGTTCCTGCGCGAGCATCAGGCTGGCCTCTTCGGCCTTGGCGGCGATGTGCTTGAACATCTTGAGGTTCATGGCCTTGGCCATGGCCGTCTCGAATCCGATGCCCTTCATCTGCAGGAAGGAATGGAAGCCCATCACCCCCATGCCGACCGAGCGCTCGCGCATCGCCGAGTATTTGGCGCGGGCCATCTCGTCCGGCGCGCGGTCGATATAGTCCTGCAGCACATTGTCGAGGAAGCGCAGCACGTCCTCGATGAAGCGGTCGTCACCCTGCCACTGCTCCCAGGTCTCGAGATTGAGCGAGGAGAGGCAGCACACTGCGGTGCGATCATTGCCGAGGTGGTCGCGGCCGGTCGGCAGGGTGATTTCCGAGCAGAGGTTCGAGGTCGAAACCTTGAGCCCGAGATCGCGGTGATGCTTTGGCATCATCCGGTTCACCGTGTCGGAGAAGACGATATAGGGCTCACCCGTAGCGAGGCGGGTCTCGACCAGCTTCTGGAACAGCGAGCGGGCATCGACCTTGCCGCGCACCGAGCCGTCCTTGGGGCTGCGGAGCATGAATTCGGCCCCGTCGCGGACCGCTTCCATGAATTCGTCGGTGAGCAGCACGCCGTGGTGGAGGTTCAGCGCCTTGCGGTTGAAATCGCCCGACGGCTTGCGGATTTCGAGGAACTCCTCGATCTCGGGATGGGCGACGTCGAGGTAGCAGGCGGCCGAACCGCGGCGCAGCGAGCCCTGCGAGATGGCGAGGGTGAGGCTGTCCATCACCCGCACGAAAGGGATGATGCCGCTGGTCTTGCCGTTCAGCCCGACCGGCTCGCCGATCCCGCGAACCTTGCCCCAATAGGTGCCGATCCCGCCGCCGCGCGAGGCGAGCCAGACGTTCTCGTTCCAAGTGCCGACGATGGCCTCAAGGCTGTCATCGACCGAATTGAGGTAGCAGCTGATCGGTAGGCCGCGCCCAGTGCCGCCGTTGGAGAGCACCGGGGTGGCCGGCATGAACCACAGCTGCGAGATGTAGTCATAGAGCCGCTGGGCATGCGCCTCGTCATCGGCATAGGCATCGGCGACGCGGGCGAAGAGATCCTGATACTTCTCGCCGGGGAGCAGGTAGCGATCGTCGAGCGTGTCCTTGCCGAAGTCGGTCAGCAGCGCATCGCGGGCATGATCGGTCTCGATCGCGAAGCGGCGCGGCTGGACCGTCTTAGTATCGTCTTCCGGCTTCGGGCTTTTGGCTATGGCCTTGACCGCGCTGGCGAGTGCCTCGCTCCCGAGTTGTTCGACAAGTTCGGCCGAACCTGCATCAAGCTTTTCCGTCATCCCGATCGCCGGGCGCTCGCCCGCCTCCGTCCCTGTTTTCGCAATTGGTGCTTCGGCCCCCGCGAACATGTCCACATCACTCGATTGCACTTCCGACTCGCTACCGTTTCTGAAATCCACGACCTTCAGCCCCCAAATATGTTCCGCATTCGTTCGAATCGGCGGGCAAGCGCCCCATCTACCAGATCGGGAAACAAAAGGAGAATATTTTGTCTCCCGGTTTGTCTCCGATCCCCGGCTTATGGGCTTCTCCACCGACCCCGAATCAGCCCTTCCACGCCGAAGCGCGGGAAAGGGCTGAATCTAGGTCTAGTGGGTCCCCCCAATTGCCGGACCACCATCAATAGTGCCTCAACTAGATTCCGGCGCAAGAGGGTAAATGTGCGCTAACCATGCCGAGGCGCTGCTGTGCCGGGCTTATCCAGTGCGCGTGAGGCAGCGACGCGCGGGAAACCGGGCAGTGGTGCGGCGCGCAAGAGTCAAAGTGAATCTGTGAAAAAATTTTTGTCCGTGGACAGCCATTGCGGTGCCTTGACTCGATAGAATCGAGCTTCGCAATTTTCTTGCCGGAAACGCTGCCCTGGCGAACTAACTTTCCAGGCCGAGCACCCGCTTCGCCAGCTTGAGGTGCGGCCGGTCGATCATCCGCGAATTGATCTGCAGGGTTCCGGCGTCGGGGTTGGCGGCGAAGGCGGTGACGATGGCCCGGGCCTCGGCGATGTCATGCTCGCTGGGCGAGAAGGCGGCGTTGATCACCGGGACCTGCGCCGGATGGATCGCGAGCATCCCGGAAAAGCCATCGGCGTGCGAGGCCTCGGCCACGCGGCGCAGGCCCTCTGGGTCGGAGTAGTCGGCCTGCAGCGTGTCAATCGCCATGACCCCGCGGGCATGGGCGGTGAGCAGCAGTTGCGCGCGGATGAAGCGGAAGGCATCGGTCCAGTTGGGTCCAGTTGCCGGCCTCATCGGTGCGCCGCGTGGCGCCCATCGCGGCGGAGAGGTCTTCCGCTCCCCAGGTCAGCCCGGCGAGCCGTGGTGCCGTCGCTTCGGCATAGGCGGTGATGCCCAGCGCGGAGAGCGGCGTTTCCGAGACCAGCGGGAGGATCCGGGTCGATCCGGTCGGCACCCCGTTGCGCTGTTCCAGCTCGTAGATCTCGGCGCCAAGCTGCTGGACCGCCGCCGGACCCGCCGCCTTGGGCAGCATGATCCCGTCCGGCGCCCCGGCCATCACCGGGATGAGGTCATCACGCCACAGATTGGTGTCGAGCGCGTTGATCCGCACCCAGCGCCCGATTGGCCGGCCGGCGGTGATCTGCGTGCGGTGCGCGCGCAGCCATTCGGTGGCGAGTGGACGGGCGATGAACTTGTGCTGCAGCGCGACCGAATCCTCGAGATCGAGGATGATCACATCGGCGCCGGTGGAACTGGCCCGGGCGAGCTTCTTCTCGCTGTCGGCGGGCACGAATAGCCAGCTGCGGTATTGCACGATCTGCTGCTCCCCTCTCTCAGACATGTGCCATGGCCGGATAGTCCGTGTAGCCCTCTGCGCCGCGGGTATACCAAGAATTGCCCTGATCGGCATTGGGGGCGAGCGGCGCGCCGCTGCGGATGCGTTCGGCGAGATCCGGGTTGGTGATGTAGGGCCGGCCGAAGCTGACCGCGTCGCAGCGCCCGGCGACGATGTCCGCCTCGGCGCGGGCGGCGTCGTAATCGGCGTTGAGCATCAGCGGGCCGGTGTAGATCGAGCGGACCAGCGGACTGCGTTTGACGCCTTCCGCTTTGCCAAAGGTGCCGTCCGCGCCCGGATCGCGCAGCTCGACGAAGCCGAGCTCCAGCGCCTGAGCGACCCGGGCCGCCTCGGCGAACAGTGCGTCGGGATCGGAATCCACGCAGCCTTGGATTCCGTCGTTGGGCGAATAGCGCACCGAAACGCGCCCGGCCCCGCATTCGGCAACCAGCGCCTCGAGCACTTCGCGCAGCAAGCGGCAGCGGTTCTGGACCGAGTCGCCGTATTCATCTGTGCGCTGGTTCGTGCCGTCGCGCAGAAACTGGTCGATCAGGTAGCCGTTGGCGCCATGAAGCTGGACCCCGTCGAACCCGGCATTCAGCGCGCGCCGTCCCGCGGCGGCATAGTCCGCGATCGTCTTCGCGATCTCGTGCTTCGTCATCGGCCGGGCAAGGTCGTAGCGTTGCTTACCGCTGTAGGTCCACGCCTCCCCCGGAGCCTGCGTGGCAGACGCCGATAGCGGCGGCTCGCCGCCCAGCATGGCCGAGCTGACGATCCGGCCCATGTGCCAGAGCTGCAGCACGATCTTGCCGCCGGCCGCGTGCACCTCCTCCGTCACCGGCTTCCAGCCCTCGGCATGGGCGTCGTGCCAGATGCCTGGCGCATTGGGCCAGCCGTGGCCCTGGGTGCTGATCGAGGTCGCCTCGGTGATGATAAGCCCCGCTCCGGCGCGCTGGGCGTAATAGTCCGCCATCAGCGCGTTGGGCATGCCGCTCTCGTCGGAGCGGCCGCGCGTCATCGGCGCCAGCGCGATCCGGTTGCGCGCTTCGATCGCGCCGAGCGTTACGGGAGTGAACAACGAATCATGCATGCTGGCTTCCGCGCGCGGGAATATGAATATCTGGTGCGTAGCCCCATGATTTGCGGCTAGGGCGGGCCATGGTCAATCCCGCTGATGATGCCAACAAAAGCTGGAGCGCCAGCCATGTCGCGGCGCTGCTGCTGGGTAACGCTGCGCTGGCGCTGGGGGCCTGGTCGGTGCGGCTGGCCGACAGCGGGCCGGTTTCCGCCGGGTTCTGGCGGCTGGCGTTGGCCTTGCCCTTCCTCGCGCTGCTGGCGCGGGTGCGGGGCGAACCGCTAACCGGCCTGCCGCGGCGGACGATGTTGGCGCTGGGTGCGGCCGGGCTGCTGTTCGCGTTCGATCTGGCGAGCTGGCACCTAGGGATCGGCCATACCAAGCTGAGCAACGCCACAGTGTTCGGCAATTCGGGCAGCATCGTGCTGATGGCCTGGGGGCTGATCGCCCTGCGCCGAGCCCCGCGCATCGCCGAATGGGCCGCATTCGCCGCCGCGCTGGCCGGCACTGCGATTCTGATGGGGCGCAGCCTCGAAATCGGCACTGCCACCCTCGCCGGCGACGCGCTGTGCCTGCTCGCCGGGCTGTTTTACGCTGGCTACATCCTGATCCTGCAGGATGCACGGGGCAGGCTCGGCGGCTGGAGCTTGCTGGCGCTGACCAGCGCGGCCAGTGCTCTGCCTGTCCTCGCCATCGCGCTGGCGCTGGGCGAGCCGGTCTGGCCGCATGACTGGCGCCCGCTGCTGGCGCTAGCCTTTGGCAGCCAGCTACTGGGGCAGGGGCTGCTGGTCTATTCGCTGCGCCACTTCCGCCCGCTGGTGATCGGCCTGGCCCTGCTGACCCAGCCGGCAATCGCCGCGCTGGCCGGTTGGCTCAGCTTCGGCGAGACGTTGGGCGCGATGGACCTGGCGGGCATGGCCCTGATCGCCGCCGCGCTGGTGCTGGCGCGCGCGGGGGAGAAGTAGCGGAGCGGCTTACTCCGCCGCTTCGAGGAAACGGTCGTCTATCGAGACCTCGGCGTGCCAGCTCTTGACCTCGGGCATGACCTCGGCCGCGAACATCCGCATCGAGCGCAGCGCTTCTTCCTGCGGCATCCCGCCGAAGTAGACGTGGGGGAAGAAGGCCTGCGGCTGGTAGATCGCCTTTAGCTCCTCCATCCGCTCGATCATCATCTGCGGCGTGCCGGCGACGACATTCTTGCCGAACTGCGCGACGTATTCGTCGACATTTTCGGGCGCGACATACATCTTGTCGTAGCTCTCGTAGCCAGTGATGTTGTCGAAAGCGCCCTTTACCGAGAGACAGTAGTTGTGGATCGCCCCGCGCATGGTGTTGGCAAGATAGCGCGAGCCGATCTCAAGCGCGCGGTCGGCGCTTTCATCGACGAAGTAATTGCCCGAAACGATGGGCTGCGGGGGCAGGCTGCCCGGCCCGTGCACTTCCTGCCAGACGCTGGTGTAGAGATCGGGCGGCGGCGCTTTGCCGCGTTGAGGCAGCATCAGCACCATGTTTCCGAAGCCGTGCTTCGCCGCCGAGCGCATCGAGGTGCCTGAAAGCGAGCCGCAGAACTTGCGGCCGGCAAAGCTCCTCATCGGCCCGGGGCGCAGCTCGCGCCGGGGCTGCTGGAAGATCTCGCCGCCTTCGATCACCCCGGTCTCGATCGCCGGGATCACCAGGTCGAGCACCTCGGTGTAGAGCGCGCGCGACTTGTTCTGGTCGATCCGCAGCCCTTCGAACTCCATCGGCGAAAGCCCGCCGCCGAAGCCGAGCAGGGCGCGGCCGTTCGACATGATGTCGAGATTGATGATCGCCTCGGCCAGCCGCACCGGATCGCGCCAGGGGGCGATGATCACCTGCGTACCGAGCTTCACCCGCTTGGTCCGCCCGGCGATGTAGGAGAGCAGCTGCAGCGGATCGTTCGACATCGAATAATTGGTGAAGTGGTGCTCGGTGATCCACACCGAATCATAGCCCAGCTCCTCGGCGAGGACGCAGTTCTCCACTTCCTCGCGGATGAATTGTGCATCGGGATAATCGCGGCCGCGCTGATGCGCGAATCCGGTAGCAAAGCCTACATGCATGGCTCTCTCCACTTGTTTTTATAACAAATGGTATCATCAGCCCAAACCCTTGGCAATTCGGCTCATTCGCGTTGCAGTGCAGCATGAACCGGGCTAGGGGCGCCGCGTCATGAACATCGATCTTATCCCCGTCGGCGCCAATCCGCCCGAGAGCCTAAACGTCATCATCGAAGTGCCCGTGGGCGGCGAACCTGTGAAATACGAGTTCGACAAGCTGTCCGGCGCGCTGTTCGTCGATCGCATCCTGCACACCCCAATGCGCTATCCGGCGAACTACGGCTTCGTGCCGCACACGCTATCGCCCGATGGCGATCCGCTCGACGCGCTGGTGATCGCGCGCTCGCCCTTCGTCCCCGGCTGCGTCGTCCGCGCCCGGCCGATCGGCGTACTCAATCTGGAAGACGAAGCCGGCGGCGACGAGAAGCTGATCTGCGTCCCCGTCGATTCGACATTCCCCTATTATTCCGACATCGGCGAGAACAAGGACTTGCCCTCGATCGTGCTCCAGCAGATCGAGCACTTCTTCACCCACTACAAGGATCTCGAACCCGAGAAGTGGGTCCGCATCGGCAAGTGGGGCGATGCCGAGGACGCCAAGCGGATCGTGCTGGAAGCGATCGAGCGGGCGAAGGCGGCGAAGTAAAAGGCGCTTCGGCGAAGCCACGAAGCTCAGCTACTTCCCCTCCCGCGTGCGGGAGGGGCTAGGGGGGGGCTTGCTCCTCTACTCCTGCACCCACCTCCGTTCGTGTCGAGCGCAGTCGAGACACGGGGGCGCTGTGTATGGTGTCTCGACTACGCTCGACACGAACGATGATGCGGGGCCTGACGCCTGTTCGGGGCAGACTATAACACGCCCTCTCCCGACCCCTCCCGCAAGCGGGAGGGGAGAATGCGGAGCCGCGACCTGCAGCGCTCTTCTAATCCCCCGCCACCGTCATCCCGTCGACCCGGATCGTCGGCACATTGATCGAGCGGTGCCATTCGAGGTCGTTGGCCGGGGTCAGGCCGCGGAACATGTCGATCAGGTTGCCCGCCACGGTGAATTCCGCGACCGGTCCGGCGAGTTCGCCGTTGACGATGCGCACGCCAGAGGCGCCGCGCGAATAGTCGCCGGTTACGGCGTTGACGCCGTGGCCGATCAGTTCGGTGACATAGACCCCGTCGGCGATGTCGGCCATCAGCCCGGCCGGAGAGACACTGCCGGCTTCGAGATGGAGGTTGGTCGCCGAAACGCCGGGGGCGCCGCTCGATCCGCGCGCGGCGTGGCCGGAGGGAGCGAGGCCGAGCTGGCGGGCCGAGGCGCTGTCCATCAGCCAGCCGGTCAGCCGTCCGCCCTCGACCAGCGCGCGCCGCGCGGTCGGCAGGCCTTCGCCGTCGAACGGGCGCGAGCGCAGCCCGCGCGGGCGGTGCGGGTCGTCGATGATGCGCAGGGCGCTGTCGAACAGCTGTTCCTCCAGCCGGTCGAGCAGAAAGCTCGAGCGCCGGGCGATCGCGCTGCCGGCCATGGCGCCGACGAGATGGCCGATCAGTGAGCCGCCGACGCGGGGGGCGAACACCACCGGTAGCGGCCCGCTCTTGAGCCTGCCGGGATTGAGCCGGGCGACCGCACGGGTGCCGGCCAGCGTGCCGATTTCCTCCGGCGTAGGCAGGTCCGAACCGTAACGCGCCGAGCGCCAGCCATAATCGCGCTGCATGCCATCGCCTTCGCCGGCGATCACGCTGGCCGAGAGGCCGCGGCTGGTCCCGCCATAGCCGCCGGCAAAGCCGTGGCTGGTGGCCAGCGCGACCACGCTGCGTCCGCTGCTGGCGCCGCCACCTTCGGAATTGGTGACGCCGGTCACCGCGCGTGCGGCATCCTCGGTCGCCTCGGCAATGGCGCGCAGCTCCTGCGGGGTGGAGTCTTGCGGATCGGCGATATCGAGTTCGGGCGGAGCGCTGCGCAGCAGCAGTTCTTCCGGGGCGAGGCCGGCATAGGGGTCCTCGGGCGCGGCGCTGGCCATGGCGACAGCGCGCTGCGCCAGTTCGTCGAGCGCGGCGTCTGACAGGTCGGTCGAACCGATGCTGGCTGAGCGTCGGCCGACGAAGACCCGCAGGCCGACGTGCTCGCTTTCGGAGCGCTCGACATCCTCGAGCTTGCCGAGCCGCACCTGCACACTTTCCGACATATCGGCGATGTAGATGGCGTCGGCCGCATCGGCCCCGGCGCGGCGCGCGCAATTGATCAGCGCGACGGCCCGATCCTGCGCCTGTTCACGGCTGAGCATCTCTTGGCGCACTCCTACCCGGCGTGGAAACCGCCGGCGCGGGGTGCGTCTAGCCCGGTGCGACCCTCAGGGCAATGTCAGCTAAAGAACAGGCCAAGCAGCTTGAATACGCTGGAGATGGCGAGCGGCAGGCCGATCGCGGTGAGCCACAGCACCAGCCGGTCATGCCGGAACCAGGGGGCGAATTCGGGATCGGCGGCCTGGGCATCGGAGAGGCGATTCCAGCGTTTCTCGAAGCGTCGGCAGGCCGGAATGATCGCAGCCACCAGCATGATCAGCGCGAAATAGGGCAGCAGCGATGCGCCTTCGCCCTGGAGCGCGCCCATCGTCACGAAGATCTGCAGGCCGGTATAGACGAGCAAGGCATAGGCGATGTTGTCGCTCATGCGTTTGCGCCAATCGAGCGGCTTGTGCTGCGTATGCGACGCGCCGAAAATGCGACCCCACGCATTTACCATTAGGCCTCTCCTGCCCCTGTTATTGGTTCGAATAGAACACCGAATCGCATTACGATCAAGCGGCGTTAACCGGATGGTCAACAGTGGCATTCAGGTCACTCACCATGCTCACCATGCATGAAACCTGCCAAATGGATCAAAGTGCGCTTGCCGATTGCGCGGACGGGACTTAAATCGCCCAGACGATGACCGAAACCAGCGAACTCGAACGCCCTGTAACTAGCGCATCCCAGCCGATCCCGCAGGGCGGGCTCGAAGTGGTGTCGATCGCCAAGAGCTATGACAAGCGCGCGGTGCTGAGCGATATTTCGCTGTCGGTCGGCAAGGGTGAAGTGCTTGGCCTGCTCGGACCCAATGGCGCCGGCAAGACCACTTGCTTCTATTCGATCATGGGGCTGGTGCGGCCCGATACCGGGCGCATCCTGCTCGACGGGGTCGATATCACCAAGCTGCCGATGTATCGCCGCGCGATCCTCGGGCTGGGCTATCTGCCCCAGGAAACCTCGATTTTCCGCGGGATGACGGTGGAACAGAACATCGCCTGCGTGCTCGAACTGATGGAGCCGGACGAGGATTTCCGGGCGCAGGAGCTGGAGCGGCTGCTCGACGAATTCGGCCTCGCCCGCTTGCGCAACAGCCCGGCGATGGCGCTTTCGGGCGGCGAGCGGCGGCGCTGCGAAATCGCCCGGGCGCTGGCCGCGCGTCCTTCGATCATGCTGCTCGACGAGCCCTTCGCCGGGATCGACCCGCTCTCGATCGCTGACATCCGCAATCTGGTGACCGACCTCAAGGATCGCGGGATCGGCGTGCTGATTACCGACCACAATGTCCGCGAAACGCTCGACATCGTTGACCGGGCCTGCATCATCTATGGCGGGCAGGTGCTGTTCGCCGGCAGCCCCGAAGCGCTCGTCGCCGACAAAAACGTTCGCAGGCTCTACCTCGGTGAGGGCTTCACGCTGTGAGTCATTGTCCCCGCCTGACGGCGGGCCGGTGCCGCGCGAGGGCTCAACTCTGTTGAGCCCGGACCACGCATAAAATGGCGCTAGGCCCCCGCCTCGATCTTCGGCAATCGCAATCGCTGGTGATGACGCCGCAGCTCCAGCAGGCGATCAAGCTGCTGGCGCTCTCCAACCTTGAGCTCGAAGCCTTCATCGGCGAGGCGCTGGAAGGCAACCCGCTGATCGAGCTGGGCGAGGCCGCTCCACTCGCGCCCGCCGAAACGGTGGAGCCGGGCGAGGAGCTAAGGCGGACCACGCTGGAAAGCTCCCCGGTCGACCAGCTGGTGTCGGAAGGCCGGGCCGAGGACGACCGTCCGCTCGACATCGATCCCGCTGCGCTCGATCGCGACCGCGAGCCGGGCGACTTCGACTGGGGCGCCGGAATTGCCTCCTTTGCCGGGGAGGAGGGTCCGGACCTCGAAAACCGCGCTGCCGGTGGGGAGTCGCTGGCCGAGCATCTGGGTGCGCAGATCAGCCCGGCGGCGCGCGATCCGCATCTGGCCTTTGTCGCCCGCCATATCGTCGGCCTGCTCGACGAGGCGGGCTATCTGCCGGCGACGCTGCGCGAGGTCGCGGGCGAACTGGCGATCCCGCTGGTCGAGGCGGAAGCGGCGCTGGAGCTGATCCAGTCCCTCGATCCGACCGGTGTCGGCGCGCGCACGCTCTCGGAATGCATCGCGCTGCAGGCCCGCGAGGCTGACCGGCACGATACGGCGATGGCGCGGCTGATCGAGCATCTCGACCTGGTCGCGCGGGGCGAGTTCGCCCGGCTGAGGCGCATGTGCGGAGTCGACGACGAGGACTTCGCTGACATGCTGGCCGAGCTGCGCGGCTACGATCCCAAGCCCGGGCTGCAATTCGGCGGCGGCGGGGGCGAGGCGGTGACGCCCGACATCCTGATCCTGCCGCGCGCCGACGGCGGCTGGGACGTCAGCCTCAACCAGGCGACGCTGCCCCGGCTGATCCTCAACCGCAGCTACTATGTCGAGATGCGCGGCGCCTGCGATGACAAGAGCTCGCGCGGCTGGCTTTCGGAAAAGCTCGCCGATGCCAACTGGCTGGTCAAGGCGCTGGACCAGCGCCAGAAAACCATCCTCAAGGTCGCGACCGAGCTGGTTCGCCAGCAGGAGGGCTTCTTTCGCCACGGCGTCTCGCAGCTCCGCCCGCTGACGCTGCGCACCGTGGCCGACGCGATCCAGATGCACGAAAGCACCGTCAGCCGCGTCACCTCTAACAAATATCTGCTGTGCATTCGCGGCACCTTTGAGCTCAAATATTTCTTCACCTCGGGCGTCGGCGCGGTCGATGGCGAGGGCGGGGCATCCGCGGAATCGGTCAAGGCGGCGATCAAGCAGCTGATCGACGCCGAGGACCCCAAGGCGATCCTCTCGGACGACACGCTGGTCGATCTGCTCAAGGCCAAGGGCTTCGAACTGGCGCGGCGCACGGTCGCCAAATACCGCGAGGCGATCGGGCTTGGGTCATCGGTGCAACGGCGGCGGCAGAAGACGCTGGCGGGGGTGCGTTAGCCCTCCAGCTCGACATCCCAGTAAAGCCAATCCCGCCAGGTTTCGTGGAGATAGCCCGGCGGGAAGCCGCGGCCGCGTTCCTGGAGTTGCCAGCTGGTCGGGCGGATTGGTTTGATCAGCAGCGGCATCCTCGCCTGGGCCGGGGTGCGGCCGCCCTTGCGCATGTTGCAGGGCGCGCAGGCGGTGGCGACGTTGTCCCAGCTGGTCCGCCCGCCAAGCCGGCGCGGGACGACGTGATCGAAGGTCAGCTGGTGCGGGCTGCCGCAATATTGGCAGCTGAAGCGGTCGCGCAGGAATAGATTGAAGCGGGTGAAGGCCGGAAACTCGCTGGGCTTCACATATTGCCGCAGCGCGATCACCGAGGGGATCGGCATGGTCCAGCTGGGTGAGTGGACCACCCGCTCATAGCTGGCGACGATATCGACCCGCTCGAGGAACACCGATTTGATCGCGGTCTGCCAGGGCCAGATGCTCAGCGGGTAATAGGCCAGCGGCGTATAATCGGCATTGAGCACCAGAGCCGGGCAATCGGACAGATGTCGGGAAGGATCCCCCACGGCGCTGCGGAACCGGGCCGCGCGCTCGATCAACTCCGACTTGAGCATGGCCTTTCGTTGCAGGCAGACGTTACAGAGCAATTACACCGCATGAACGGCAAATCAGCATGCCGGGGCGGTGCTCGTCAAGCGCTGCGAAGCCTTGCATGGTGGCGCAATCCACAGGACAAGCGCGCAGGATGATCCGCACCCGCTTCGCTCCCAGCCCCAATGGCTCGCTCCATCTCGGCCATGCCTTCTCGGCGATCGTTGCGCATGATCTGGCCCGAGCGGCGGGGGGCGAGTTCCTGCTGCGGATCGAGGACATCGACGGGACGCGCAGCCGGGCGGAGCTGGTCGAGGAGTTTCTCGCCGATCTGCAATGGCTTGGCCTCCAGTGGGACGGCGTGGCGGTGCACCAGTCGCAGCGGCTCGCGAGCTATACCGGGGCGGGCCAGCGGCTCAAGGCGATGGGCTTGCTTTACGCCTGCCGCTGCACCCGGGCCGATATCGCGGCGGCTGCGGGCGAGCTGGGGCCGGATGGTCCGGTTTATCCCGGGACCTGCCGGGGCCGGCAAGTCGATCCCGATGGCGCGGCCTGGCGGCTCGATATGGCCGCAGCGGTTTCCCGGGCGGGTCCGCTCGAATGGATCGACGCACTGGCCGGGCCGCAGCGGGCCGATCCCGCGCGCTTCGGCGATATCGTGCTGCTGCGCAAGGAGGCCCCGGCAAGCTATCACCTCGCCGCCACGCTGGACGATGCGGCCGATGGCATCGCCCTGGTAACGCGCGGTGCGGATTTGTTCGAGGCGAGCCATATCCACCGGCTGCTGCAGGCCCTGCTCGGCCTGCCGGTGCCGCGCTGGCACCATCATGGCCTGCTGGTCGAAGGCGATGGGCGCAAGCTCGCCAAGCGGCACGGTTCGCCTTCGCTGGCCGAGCGGCGGCTGGCAGGAGAAGACGGTCTGGCACTTGCCGCTGCGTTGCGTGCACATCGCTTCCCCGCTGGCATTTCGCTGGCGGAAGGCGTAAGCGGGGAGCCATGATCTACTTCCTCGGATTTCTGATTGTCGGACTGATGGCCATGGTGCTGATCAGCCTGTTGCGCGGCCTTAACGCTTTCCGGCAGAGCATGGATGCCGGCACCGACAGCGATCCCGGCACCGGGGCCACCGAGCTCCAGCTCCTGCAGAACCGCATGATGTGGTCGCGGATCAAGTATCAGGCGCTGGCCATCCTGGTGATCGGCATCTCGCTTGCTTTCGCGCGCCACTAGCGCCCGGTGGTCAAGCTCAACAAGATCTACACCCGCACCGGCGATGACGGCAGCACCGGGCTGGTCGACGGCTCGCGCCGGGCCAAGCATGATGCCCGGATGGAAGCGATCGGCGCGGTCGACGAGGCCAATTCGGCGCTCGGCCTGGCGGCGGTTGCGCTGACGGGCAATGCCCATGCGGCGGCGATAACGCGGATCCAGAACGATATGTTCGATCTCGGCGCGGATCTCGCCACGCCGGGCGAGGACTTTGCCCCGACGCCGATGACTCTGCGGATCGTGGCGGAGCAGGCGGAGTGGCTCGAAGCCGCGATGGACGTACTGAACGAGGATCTGGCGCCGCTGACCAGCTTCATCCTGCCCGGCGGCAGCGAGGCGGCGGCGCGGCTGCATGTGGCGCGCGCGGCGGTGCGGCGGGCGGAGCGGGCGATGGTCGCGCTGGCGGCGGCGGAAGCGGTGAACCTGGCGGCGCTGGCCTTCGTCAACCGGCTGTCGGATTACCTGTTCGTGCTGGCTCGTGCGATCAACGCGCAGGGGGTTGGCGACGTGCTGTGGGTGCCCGGCGCGAGCCGGAACGGGTAGAATATTCCTCGACCGTGGTGTCCTCGCGGGCGGGGGATTGCTTCACCAGAGGCGGTTTGTCCGTATCCACGCCGTCGGCCTCGTCTTCCGCTGCTTCCTCGGGATCGTCGACCATGCTTTCGTCGGCTTGCGATGGGGCGGCGAGCTCGACCTCATTCGGGGTAGTGGCCACGACCTTCTGCGTTGCATTCGCAAGCTTTTCGTCCGCGCCGCCATGGCTGACCATTATCGCTGCCGTGCCCAGCATCGACAAGACGCAGGCGATGGCGATCCATTTTTCGCGGGACAGGAACTGGCTCATGCTGCGATCCCCTCAGTTCTTCGCGGGCAGCGCCCATGGCGAGACATGCTTGGCCGGCGGTGCGGGCGCTGGAATGATCGACTGCCCGGTATCGTCGGCACTGGGGACGGTGCAATAGGCCGTCAGCATGATGCTGGCAGCCCACATTGCCGCCTTCCAACGGCTGGCAAAAACCTGGGTCAGTTTCGGTCGGAACATCGCGCATAGTCTATCGCGTGATCGTTAAGGAATTACCCCGAAGCTGCCGTCCGCTTGAGCTCGTAGAGCAGTTCCAGCGCCTCGCGCGGGGAGAGGGCATCGATGTCGAGCGCCTCGAGCCGCTGGCGCAGGGCGTCGACCTCGGGCTCGTCGCGGCTGTCGAATGCGGCGGCGAACAGGGGCAGGTCGCCCAGCCCCGCGGCGAGTCCGCCGGTCTCGGCCCGACCCTTTTCCAGCCGCTGCAGCACGGATTTGGCCCGGGCGACCACCCCCGTCGGCACCCCGGCCAGCCGGGCCACGGCGAGGCCGTAGCTGCTTTCCGCCGGTCCATCGGTGACCTCGTGCAGCAGGACCAGATCGCCCTTCCATTCGCGGGCGCGGACGTGGTGGAGCGAGAGCGCCTCGCAGCTCTCGGCCAGGCGGGCGAGCTCGTGGTAATGGGTGGCGAAGAGGCAGCGGCTGCGGTTTGCGCCGTGCACTGCCTCGGCCACGGCCCAGGCCAGCGCCAGCCCGTCGTAGGTTGAGGTGCCGCGCCCGACCTCGTCGAGGATCACCATGCTGCGCTCCCCGGCCTGGGCGAGGATCGCGGCGGTTTCGACCATCTCGACCATGAAGGTCGAGCGCCCCCGCGCGAGATTGTCCGAGGCGCCGACCCGGCTGAACAGGCGGTCGACCAGCCCTACAGTGGCACCGAGCGCGGGCACAAAGCCACCCGACTGCGCGAGAATGACGATCAGCGCGTTTTGCCGCAGGAAGGTCGACTTGCCGCCCATGTTCGGCCCGCCGACCAGCCACAGCCGGTCGCTGGGCGAGAGCCGGCAATCATTGGCGACAAAGCGCTCACCCTTCGCCGCCAGCGCGGTTTCGACCACCGGGTGGCGGCCGCCCTCGATATCCAGCACCGGCTCCTCGGCCAGCTGCGGCCGGCACCAGCCGCCCTCGGCAGCGCGCTCGGCTTGTCCGGCGGACACATCGAGCCGGGCGACGGCATCGGCGGTCGCGGCGTTGGCGTGGCGCGCGGCGACGGCCAGCGCCACCAGCTCTTCGAAATGCACCTCTTCGGCGGCCAGCGCGTGCCCGCCTGCTTCGGCGATCCGGCTCGCCTCCTCGTGCAGGGCCAGCGCATTGAAGCGCACTGCCCCGGCCATGGTCTGGCGGTGCGTGAAGCCGCTGTCGGGCGTCATCAGCCGGTCGGCATGCTTGGCCGGAACCTCGATGAAATAGCCGAGCACGCCATTGTGGCGGATCTTGAGCGCGGCGATGCCCGTCTCGTCGCGGTATTTCGCCTCCAGCGCGGCGATGGCGCGGCGGGCGTTGCCGGCCATCCGGCGCAGCTCGTCGAGCGCGTGGTCGTAGCCCTCGGCGATGAAGCCGCCCTGGCTGCGCTCGGTCGGCGGGGAGGGCACCAGCGCGCGGGTGAAGTGATCGACCAGCGCGCCATGCCCGCCCATTGCCGGGAGCAGTGCCTCGAGCAGGGGCGGACGCTCGGCCCGACCCGAGAGGTAATCACGCATCCGCCGCGCTTCGCCCAGCCCGTCGCGTAGCTGACCGAGATCGCGCGGGGAGCCGCGCCCGGCGACGACCCGGCCAAGTGCACGGCCGATATCGGGCATGGCGCGCAGCACGGCGCGCAGGTCGTCGCGCAGCAGCGCGTCATCATGTAGCCACTGCACCAGGTCGAGCCGCGCCTCGATCATCGCGCGGTCGGTCAGCGGGGCGGAGAGATCCTCGGCCAGCGCCCGCGCCCCGGCGCCGGTGACGCAGCGGTCGACCGCGTCGATCAGGCTGCCGCGCCGCCCGCCTTGGCTGGAAGCGAGGATCTCGAGACTGGCGCGGGTCGCCTCGTCCATCGCCAGATGGGCTTCGCCGGCCCGGGGGACGGGGGGCAGCAGCAACGGCAGCTTGCCTCGCCCGACATGGTCGAGATAGGCGATCAGCCCGGCTGCCGCTGCCAGCATCGGGCGGGAGAACTGGCCGAAGCCATCGAGCGTGGCGACACCGTGGATCGCCCGGAGTCGCACTTCGCCATTGTCGCTGGAAAAGTCCCGCGCGGGCCGGGGGATCACCTCCTCCGGCGCAGCGTTCCAGCCCTCGGGCACGACCAGCTCGCTCGCCCCGAGCCGGGCCAGCGCCGCCCCGAGCCGGTCGGGCGCGCATTCCTCCAGCTCCATTCGCCCGGTCGAGATGTCGCAGGCGGCGATGGCGCAGGTGCCGCGCACTTCGCATACCGCCGCCAGCACATTGGCGCGGCGCGGTTCGAGCAGGGCTTCCTCGGTCAGCGTCCCGGCGGTGACGAAGCGCACGATATCGCGCGCCACCAGCGCCTTCGATCCCCCGCGCTTCTTCGCCTCCTCGGGCGTCTCCACCTGTTCGGCAATGGCGACGCGGCAGCCCGCCTTGATCAGCCGGGCGAGGTAGCCTTCGGCCGCATGCACCGGCACGCCGCACATCGGGATCGGCGCGCCTTCATGCTCGCCCCGGCTGGTCAGGGCGATGTCGAGCACCTGCGCGGCATGCCGCGCATCGTCGAAGAACAGCTCGAAAAAGTCGCCCATGCGGTAGAACAGCAGGCAATCCCCGGCCTGCGCCTTGAGCGCAAGATACTGGGCCATCATCGGGGTGACCGACGTGGTGGAGGCGGTGCCGTGCATAGCGGCAGTAGTGTGGGGCGAAATCCACGATTCGGGAAGCTTCGCATCGAAGCTTTCCCCTATCCCGTAGCGCTAAGCTCGGTTAGGGAATCGGACGATTGGGAGTATCAGCCGTGTCCGAAGACAGCCCGCGCGAAGAGAGCAACGTCCGTTTCACCGAGCGTGAGGCGCTGTTTTATCACAAGACGATCCGGCCCGGTAAAATCGAGATCATCGCCAGCAAGCCGATGGCGACGCAGCGCGACCTCAGCCTGGCCTATTCGCCCGGCGTCGCGGTGCCGGTGCGGGCAATCTCGTCGCCGTGATCTCCAACGGCACGGCGATCCTCGGCATGGGCAATCTCGGTGCGCTCGCCTCCAAGCCGGTGATGGAAGGCAAGGCGGTGCTGTTCAAGCGCTTT